>ONKE01000058.1 GCA_900318355.1 uncultured Bacteroidales bacterium
CGACATGGACTTCAAGGTGACCGGTACCAAGGACGGTATCACCGCCACCCAGATGGACATCAAGGTCGACGGCCTCTCCTACGAGGTGCTGGCCAAGGCCCTGGAGCAGGCCCGTCAGGGTCGCCTCCACATCATGGGCGAAATGATGAAGACCATCAGCGAGCCCCGCGAGGACTACAGGCCCTTCGTTCCGCGCATCAAGTCCTTCGAGATCCCGAAGGAGTTCATCGGTGCCGTCATCGGAAAGGGCGGAGAGACCATCCAGAAGATCCAGGCCGAGACCGGCGCCGTCATCAACATCGACGAGATCGACGGCAAGGGTATCGTGGACATCGCCACCAACGACAGCGAGGCCATGCAGAAGGCCTACGAGTGGATCCAGAACATCTGCGCCGTTCCCGAGGCCGGAAAGGTCTATCACGGCAAGGTGGTCAGCCTCCAGGACTTCGGCGCCTTCATCGAGATTCTCCCCGGCAAGGAAGGTCTGCTGCATGTGAGCGAAATCGCATGGACCAAGACCGAGAACGTCGAGGATGTGCTCAAGGTCGGCGACGAGATCGATGTCAAACTCCTCGAATACGATGAGAAGAGCGGCAAGATGCGCCTTTCCATGCGCGCACTTACCGAGAAGCCCGAAGGCTATGTCGAGCCCAAGCGCGAGCGCCGCGAAGGCGGACGCCGTGACGACCGCCGCGGAGGCGACCGTCGCGAGGGTGGACGCCGCGACGACCATCGTGGCGGCGAGCGCCGCGAGCGTCGTGACGACCGTCCCCGCAGGGATGACCGTCCCCGCCGCAGCTTCGATGCTCCCGCCGAGCCGGAAAACAAGGAGCCTGAAATCTTCTAGCTCCTTTTCGACTGCTGAAAAAACCGGGGCGCCTATGGCGTTCCGGTTTTTTACTTTTAGAACAACAATTTTTACCGCGTTTACGTTTGCGGGCACTCTGTTAGGAATAATTTTTGCTGCAACATTCTACAAAAGAACATATTATGCGTAAATCCGCAAAGGCCGTTACCCAAATCGGTCTCGAAATGCTGTCGCATTCCGACCATTCCGCATCCCTGGAATCCCTCCTGTATCTGGACGACAACTTCCTCCCGCCCCAGATGCCGGATGCCACGCTGGAGCTCGGCAGCGACAATATGATAGACATCAGCCCCCGGTTTCCGTACAAGCCGATGTTCACCTTCGTCCTCTTTATCCTCGAAGGTTCGGTCCACGCGCGGATCAACCTGACGGATTATTCCGTAGGCCCGGGCGACGTTCTTCTCTGCCAGTCCGGCATCATAGTGGACGTGCTCAAGATCACCCCTGACATAAAGACAGGCGTCATCGCTTTTGACCAGGACGCGCTCCTTGGCGGCAACACCGACGAAAGCTTCCTGATCCTGCAGAGACGTGTCATCCGCCCTTCCATTTTCCATCTGGAGGAACAGCAGATGGGCATGTTGCAGTCCATCTACCAGATGACCCGCGGCATACTGAAGATGGACGATTTCATGTACCCCCGCGATGCCGCGGGAGGATTGATGCGCATCCTTACCGCCGCCCTCGCCCAGTGGACGCAAAACAGGCGGGACAATCTGGAATCGAGCAGCAAAAAGCGGCGTGAAAACCTCTTCATCCGCTTCCTCCACGACGTCCAGGCCTACTGCGCCACGGAGCGCCGGATCGGCTTCTACTCCTCGAGGTTCAACATGACGCCCAAGTATTTTGCAAAGCAGATAAATGAAATCAGCGGCAGGCATGCCAGCGACTGGATCCGCGACCACGTGATCCTCGAGGCCAAGGCCATGCTCCGCACCGGCAACTATTCCGTCGGAGAGGTCAGCGACGCCCTTCATTTCCCGAATTCGTCGTTCTTCGGCAAATATTTCAAGGCGTCGGTCGGAGTTTCGCCGCGCCAGTACATGACTCAGGAAAAATAGAAAAAGCCGCTTTCCAGCGGCTTTTTTAGTAGGGACGATCGGGGTCGAACCGATGACCTCTTCAATGTGACTGAAGCGCTCTGAACCAACTGAGCTACGCCCCTGTCAAGATTGGGATTGCAAAGATAAGCAGTATTTTTCTATTTTGCAACCCGGTTGCATTTTTTGTCCCGTACCTTTGTGCCAGGTTAAGAATTGCAGACTATGGCACACGAATCACATCACCATCACCACGAAGTCCACGGGGAAGAGCATCACCACGAGGACCATCATCTCCATGACCACGAGGAGGAAAGTCCGCGCGGGCGCATAGTGAAGATTGTTGTCGCCGCCGTGCTCCTGGCAGCGGCCGTACTAATAGAGAAGAATACGGAATGGGCCGTATGGCAGTATCTGCTGATATATCTCATTCCATATCTTATAGTAGGTCTGGACACGCTCAAGGAGGCCGCCGAGGCGCTTTCCGAAGGCGAGGCGCTCGACGAGAATTTCCTCATGAGCGTTGCCACGCTGGGGGCCCTTGCGATAGGTTTCCTGCCCGGAGCCGAGGCACAGTTCCCAGAGGCGGTGTTCGTGATGCTGTTTTTCCAGGTCGGAGAGCTGTTTGAAGGCATTGCCGAAGGCCGCTCGCGAAGGTCCGTAGCCCATCTGATGGACATCCGCCCCGACTCCGCTCGTGTTGAACGGGACGGCGCCATCCAGACGGTTCGGCCCGAAGAAGTGGCTGTAGGAGAAGTGATTGTGTTGCGTCCCGGCGACAAGGTCCCCGCCGATGCCGTTATCGTCGAGGGTAATTCCTCCCTTGACACGCGGGCCCTCACCGGAGAGAGCCTGCCGCGTGAAGCCGGGCCGGAAGACGAGGTCCTGTCGGGATATGTGGTCCTGTCCGGAGTGCTGCGCGCAAAGACCGTCCGTGCGGCCGGAGAGTCAACGGCCGCCCGCATCCTCGAACTGGTCGAAAATGCCGCCGAGAACAAGTCAGGCAGCGAAAAGTTCATCACCCGTTTCGCCCGGATCTATACCCCGATCGTGGTCGGCCTGGCCGTGCTGCTCGCCATCGTTCCGTCGCTGGTGACGGGGCAATGGGCGACGTGGGTCTACCGTGCGCTGATGTTCCTTGTTGTTTCCTGCCCGTGCGCGCTGGTCATTTCGGTTCCGCTGACCTTCTTCGGAGGCATTGGCGGCGCCTCCCGCAAGGGTATTCTCTTCAAGGGAGCGTCGTTCATGGACACGATGGCCAAGATCCGCACTGCCGTTTTCGACAAGACCGGCACCCTGACCGAAGGCACTTTCGCCGTGGTGGCCGTTCATCCGCACGAGATCGACGAACGGGAATTGCTGCATCTGGCGGCGCATGTGGAGCGTCATTCCACCCATCCTATCGCCGTGGCGCTGCGTCAGGCCTACCCCGACGAGCAGGACGGCTGCGCGGTTTCCGACATTCACGAATTCGCCGGGAAAGGGCTTACGGCGCTGATCGAAGGGAAGACGGTGGCAGTGGGCAACGGACTTCTCATGGACGAAGTCGGTGCAGTGTGGCATCCTTGCAGCACGCACGTCGGGACCACCATCCACGTCGCCGTTGACGGCATTTATGCCGGACATATCGTCATCTCGGACCGCGTCAAGGCCGATGCCGCCCAGGCGGTTAGCGAGTTGCACGAACTCGGGGTCGAGCGCGCCGTCATGCTAACCGGAGACGTCGAGCAGGCCGCCGCGGATGTTGCCCGCCAGACCGGCGTAGACAGCTTCTATGCTGGCTTGCTGCCCCAGGACAAGGTCGCCAGGGTCGAGGAACTGCTGCCTATGGGCACGCTCGCGTTCGTCGGCGACGGCATCAACGACGCTCCCGTCCTCGCCCGCGCTGATGTCGGCGTGGCCATGGGAGGTCTCGGAAGCGACGCGGCAATCGAAGCCGCCGACGTGGTGATCATGGACGACAAGCCGTCAAAGGTGGCCCTCGCCGTCCGCATCGCCCGCCGCACGCTCCGCATCGCCCGCGAAAACATGTGGTTTGCAATCGGCGTCAAACTCGCCGTGCTCATCCTCGCCGTTTTCGGCATCGCCACCATGGGCCTCGCCGTCTTCGCCGACGTCGGCGTCACCGTCCTCGCCGTCCTCAACGCCATGCGCGCGCTGCGCTAGCGGCTGCGCGCTTGCGTCCCCGCCTTGCGCGTGCTCCGCTGGCGGCTGCGCTCTTGCTTCCCCGCCTTGCGCGCCACTTTTTATCATCCTCCCGCCCCGGCACTTGCGTACCTCCGCAAAAAAACTTATCTTTGCATCCGCAAAAATTCCGGAGGAATGGCCGAGTGGTCGATGGCGGCAGTCTTGAAAACTGTTGTACGGCAACGTACCGGGGGTTCGAATCCCTCTTC
>ONKE01000003.1 GCA_900318355.1 uncultured Bacteroidales bacterium
GGAAGATGCCCTTATCACCCAACTCTATCTTGACCCAATAAAGAAGGTGATGGCCGACAACGGTGGCCGCGCATATGCAGACGGGCGCCCGTTGCAGCTGCTCGTTGACTTGAAAAATGGTAAGGCCGGGCTTGATAAACTCGTGGATATCATCCAGTCCGGAGGATATGCCCAGTGTTTCGACCGCGTTCACAATCCATATGCCGTGCGCTTACTCGTCTCCGGCGACGCCGTAGAAGCAAAGGATTTCACTTCGTATCCGGATTTCGTTTTCTTCGACGGACGCCCGGGAAGGGATTATACGGCCGGACAGCTTGCCCGCGTGCCACTTATCAGTCAGGCTAAATCGAGCTACACCTCCTGGTCGGGAGTCATTCTTCCGCTGCCTGAGACCGATGCCCAAAAGATACGTGCCGACGTAGAAGCCGCCGCGAAACTTGGTTGCGGATTCCGCGTATGGGGTTTCCCGGATACTGAGCTTGGATGGGAGACTGCCTTGTCGCTCGGAGTCTCATACATCAATTCCGACAAGCCGGCGGATGCGGTAAAATGGTTGGCCAAACAAAAAAAATTAAAACATTTTATATAATTCCGACTCTCATTAAGGATTCATTAAGGCGGCCGTTAAAGGTCGCCTTTTATTTTTGTCCCAGCCAATAACAGTGCGTTTATGAGAAATATGAAAATCCTAAAAGCAACAATCCTTCTCCTGCTGGCTTTCTTGCCGGTTGTGGAGCCGGCAGCGGCCCAGCAGGCAGGCAAGCTTGTCAAGGGACGTGTTCTGGATGAGGCCGGCGCGCCGATCCCCGGAGCGGTGGTGTTCAGCACCCGTTCCAAGACCTCCACTACGACTGATATCGATGGGCAATTTGAGATGAAGGCCCTTCCGGAAGATGTGCTTGGCTTCAGTTTCCTGGGGTTCAAGGACTATTCTGCGCACGCACGCGACGTGGATGGGAAAACGATCACTCTGCAGACAGATTCTGAGCGTCTGGACGATGCCGTCGTCATCGGCTACGGAGTCCGCAAGAGAGAAAACCTCACAGGCGCCGTCTCCAGCATCGGCGGCGGAAAGGAACTAAAGACCGCAACCAGTTCTTCCCTTGCCCAAGATCTGGCCGGAAAGGTAGCCGGTCTGCAGATCCGTCAGGAAAACGGTGAACCCGGCTCCTTCGCCACCAGCATCAACATTCGTGGCTTCGGCAACCCGCTTTACGTTGTGGACGGTATCCCGCAGGTGTCCGGTAACAATATTTTCCAGCGACTGGACCCCAATGACATCGAGAGCATTTCCGTCATCAAGGATGCACTTGGTGCGGTCTACGGCCGTCGTGGCGCCAACGGCGTCGTTATTGTAACGACAAAGACGGGCAGTTCCAAGCGCCCCGTCCTGTCTTTCGAAGCAGTGGCCGGTATCCAGATGCCTACCGACATGCCGACCATGAGCAATCGTAAGCAATGGACGGAACTTTACAACGAAGCCATCATCTATAATACCGGAACGCCCGCCTATACTCGCGAGCAGCTGGCCGCCGAAGCTGTCGCCCCTTCGACCGACTGGTACAATGCCGTCATTAAGCCGTTCTCGACCCAGCAGCAATATCACCTCTCGGTTGAGGGCGCAACTCAGCGCGCGAAATACTACGTCGGCGCGGGTTATGTGACCGATGAGGGCCTCCTCCGCAGTGGCGACCTCGGATACAACAAGGTCGATTTCCGTTCCAACATCAACGTTGACGTCACCGATAATCTCCACGTGGACTTCCAGCTCTCCGGTTCGTCCGACAAGAAGACAGGCACGGTAGGCGGCTTCTACGACGTGTTTTTCTCATCCCGCACGGCCCTTCCGACGGAAAAGATCTATGCCAACGACAACACCGATTATATGGCCGTGACCTCATACGGCCATGCCCTGGCAAAATCGATGTCCGAAGTTTCCGGCTACAACAACACCGACGACCGCATTTTCAACGGATCGGCCGCCATTCGTTACGATTTCCCTTTCCTTGAAGGCCTCTATGCCAAGGTCAACTACAGCTACAACTTCCGTTACATCTCCAACAAAACTCTCAACAAGGCCTACAACCTCTATGTCTACGACGAGGCGGCAGACATTCCGTACACACCCAAGGAGATGAACGGGCCGTCTACGATCAGTAACGACTATACGACATCCGGCCTTTCCACGCTGCAAGCGACTCTGGCATACTCTCATCTTTTCGGCGGTAAACACCTGACCGAAGCCACGTTGGTGTATGAGCAGACCGGCTATCACAGCCGCTACAGCCGTCTACTTCGCGAGTATTCCTTCTATACCGGAGACCAGGTCGACCTTGCCAGCGAAAACAACATGAAAACGAGAGGTATGGAGAACGACGAGACGAGCATGTCCTATATCGGCCGTCTGTCCTATGCCTATCGCGACCGTTACCTGGTCGATGCATCCTTCCGCTACGACGGCTCCTGCCTCTATAGCCCGCAGATGCGTTGGGGCTTCTTCCCCGTTGTTTCAGCCGGCTGGCGCGTGTCCGAAGAGAATTTCATGAAACGTCAGCGGGTCATCTCATACCTCAAGCTTCGCGCTTCCTACGGTTTGGTCGGTGAAGACAACGGCAAGCCTTTCCAGTATGTTCCAGGCTTCAGTGTGACTGGTGGCGGCGGTTATGAGTTCACCGACGGTTCATGGACTACCGGAGCGGCTTCTCCTGCGCTCGTCAATGATCGCCTGACGTGGTTCACTTCCAGAATGGCCGATGCCGGTATCGATTTCGGTTTCCTCCGCAACAATCTCACGTTCTCGGTCGACGTGTACAAGCGCGATCGCTCCGGACTTCTTGGCACCCGTTCCCTCTCGCTTCCTAACACCTTCGGAGCATCGCTTCCGCAGGAGAACCTCAACAGCGACCGTACTTTCGGCGTTGATTTCACGGCGGCGTGGAGCGGACACTTCGGTGACTTCTACTACAACATTTCCGGCAACTTCAACTATGCCCGTTCCCAGAATCTGTATGTGGAAGAGTCCGAATTCTCAAGCACCCGGGCCAAGTGGCGTTCCGGACGGACCAACCGCTACAATGACGTCTACTGGGGCTATGTCGTCCTCGGCCAGTTCCAAACCGAGCAGGAAATCCTCGATGCGCCCATACAGAACGGCGCCCGTGGCAACGGCAAAATCCTCCCCGGCGACTATATCTACAAGGACATGAACGAAGACGGCATTATCAACGGCAACGACATGGTGCCCCTGTTCTTCAGCGGATATCCGAAACTCTTCTACGGCCTGAGTCTGTCCGGTTCATGGAAGGGTCTGGACTTCTCCATGGTGTTCCACGGCTCCGGATTCAACACCATCAGGTTCCAGGAGATGTATGCTGAGGTGCTCGCCTACAACCTCAACACACCTGCTTATTTCTATGACCGATGGCACAGGGCCGACATTTATGACGAAAACAGCGAGTGGGTTCCTGGCAAATGGCCGTCGACACGTCTTATCAACGATGCGGGCTCAAATTACAACGAGAGTGCCGTATGGCGCCGCGATGTCACCTACCTCCGCTTGAAGAACCTGACCATAGGTTACACGCTGCCACAGCGATGGACGGCCAAGGTCGGTATCAGCAAGGCGCGCGTCTACGTCAATGGCAACAACGTTTTCACGATCTGTGATCCGTTCGTGAAGCCTTTCGACCCTGAGAAGACTGTTGGAACCAGCAGCATGGGGTGTAATTACCCTCTGATGCAAAGTTGGAACTTTGGTGTAAACATTTCATTCTAATGGCATTATGAGAAAATACACTATACTTTCAGTCCTGTTCGCAGCATTCGTGCTGACCTCCTGTGCAGACTATCTGAACATCAAGCCCAAGGATAAAATCAGTCAGGAAAACCTGTTTTCTTCAGCTGCCGGCGTGGAACTGTATATGGCCAATCTCTACTCGCAGTTGCCAGTTGAGGACTTTAACTATATGCGTGACGGCTTCGACCAGCACTATACACACTCCAACATGGTTCCCGCCATGTTTACCGAAGAAGCGACCCATTCCCAGTATGTCGACCACTATAGTGTCAATTATTTCCGTTGGTGGAATTCGGCATTCAGGCTGTTGCGCGACGTGAATATCCTCTCGGACGCCATTCCGAACCTTCCCATCCGTGACGACGAGAAGGCTGCTCTCGAAGGCGAGGTGTCATTCATCAAGTGCTATACTTACTTCGGCCTGGCCAAGCGTTATGGCGGTGTACCTATCATCACTTCGACGCAGCAGTGGGAAGGAGACGTGGATGCCCTGAAAGTCCCCCGTGCGACGGAAAAGGAGACGTGGGAATATGCCATCTCGATGGGGAAAAATGCAATGGAAAAGCTTCCTGCCGTGGGTAATTCAGACCGTCGCGCCAATAAATATGTAGCAGCCGCCCTTACGTCCCGCGTCGCGCTTTTTGCCGCTTCGGTGGCAAAGTACGGCGAAAACGTCGCATTGGCCGGCAAAGCGGTAACTGACGGTTTGGTCGGAGTCGAGGCATCCGCTGCCGAAGGTTGGTACAAAGATGCCATAGAAGCAGCTGAGATGGTAATCCTTTCCGGTCGCTACGGCCTCTACATGCCCAATCCGGCCTCCCCGGAAGAAGCGGCCGAGAATTACTATAAACTCTTCACCCAGCCCAACAGCGCCAGCCCTGAGGTTATCTTCATCAAGGGCTACACTGTCAAGGGGACGGGCAGCAACTATCCCATCTTCTTCCAGCCCAAACAGAC
>ONKE01000004.1 GCA_900318355.1 uncultured Bacteroidales bacterium
GGATGTCTGGTTCGAAGACGTGACCAAACTGAATCTCGGCGGCAACATCGAAGCCTCCCAGTTCGAAATCGGCAGCAGCGAAAATCCTGACCAGGAAGAAGTCAGCTGGCCGGTGTCCGAGTGGAACATCAAGAACGGCTGGAACCACATCGAACTCCGCTTCAAGGGTGCAAAGACCGACGGTCAGATCAACATGGCCCAGATCAAGCGCATCCGCTGGTATCATGCCGCGAAGATCGGTTCCACGACCATCAAGATCGACGATATCCGCATCGTCGAACGCGACGCCTCCTCAACTGAAAAGCCTTCGGATCCCGGTGCCGTATATATCACGCATTGCGAAGACGTGACCGGCTGGGAACATGTGGCCAGCCTCGGCCTTGACATGGATAATCATCAGGAAGGAAAGGCCTGCCTGTCGGCCTCGGCTCCCGGCCCGTTCGTCTGGATTTTCAATCTGGAGAATGCCGTCGACTGCTCGTCCGTCACCAAGGAAAAAGGTCATCTGTCCTTTGATATTTATGTTTCCAACGCCGCAGGCATGAAGCTGAACGACGGTAACGGACAGATTGAAATAAGCAGCACCACCAAGGATGACGACGCCGAATACTGCTGGGACATCAAGAGCCTGAACCTCAAGGACGGCTGGAATCACATCGACCTGCCCTTGTCCACTGCCTCTGTGAGCGGTGGCGAGCCCAACATGGCGGCCATCAACCACTTCCGTTTCTATCATGTCGGATGGGAGACTGACAGCCCCGTGGCGGTAAAACTCGACAATATCCGCATGCGGAACCTTGGCCAGTAACAATCCGGACATGAAATCTTTGTTAGCACTTCTCTCCGCAGGGGTCTTACTCACTGCCGCCTTCTCCGCCTGCTCCTCAGGAGCGGCGGAAGAGGCCGGCACGGATGACAACCCGTTGCGGACTATCACGCTGACGCCGACCCAGCTGGGCCTCATGCCCGGCGAAGAACGGCAACTGGTGGCGACCGTGTCCGACGGGGCGCCCGTCAAGTGGAATTCCAGCGACTGGGATGCGGTATCCGTATCCGCCGAAGGCGTCGTGAAAGCCTTGGCCTACGGCATTGCAACGGTAACCGCTGCCAGCGGGCACGCAACCGCCAGCTGCGATATCACAGTCCCGATGGCAAGTGTTACCCCCTCAAGCGTTCAGCTTAAGGTAGGGGAAAGCATGCAGTTTGAGACGGAGTATATTCCAGCCGACCTCCAGTTTGAATGGAGCACCTCCGACGAGAAGGTCATCACCGTGAAAAACGGAATTGTCACGGCCGTGGCGGAAGGCTCGGCCATGGTTATAGCCAAGGCGGCCGGCCTGCAGGCCAACGCCAAGGTGATCGTCAGCAACACCCGTCTCAACTACGTCTACCTGGACCGTTGTGATGCCATCAATGAAAACGGAGGCTCGTGGCAGACCGACGCGGGCGCCCCGACGCTGGATGCGTCCGACCCGCGCGAAGGGCTCTATTGTGTGCGTAAGGATTTCCCCGGTGCCGCCACAGTGTTCTTCTCCAAGTCCTTCGGCAAAAGCGTGGACGCGTCTTCCATAAGCATTGAAAACGGCTATTTCGTCATCGACATGTACATCTCCAACGTCTCCGCGTTGCGGCTTGACGAAGGTGATGCACAGATCGAGATTGCCTCCTCGGCCACGCTCGACCAGAACGAACTCCACTGGATGTTCCGTAATTCCCTGGGCTTGAACGACGGATGGAACCATCTGGAACTTCCTCTGGCCGAGGCCCTTGCCAATGATGAAATCGATCTGAGCCAGATCCGCCGCGTCCGCATCTACAACACGGCCAACAACGGCGCCGTAGTGATGAAAATCGACAATCTGATGCTCTTAGAAAAACAACCGTAATGAGGAAATCACTGCTTACCCTGGGACTTTTCTCCATCATGACCCTGGCCTGTAGCGAAAAGGCTCTGCCCGGGCAGAGTACCGTCGCGCCCACGCCGGGGCCGGTGGAGGAAACCGACCTCGTGAAGGTCGATCCCAAGCCCCTGGAAGAAGGGGTGCTCTACATCTATACGCCGCAGCGCCCGGTCGGAACGCTCGATGCCTTTGACGAAGCGATGGCCGTAGCCTGCATTCAGGGCCTCCTCAACCGTAGCGGGGTTCATCTCTATGTCCAGTCACGGGCCGGGACGGGCGTCACCCGTTACTGGCTCGACCTCTTCAGCAAGGACGGCTGGCTGAAAGACTACCGCCAGGTGGAAGTGACCAGTTTTGACGAACTGCTGCTCATGGGACTTAACGTGATCAAGGGCTGCGCCATCTGGGATACGGCGGTGCCGGCGACCCTCAACGCGGCGACGACCGCAGCCGGCGTCGAAGACCTCATTGTCTTCAGCCCCAGCATGGCCAAGGTCTATCAGCGCAAATACGGCATTCCGATCAAACGCGACTTCCAGGGCGTCTTTACCGGCAGCGAAACCGGCAGCGCCAAGAACGACGTCTATCGCTGGGCCGTGCGTGAATACCTCGACAAGGGACTTTGCAACCCCCACCTGATGTGCCTGTACGAAGACAGCTACTTCACCCGCAAGAACGGCGATGTCTCCTACGTGGTGACACGCGACTGGGCTGTCGGGAAGAAGGCCTTCACCTACGACCTCTCCCCTTGGGGAGACGAGGCTCCGCAGGATGACAAGAGCCAGAAGGTCGGTCTCGACCTTGAGACCTATAAGATGATCCTTTCGGCCCAGCGTCGCCTGAGCGCCGGAGAGCAGATGACCGAGGTCGCCGGCTTCTTCTCCTTCAAGAAATACAGCAACCAGCCGGGCTATGCCAGCAAGCATGCCGACGTGGCCACTGAATGGGAAACCGTTGCGCTGATTTCGCCCTACAACTGCTATCAGAACACCGTGGCCCACGCCTGCTACAACATGACGGTGCATTCGCAGGCGCCCGTGGGCCCGGTCAAGCAGGGCCGCCCGGTCGTCAAAGGGTCACCCCAGCGTGGCAAAACCTACATCGCCATCCTGCTGGCCGACTACGACTCCGCCACGCCGCTGTACGAGTTCATGATAGATCAGAACATCTGGACGGATCCCGAGCGGGGTAACCTGCCGGTTCTCTGGGGCATCAACCCCAACCTGAGCGAGACCTATCCCGACATCATGGAATATCTCTACAAGACGAAGACCGACAACGACTGGTTCGGCGCCGATGCTTCCTGCGCCGGCTACTTCAATCCGAATTTCATCCCGGAAGAGTCCCTGCCGCTTTTCGTCGAGCATAACAAGAAGTTCTATGAGCAGTGGGACATGACCCTCTCTCCGATGGTCCTCGACCACAAAGCCGCCTCCAACGCCGTGGAAAAGGCCTATGCCCAGTTCTCTCCCGACGGTTATGCGACAATCCTCGAAAACGACACCCAGTACCGCAGGAACCATGTGACTAACGGCATGCCTATCACGCGGCTCTACAACAACACGTGCAATTACGGTAAAGACCCCAACGGATGCGCCAACGCGATGTCGGCCGCCATCCCCAACCGGGAAGCGACCGCCGCCCCAGGTTTCTACCTGTTCCGCATCATCTGGACCGGCCCCGGCAATGTCATCGAGGCACTCAAACTGCTCAAGAGTCGGCGTGGATCGCTGGATTTCGAAGTGCTGGACCCGTACACATTCTTCGATTATCTGAAACAGTCGATCCCCGAGAGCGACCACAAAGAGTTGTAAGCCCATGTCCTTGAAGAAGCTGATCCTGCCGGCACTGCTGACGGCGATACTTCTGCCGCTGTCCTGTACGCAACCGGAAAACAACGCGGAAAAGACCCCCACGGATCCCGAACCGGAGACCCAGCCGGCCAAGGATCCTTCCCCCATCGTGTTCCTGGACCTCAGCCGGTTCAGGAATACGAATCCGGGTAAATCCGCCGACTTGATAACCCTATGGGATACGATGCACCTGACTGCCACGCTGCAGGGTATCGTCAACCGTGAGGAACCGCGGTTGTATATCCGCTATGTTGCCAATGAAGGCATCGATATCGACCAGTGGTGGTGGGACCGGATCATCGGGTCGGGCAAATGGCTCGCCGACCGGCCTGTCGTCCAGGTGTCGGATCCGGTGGAAGCGCTCGGATACTTCAAGGATGAAATCAAGGGGCTTGTCGCCTATGACATGGCCGTCCCCTCGACATCGTCGGTCGCCTCCATGGTCGCCGGCGTGGAAGACCTCCTCGCAGTCCGCTACAGCGCCAAGGCCGGCAGCCTCTACCAGACCCTCACGGCATCCGGGTACGAGGTCAAAGTGTGGCTGCTCAATGAGAACGGCACCTCGCGGTTCACATCGAAGACCGAGCCGTACCGCTGGGCCATCGACAACTACCTCAAGAAAGGGAAATGCAGCGGTGAATACGCCGCCTACTACCCCGATTGCTACTGGCTGCGCAGCGGCGGCGACACGCCCGTGAACCATCACCAGCTAACCAACCACGATTTCTTCGTCTCGAAGAAAGCCTTCTTCTTCGACCTTTCTCCCTGGGACGACGAGAGCGCTACCGATGCGCCTACGGAGCCCGAAGGCGCCGACCTGAAAATCCTGAAGGAAATTCTCGCCGAGATCTACAAAATCAACGGAGGCAGGACGTTCTGCCACGTTGGCGGTTTCCCCTGCTGGGCTATCAAATACACCAACTTCGGAAAAACCGGCGGCTCGCACGGTCCTGTGGAGACCGAGTGGCAATACGCCCGCATCCTCAGCGCCTACAACGCCTTCAAGGATGCCGACGCCATCGCTTACGGCGCCCTGGCCAATGCGTCCTTCTGGCAGCATTTCCCGCTCCAGGCCGAGTACCCTCAGGAGTGGGTGACCCGCGAAGATCTCCAGAAACGTGGCTACCTTGACAAGGACGGAAAGGTGGACAGGACCCGTAAATACATCCTGTTCTATGTGGGCGACTATGACGCTGCGGCATGGATCTACCAGATGATGCCAAAGCTCTGGTCCGACCCGGCGCGCGGCACGGTGCCCCTGATGTGGTGCATCAATCCCAACCTGGCACGCAGGGCGCCAATGGCTATGGACTATCTGCGCCGTTCCGCATTTGGAACCGACTATTTTGCCGCCGGCGACAACGGGGCCGGCTACCTCAATCCGGGCGAACTGGAGGAGCCGCGTAAGATTTCCGGGCTGCCTTCCGGCGTGGCTGCATGGGCCGAGCACAACAAGCCCTTCTACAAGCAGTGGGGCCTGAGCGTCACCGGCTTCATTATCGACGGCTACTCCAACCGGATGTCCGAAAACCTATTGAAGGCCTATGCTACCTTCAGCCCCAACGGCATCGTCCCGCAGAAAACGTCTTCCAGGGCATTCCTCGTCGACGGCATGCCGGTGATGCGCAGCGGAATGGACATCGGTGGCGACAAGACCCCGGAAGAAGCCGCCGCGTACGTGCTCGGCAACCTGTCTCAGCATCCGAGCATCCCGTTCTACTGGTATCGGACCATCCTCCAGACACCATCCTGGCACGCTGCGGTCCGCAACAAGATTGAAAGTGAAAACGAAAAGGCCGTCTGGCTGGACGCTCCGTCCTACTTCGAGCTGCTACGTTGCATGCTGGAAGAAGATGCCGGTCAATAAAGAAAACCCGTACTATGAGAAATAACCTTGTTTCCCTCGGTCTGGCAGGCCTATGCTGCCTTTGGGCGCTCTCCTGCAAGCCTTCTCCCGTCCAGCCGGAACCAGACCCTGCCCCTACGCCGGAACCCGGCCCTGAAATGCCCTTCCCCATCCACGAGGAAGGACAGCCTTATGATACTTACAAGGGGTTGATCATGGCTGGCTACCAGGGGTGGTTCGGAACGCCCGGCGACGGCTCCCCGCTGACTGCCGGCGGCTCATGGTACCACTATGGAAACAACGGTACGTTCTCTCCCGGCGTTCTGCGCAATTCCATCGACTTCTGGCCTGATACCCAGGAGTATGCAAAGACCTATACCGTGGAGAAGACCGGCAAGAGCTCTCCCTTCGTCCTCCCTGACGGCAGCAATGCCCAGGTGTTCAGTTCCTACGATGAGGAAACGGTCATGCTCCACTTCCGTTGGATGCAGGAATATGGCCTTGACGGGGTCTGGATGCAGCGGTTCGTCAGCGAAATCCGCGGGGCGGACAACAAGGACCATTTCGACAAGGTGCTCCGCAGCGCAATGAAAGCCTCCAACCAATACCAGCGTGCTATCGCAGTGATGTACGACATGAGCGGTTGGACGACGGAAGACGCCCTTAAGCCCCTTGTTGAGGACGCCGCAGCCCTGATGCGGGATTACCAGCTGAAGGACCGCAGCGTCCAGAAATACTATCTCCACGAAAACGGCAAGCCGATGATTGGACTCTGGGGCGTTGGAATTGCCGACGGCACCCACCCGCTTCCGTCGGTCGTGAAGCCTGTTATCGACAAGTTGAGGGAACAGGGCTGGAGCATTTTCCTGGGCGTCCCCGGCTACTGGCGTGACGGTATCTACGATTGCGTCGGCGGTGCGGAGCACGAAACCCTGCTGGAACTTATCCGCCAGAGCGACGGATTCTTCCCTTGGATGGTGGGTCGTTACGATGCCGAATCTTTCGCGGGCGAAAGCTGGCAGAAACGCATCAAAAATGATATCGAAACCGCCAATGGCTTTTCCACGGAGGACCATGTCGTTTCCTATGCGGCACACATTTTCCCCGGCTTCTGCGACCGGAACATGTATCCGGACCATTTCAAGGGGGCCCCGGACCCGACCCGTACAGGTTTCCGCAAAGGCGGCCAGTTCTATTGGGACCAGTTCTACAGCAATATCTCAGCCGGCGCGGAATCCGTCTACGTGGGCATGTTCGACGAGATGGACGAAGGGACGGCCATCTTCAAGCAACTCGAGGTGAGTGGCGTTCCGCGCAATTCCTTCGCCGGAATGAGCTATTGGGTAAGCTACTCCAAATCAGGGGGTTATTCCCTTTCGGCCTCCAAACCTTCCGGTGACTATGTGTGGAGCGAGCCGGCCACCAACCTGCGCGTAACCTTCCAGGGTATCGACACTGGCAAGGGAACTGACTGGTACCTGTTCCTCACCGGTGAAGCCCGGAAGATGTTCCGGGGTGAAACGCCTCTGCGTCAGCAGCTTCCGTCGCGGTAACATGTGCTCTTGCAACTGAATAAAAACCCATAGGCATGATACTGAAACTATTGTTGGGTTGTCTTGCTCTCTTCCTTGGCCAGACGAACGCCCGGATGACAACGGAGCCCGACATCATTGACTTACGGTTCACTGAGGAAAACGGCAACTGCTCCGTGTCCGTCATTTCACCGTCAAAAATCAGAGGCGAACTGAGACTGGAAGGGTTCGACCTCGAAAGCGGCGAAACAATCGACGGGGGAGTCACGAAGTCCGGCTCCATGGTGGTCCCGCACGACAAGGCGAAAGCGGTGCGTTGGACGGCATCATTTACCGATAAGAAGACTGGTCAGAGCATATCGAAGTCTTTTATTCCCAAGTATATTCTCACGCCAGCAGCTCCGAAGAGCCCTCGCTACAACGGGCCGTCCGTCTTCGGCGTGCGCCCCGGGTCGCCAATCATTCTTCGACTTGCCTTTTCAGGTGAGCGGCCGATGTCTTTCTCCGTGGAGGGTCTCCCGGAAGGGGCTGTCATCGATGCCCGGGAAGGCATCCTCGGCGGCAAAGTGAGCGTTCCCGGTGATTACAACCTCACACTTGTCGCTGAAAATGAATTTGGTACTTGCCGGCAGCCATTCACTCTCCGGGTCGGGCCCAAAATCGCCCTCACGCCCCCTATGGGTTGGAACTCCTGGAACTGCTGGGGTCTTACCGTTTCGCAGGAAAAGGTAATTTCCTCGGCATCCGCCATCCTCCTGAAAGGTCTGGCCGACTATGGCTATAATTACATCAACATCGACGATTCATGGGAGGCCGATACACGCAATGCCGACGGCAGCATCTCTGCCAATGATAAATTCCCGGACATGAAGGGCCTCGGGGACTGGCTGCATGGTCACGGTCTCCGTATGGGCATATACTCTTCGCCCGGCGACCGCACCTGCGGCAACTACCTCGGTTCCCTGGGCCATGAGAAGCAGGACATGGAAACCTTCAATTCCTGGGGCGTGGATTATCTCAAATACGACTGGTGCGGATACAGCCGGGAATTTGACAAAAATCCCGACAAATCCATCGCTTCTTTCGTGCGTCCATACCTGAAGATGGAAGAATTCCTTCGCGCCCAGCCCCGTGACATATTCTATTCCCTCTGCCAGTACAGCACTGCCGAGGTATGGAAATGGGGCCATGCCGTTGATGCCAACTCCTGGCGGACGACCAGTGACATCAGAGATACTTGGGCGTTCCTTTACGATATCGGATTCGTGCAGCAGGCTCCGCTCTATCCCTACAGCCAGCCCGGCCATTGGAACGACCCCGACATGCTCGTAGTCGGACAACTGGGCTGGGGAGCCCATCTTCGTGACAGCCGTCTGACGGTGGACGAGCAGTACACCCATATCAGCCTCTGGTGCCTGCTGGCGGCCAATCTGCTGATTGGCTGCGACGTGTCCCGGATGGACGATTTCACGGTGGCCCTGCTCTGCAATAACGAGGTGCTCGCCATCGATCAGGACCCCTTGGGCAAACAGGCCCGCCCCGTTATCGTCGATGGCGACATTCAGATATGGAGCCGTCCGCTTTCCGACGGAGGCACCGCGATAGGTGTCTTCAATCTCTCGGAAGAGGTGCGGAAAGTCGATATCGGCCGGTATCTGGAACAACTTTCCCTGTCCGGCACCGTCCGTGACCTATGGCGCCAGAAGGATATCGCCCCCGGTTCGTACTGGATTGCCCCGCACGGGGTAAGGATGCTGAAGATCAAGTAGTTTTTCGCCCCGGCTTGCGGCTTGGGCGGCGGCCCGGCACTTTGGGGCGGGGCTCGTCGGAAGGACGGGTGGTGAATGAGGTTTCCACCAGTTCGTAGTCGAGGATACGCTGGTCGAGATTGGTTGCTTTGACCCTGATTCTTACGGGGTCGCCAAGGCGGAATACACGGCCGCTGCGGCGACCCCGTATTTCATACTTGTCTTCGTTGAACTCGAAGAAGTCGCTGCGGACTTCGCGCAGGGCGACCATGCCCTCGATGTGGTCTTCGTTCGTCTCGACATACATTCCCCAGTCGGTCAGGCCCGAAACGATGCCGTCGTATTCGTTGCCTATCTTGTCCTGCATGTATTCGACCAGCTTGTATTTGATGGAATCGCGCTCGGCCGCCGCGGCGATCATCTCGCGTTCGGAGGCGTGGACGCACTGGGATTCGTAGTAGTCGCGGTCCTGCGAGGCGCCACGGCCCAGATAGATGCTCAAGAGGCGGTGGACCATCATGTCGGGATAGCGGCGGATGGGGGATGTGAAGTGGGTGTAGAAGCGGAAGGCCAGGCCGTAGTGGCCAATGTTGTCGGTGCTGTATTTGGCCTTTGCCATGGCCCTGAGGGCTATCATCTGGAAGGCGTTGTATTCGGGCTTGTCCTTGGCCTTGTCGAGCAGGTTGCCGAGCTCCTTTGCCACGTCGGCGCCCTCGCCGAAGGAGGCCTTGTAGCCGAAATGGCTGGCGAACTGGCTGAGACCAAAGAGTTTGTCGGTGTTGGGGAGGTCGTGGACGCGGTAGACGAAGGTGCGGGCGTCTTTGCGGGCCTTGCCGTCGAACTTGCCGGCGGTGGCGACGTATTCGGCCACGCTGCGGTTGGCCAGGAGCATGAATTCTTCGATGAGCCAGTTGGCTTCGCGGGAAATCTTCTGGTGGACGGCGACAGGCTTGCCGTTTTCGTCTACGTCGACTTTCATCTCGGGACGGTCGAAGCCGATGGCGCCGGAGGCGAAACGCTTGTCCCTGAATATTTTGGCCAGCTTCCAGAGCTCGATGACCGCGTCTTTGATGTTGCGCGGGATCACCGTGCCTTCGCACACGCCGAACTCTTCGGGCTTTCCGTTGCTGCCGTCGGTGCCGCCGCGAAGGTCGGCGTCAAGGGCGTCGGCCCCGGCGTCGATGATCTGCTGGGCGGTCTCGTATGCGAAGCGGTAGTCGGAACGGATGATGGTGCGGCCGAACCAGCGTTCAAACACCTTTCCGGCCGGGGTGATGGTGAAGACTGCGGAGAAAGTGAGCTTGTCTTCGCCCGGGCGCAGGGAGCACAGCTTGTTGGACAGCTTTTCCGGCAGCATGGGGACGGTGCGGTCGACAAGATAGACCGACGTGCCGCGGTTTTGGGCCTCATGGTCGAGGACGGAGCCGGGCTTTACGTACCATGTTACGTCGGCGATGTGGACTCCCACCTCGAAGTTGCCGTCGCCGAGGCGCTTGAACGACAGTGCGTCGTCGAAGTCCTTGGCGTCGGCCGGGTCGATGGTGAAGGTGAGGGTGTCGCGGAAGTCGCGGCGGCCCTTGATTTCCTTGTCGGAAATGGCGTCGGAGATGCTTTCGGCGGCCTTTTCCACATCCGGCTCGAAGCGGTAGGGAAGGCCGTATTCGGCCAGGATGGCGTGCATTTCGGTGTCGTTGGCGCCGTCTTCGCCGAGCACGTCGACCAAATGTCCGAAGGGAACGGCTTCGCCCCTGGCCCATCCGTCGACGACGGCGGCTACTTTCATTCCGGGCTTTGCGCGAAGCTCGCGGGGCTCGCCCTCGACGACTTCCCACACGTCGACGACTGCGTACTCTCCGTCGCCGCACTGGCGCAGGTCGCCCTTGCCGGGCTCGTGGCGCCCGTGGTGGAGGGGAGTGCCGAAGGGGTCGAGAATCTCCACTGCGATATCGTAGGGCATGTTTTTGCTCTGCATCAGCACCCAGGCCTGGGCGCCGACGATGTGGAGCACGCCGACGAAGGGCTTGGTCGAGCGCTCGAGGATGTAGGCGACTTCGCCTTCGAAGTGGCGTCCGCCGTAGTTTTTGCGCGAAACCAGCCTGACGGCCACCTTGTCGCCATGGAGCGCGCCTCTCATCCGGGTGGGCTTGACGTAGATTTCGTCTTCCATGCCTTCGACCGAGATGAATCCGGCCCCGTCGCGGCTCATTTTTACAGTGCCCTCCAGCACCGGCAGCGGCGCCTTGCCTTTCCTGCTTTCCTTGCGTTTCTTGGGAATGTCGTGTTTTCTAGCCATCTGAAATGATTTAATCTGCCGGCGCCGAGGTTGGCGTCCCGAAAATGATTATCTTTGCAACCGCAAAGTTAGCAAAAATTATGCGTGATAGAAAAGTACTTCTGATGATTCTCGACGGCTGGGGCGAAGGCCGTCACGACTATTCCAACGCCATCTGGACCCAGGGCACACCCAATATCGACGCCCTGCGCGAGAAATATCCCTTCGGTCATCTTCAGGCCTGCGGCGAATACGTCGGCCTTCCCGACGGCCAGATGGGCAACTCCGAAGTCGGCCACATGAACCTCGGCGCCGGCCGGGTGGTCTACCAGGACCTGGTCAAGATCAATATCGCCTGCCGCGAACACAAACTCCTTGAAAACAAGGAGATTAAGGCCGCGCTGGACTATGTCAAGTCCTCCGGCAAGAAACTCCACCTTATGGGCCTCACCTCCCACGGCGGAGTCCACAGCTCGCTGGACCATGTCTACGAGTTCCTTCGCGTCGCCGCGGAGGAGGGCCTTGACAAAGTGTTTGTCCACGCTTTCATGGACGGCCGCGACACCGACCCCCGCAGCGGCAAGGGCTTCCTCGAAGAGCTCGAATCCAAGATGGCCGAAACCACCGGCAAGATAGCCTCCGTCTGCGGACGCTTCTACGCCATGGACCGCGACAAGCGCTGGAACCGCGTCAAGGAAGCCTACGACCTCCTTGTCGACGGCAAGGGCGCAGCGTTCACTTCCGCGATAGACGCCATCCATGCATCCTATGACGCCGATGTCACCGACGAGTTCGTCAAGCCCGCAGTCATCACCGACGCCGCCGGAAAGCCCCTTGCCACCATCGAGGAAGGCGACGCCGTCATCTTCTACAACTTCCGCAACGACCGCGCCCGCGAGCTGACCACCGTCCTCACCCAGAAGGACATGCCGGAAGAGGGCATGCACACGATTCCGCTCTACTACTGCTGCCTCACCCCCTACGACGCCTCGTTCACCGGAGTCCACATCCTCTTCGACAAGGAGCTCGTCCAGGACACCCTCGGCGAGACGGTCTCCAAGGCGGGAAAGCGCCAGCTGCGTATTGCCGAAACGGAGAAATACGCCCATGTGACCTTCTTCTTCAACGGCGGCCGCGAGACCGTGTTCGAGGGCGAAGACCGCATCCTGGTCAATTCTCCGAAGGTTCCGACCTACGACCTGCTGCCCCAGATGAGCGCGCCCGAGGTTGCCGAAAAGCTCATCGATGCCATCCGCAGCGAGAAGGAAGACATGATTATCCTCAATTTCGCCAACGGCGACATGGTGGGCCACACCGGAGTCTATACGGCTGTCACCCAGACGGTTGCTTGTATCGACAAACTGGTCGGCCGCGTGGTTGACGAGGCTCTCGCCCACGACTACGTCGTCCTCCTTACCGCCGACCACGGCAACGCCGACTTCGAAGTCAACGCCGACGGCTCGCCCAACACCGCCCACTCGCTCAACACCGTCCAGTTCGTGGTTATCGGGGCAGGCGAAGAGGTCAAGGAGGTGCGTGACGGCGCCCTGTGCAACGTGGCTCCGACCATCCTCAAGCTGATGGGCATCCCCAAGCCCGCCGCCATGACCGCCGAGCCGCTTATCTAAGCCCGTATCCTAACGGCTGGTTAGCCGATTGCATTAAATCCCCATTTGTGACGATTGTCCGGATGGGGATTTTCCATTAACTTTGCCTGCAAAGTTAAACCTATGAGATTATCGGAACTTCCTACCGGAGAACGGGCCGTAATCGCCAAGGTCGGCGGTCACGGGAGTTTTCGTAAACGCCTGATCGAGATGGGATTCATCGCGGGAAAGACGGTGCGTGTCGTGCTGAACGCGCCGCTGCGGGACCCTATCGAGTATGAGGTGCTGGGCTACAAGGTCTCCCTGCGGAGGGAAGAGGCCCGCACGATAGAGGTCATCAGCGAAGAGGAGGCTCGCCAGCATATAGCCGTGGAGCATTCCCTGGAGGCGCTCGACGCCACTGATGAGCAGGAACAGGCGCTTCTCGACCGCGAAATGGCCGAGCTGGCCGAAGAACGCGGACACGTCATCCGCGTGGCCCTGGTGGGCAATCCGAACTGCGGCAAGACCTCCCTTTTCAACATCGCCTCCGGCAGTCACGAACACGTGGGCAACTACAGCGGCGTGACCGTCGATGCGAAGGAAGGCACGTTCGAGCATGGCGGGTACCGTTTCGTGCTTGTCGACCTGCCGGGAACATATTCCCTTTCGGCCTACAGCCCCGAGGAACTCTATGTCCGCAAGAACCTGACGGAGAATATGCCCGACGTCGTGGTCAACGTGGTCGACGCCTCCAACATCGAGCGCAACCTCTACCTGACGACTCAGATTATCGACATGAACCTGCGCACCGTCATCGCGCTCAACATGTATGACGAGATGGAGGCGAAGGGCGATTCCATCGACACGGACCAGCTCGGAAAGCTGTTCGGCATGCCCGTGTGCCCGACGGTGAGCCGTGACGGGCGGGGGATTCCCGAGCTCTTCGACACGGTCATCAAGATATACCTTCAGAACGATCCTTCGCTTTCCCGCCACATCCACATCAACCATGGCCCGGAAATAGAGCAAAGCATCGACCGTCTGAAGCTTATCATTCAGCGCAACGCCGATATCCGCCCGCGCTACTCGACCCGCTATCTGGCCATCAAATACCTCGAGCACGACAAGGATATAGAGAAGGTGATCAGCGGCCTTCCTCAGTCCGTGGAGCTTCTCAAGGTTCGCGAGGAGGAAGATCGCAGGATACAGGACCTGCTTCATACAAGCGCCGAGTCGGCGATCGTCGACGCCAAATACGCCTTTATCCAGGGTGCCCTGGCGGAAACGTACACCCAGCATCTGGAAGAGCGTCCGCGCCGCACGCTGACCGACAGGATAGATGCCGTGGTCACCAACAAGTGGCTGGCATTCCCCATTTTCATAGCCATTCTCTACCTGATTTTCCAGGCCACGTTTACCCTGGGCGATTACCCTATGCAGGGGATAGAATGGCTGGTTGCGCGTTTCGGCGACTTCGTGGGCGATTTCATGCGCGAAGGCTGGCTGAAGGACCTGCTCGTAGATGGGGTTATCGCCGGTGTCGGCAGCGTGCTGGTGTTCCTGCCTAACATATTGATACTCTATTTCTTCATCTCGCTGATGGAGGACTCGGGCTACATGGCGCGCGCGGCCTTTATCGTCGACAAGCTGATGCACCGGATCGGGCTTCACGGCAAGAGTTTCATCCCCATGGTCATGGGCTTTGGCTGCAACGTGCCGGCCATCATGGCCACGAGGAGTATCGAGAGCCGCAAGAGCCGCCTTATCACCATCGCCATCCTGCCGTTCATGTCGTGTGCGGGACGCCTGCCTATTTTCGTGCTGCTGGCGGGGGCGTTCTTTCCGAAGTCGCCGGCGCTCGCCCTGCTTGGAATTTATTTCCTAGGAGTCTTGCTGGCGATCCTGTCGGCGCTGATAATCAAGCGTTTCGTCCGTGAAGACGACCTTCCTTTCGTGATGGAGCTGCCTCCGTATCGAGTGCCGACCGGCAAGGCCATTTGGCGCCATACCTGGGAAAAGGGACGGCAATATCTCGAGAAGATGGCTACCACCATCCTCATCGGTTCCATAATCATCTGGTTCTTAGGGTATTTCCCTCGCAGCGCCGAGCTCGATGCCGCCCAGGCGGAATATGTCGCGCTTGCCGAGGCTGCCGCTCCGGCCGATTCGCTTGCTCCCGTGGCCGCCGACTCGCTCGCGCTGACGTCGCTGGCCCACCGCGTCGACTCGCTCTATGAGGCCCAGCAGGAAAACTCGCTGATCGGCCACCTTGGCAAGGCGGTCGCACCGGCGCTCGACCCGCTCGGATTCAGCTGGAAGATGGATATCTCATTGCTTACCGGAGTCGTGGCTAAGGAGCTGGTCGTGAGCACATTGGGCGTGATGTACAGCCAAGGCGCCGCGGTGACTGTCAGCGATGCCGACACCATGGCTTCCGACTCTCAGCTGCAGGACGCGTTGAAGCGCGAGGTCTCGCTTCCGGCCGCCGTCGCCTTCATGATATTCATCCTGCTCTATTTCCCCTGCATCGCAACCTTCGTCGCAATCAAGAACGAAACCGGCCGCTGGTCCTGGGCAATCGCCATCTGCGCCTACACCATGGTCGTCGCCTGGCTCGTCGCCTGGCTCGGCTTCCACCTTACGGCGCTGCTGTTGTAGCTGCTGCTATTTGATCCCGTATTTGCGGAGGATGCGGAGGATGGGCTTGCGGACCGACTCGGCCCAGAGCTGATAGCCCCAGCTGCCCGGGTGGACGCCGTCAACCGTGGTTTCGTGGCTGTCGGATGTGGCGTTGGAAGGGATGTAATAGACGTCCTTGTATTTCTTTACGGCAATTTTCATCAGGCTGTCGGCCATCGCGATTTTGCTGGATTCGGCTTCGTCCTGCCTGCGGTCGAAATTGCGGCGCTCGCGCCAGATGGTGCCCATGAAAATCATCGGGACGCCGGGCTTGCCGGACTGGATGGTCTCGATGAACTTGAAAAGGTTTTCGTTGACGGTCTTGTAGTTGCCGTTGGAGAAGGAGTCGAAGACGAAGGCGTCGACGTCAGCGTGTTTCAGGGCTTCGGCGAACTGGGGCTGCATGTAGCAGTCGCCGCTGACGCCGAGGCTGCAGAACTGCAGTCCGGTGCTGCGCGTAAGGTAGCCGGGGACGGTCTGGCCGGCGCGGCCGGTGGAGGCTCCGTGCATGAAGCTTGAACCGTGGAGGCATATCCTGTGGCGGAAGGGCGCGTCGCCTTTTTCAAGGCTGGAACCATCCGGGACGCCGATTTTCACCGAGGCGAGCTTGCTGTAGGTCGGCAGGTAGAGGATGCATTCCTTGGGGCCATTGTCCATGTTGCTGACAACCGCGAGGGGACGGAGGTTTTCGCGCTCCTTGTCGTGCCCGTAGGAGACTGCGCCGGCCCAAAGCCACTTGCCGTCACGCTTGATGTAAAGGTCGAATCCGCGGGTGGCGAATCCGGATGTATTTGCCTGGGAAATCTCTTTGAAATCGGGCTTTACCCATATCTCGGAGGCGTCGGTCCTGAACGAGACGATGATGCCGGAAGACATCTGCAGGAGGTTGATATCCTTTTTCTCCCAGCTCCCGAAGCGGACGAAGTCCATTCTCTCGTAGGGGTTGGGCGTGTCGGGGAAAACTTTGCCGACGATGGTGAGGTCGGTCGCTTCGGTGTAGCTGATGCCCTTTTCCTGGGCCGGGAGGGTCAGACCTGCCAAGATCAGGACCCAGCAAATGATGATCTTTTTCATAAGGACAAATATACGATTATTCCGGCAAAATGACTACATTTGTCGGGCCCGCGGCGGCCACCGTTTATCCGGACGCATATGATGATATCTGAATCCCAACGCTCGCTGCTCCGCACTCTCGTCGAGTCGGACGGCGCCTTCCGTCTTGAAAAGCTCCAGGAAGAAGAAGCTTATCTGATAGTTACATTGAAACTTACACGTCCCGACGGGGAGGTTCTCCTGCCTCCTATCCTGGACGGGTTCGATATAGAGGCGTTTTCGCTCAAGGGCGGCACGGTGAGGCTGAGCGCCCCCGTCATGGAGGCTTCCGAGGCCCTGCGCATCTACGCCGCCACGGCCGACCCCGACTGGCGCGCCTCCTTCGAACAAATTCTCTCCGCCGACACCGGCTGCCAGGCCAAAGTCGTGGCTTCCAATCAGTTCGAAGTCGCTTTCGACCTCGATATGCCCCGTCTGGCCGATTCGGTAAAGGTGCCGGAATACGTCATCGTCGACGAGGTCGACCTCCAGGGCGGCACGCTCCTGTGCCATTCCGAGGCCGCCATGGCGCTGAGCCTGGCCGCAGAGCCGGCATTTTCGGCAGGTATGCCTTTCGCTATGCCGGTATCTTCTCCCGGAAAGGGCAAGAAGAAACTGCTTAACTGACCGCGCGGGCGATTTTTTTGTTAAATTTGCATAACCATTTACCTAGTCACAATATGAGCAAAGTCCATGTTATTGACCATCCGATGATCCAGCACAAGCTGACCATCATGCGTAAGAAGGAAACCGGATCCAAGGATTTCCGGGAACTGCTGAAGGAGATCGCCCTCCTTATGGGCTATGAAATCACCCGCGATATTCCTCTGGAAGATATCGAGATCGAGACTCCTATCTGTCGGATGACCGCCAAGGAGGTACGCGGCCGCAAGATGGCCATCATCCCTATTCTCCGCGCCGGCCTCGGCATGGTGGAAGGACTGCTCAACCTGATTCCCGTTGCGAAGGTCGGCCACATCGGCCTCTACCGCGACGAAACCACCCACAAGCCCGTGCCGTACTTCTGCAAGCTTCCCGGCGACATCGACGACCGCCTTGTCATCGTCACCGACCCGATGCTCGCAACCGGCGGCAGCGCCTGCGACGCCCTTGCCATGCTCAAGGAGCGCGGCTGCACCAACATCCGCCTTATGTGCCTTGTAGCGGTCCCTGAGGGCATTGCCAAGGTCCAGGCCGAACATCCCGACGTCGACATCTATGTCGCAGCCGTCGACGACCACCTCAACGAAAACGCCTACATCGTCCCCGGCCTCGGCGACGCCGGCGACCGTATTTTCGGCACGAAGTAAACGCTCATGAAAAAGGAACGGCATCCGCTGTCCGCATCCATGAAGATTGCGGATCTGGTGGACTTCAACTTCAATCTGCTTGGCGTTCTGACCCGGCTTGGCATCGGCTTCGGCTTCGGCGACGAGACCGTCGAGGAAGTGTGCCGCCGGACCGGCATCAACGCCAACACCTTCCTGCTGATCTGCAACGTCTATTCCTTCGACGGATACCGCCCCTCTTCCGACGTGCTCCGGGAAATCGACCTGCGCGACATCGTCCGCTATCTGCGCCGGTCCCATGCCTTCTACATGGATGTGGCCGTCAAATCCCTCGCAGATGCCATCCAGCAGGTGATCGAGCCTTGCGACGAGCGCCGCAAACGCATCATCCGCAGCTTCTTCACCCAGTACAAAGACGAGCTTTCGCGCCATTTCGAGTACGAGGAAAATACGGTGTTCCCCTATGTTGAGGCCGTCCTCGGCCATGCCGACCACCCGGGCTTTACCATCCTCCAATACGAGGAGAACCATACCAACGTGGAGGAAAAGCTCAGCGACCTGAAGAACATCGTGATGAAATACCTCCCGCCCGAGTGCGACAACAAACAGATTTTCAATGTGTTGTACTATATCCACTCGCTGGCGGAGGACCTGGAAAAGCATACGGCCATTGAGGACGAAATCCTCGTTCCCGTGGTAGGGAGGATGGAAGACAATGGGTAAGAAGATTCTCATAATCACGCCTTCCTCCATCGCTGCGCGCGGCCTGGAGAGCATTCTCGATGATGCCGGAGAGTTCGAAATCATCGGCATGCTCCGCGACCTGTCACCCAGTGCTCAGACTCGTCTACACAAGCTCTCGGCCGACGCCGTCATCATCGACCCGGCAGTGTTCGACTTCGCCTCACGTGGCAACGCACGCGCACTGCTCAGCGAATGGACCGACGGGGCTGTCCTCGCCTTTGCCGGCGGTCCCGCCGACGAAGAACACCTCCGTCAGTGGGACGGCACCATCAGCTTCTACGACGAGCCCGCCACGGTGATCCGCAAGGTCCACGCTGCCCTGGAAAACCGCGCCGACGCACCCAAAAACGAAGGCGAAGAGCTCTCCTCCCGCGAAAAGGAAATCCTTGTCTGCGTGGCCAAGGGCATGCTCAACAAGGAGATCGCCGACTGCTTCAACATCTCGATCTACACGGTCATAACCCACCGCAAAAACATCACCCGCAAGACCGGCATCAAAACTGTCGCCGGCCTTACCGTCTACGCCCTCCTCAACAACCTTATCGACGTCGCCGACTTCGACTAGGAATACTTGCGTGGGAGGCGGAAGAGGATGGAGCAGAGTGCGAAGAGGAGTAGGGCGAGAGGGTAGTAGAGGTTGCCGATGATGGCGAAGGTGGAGATGCCGGCGAGGCCGGAGGCCATAAGCAGCTGGGCACCGTAGGGCAGGGAGCCCTGGACGATGCAGGAGAAGATGTCCAGGATGCTTGCCGTCCTGCGGGGGTCGAGGCCGAATTTTCCCGTGATCTCCTTTGCGATGCGCCCGGAGGTGATGATGGCGATGGTGTTGTTGGCGGTGCAGACGTTTACCAGGCTGACGAGGGCCGCGATGGACAGCTCCGCGCCGCGTTTTCCTTTGATCCTTCGGGTCATGCGCTCGAGTATGAGGTCGAGCCCGCCGCCTGCCCGTATAAGCTCCAGCATGCCTCCGGCCAGCATGGTGACGATCACCAGGTCGCCCATCGAGGCGATTCCGCTGCCGACGGCTCCGAGGAATTCCGTCCAGCCGACACCGCAGAAAAATCCCAGGATCATATTTAACGCTATCCCGATGGCCAGAACCAGAATGACGTTGAGGCCGGCCAGGGCCATCGCGATGACCGCCAGGTAGGGGAAGACCAGCGGCCAACGGGTCGGGAACGGATGCGGAGCCGCGCCTGTCCGGAGCCCGATCGCAACGTAGATTGCCGTTACGACGAGCGCGGCGGGCGCTGCTATCCAGATATTTACCTTGAACTTGTCGCGCATCGAGCAGCCTTGCATCCTCGTCGCGGCGATGGTCGTGTCGGAGATGAAGCTGAGGTTGTCGCCGAAGAACGCGCCGCCAACGACAAGCGCCGTCATCATCGGGACGCCAAGCCCGGTCTCCTGTGCGATGCCGGCAGCAACGGGGACCAGCGCGACGATGGTGCCTACGCTGGTGCCGATGGACATGGAAATGAAGCATGCGGCAAGGAACAGCCCCGCAAGAAGGAGTTTCCCAGGGAGGATGGCGAGGGTCAGGTCCACGGTGGCCTCGATCGAGCCTATGGCCTTGGCCGTGCTGGCAAATGCCCCGGCGAGGATGAATATCCATATCATCAGGAGGACGTTCTTGTTGCCAGCGCCTTCGGAGAAAATGCTTATCCTCTCTTCCAGGCTCCGGCCCCTTATGATGAGAAGCGCGTAGACCGACGACAGCAGGAAGGCGGCCGAGACTGGCACCTTGTAGAAGTCATGCGCAATCAGCGACGTGACAAGGTAGATGACCAGGAAAACCAGTATGGGGCTTAGGGCCAGCAGGCTCCTCCGCCCGCTGGGACGGGGACGTGCGGCCGCCTCCTCAGCCATGTATTCTCGGGGGGTTACGCTCATGGGGTTCGTTCGTTTTATCGGGTTGCGAATATAGCAAAAGTTCCGTAATTTTGCCACGAAATGAGTAAGAAAGCCTCCACGATAGAGATTCCCGGCAGTCCCGGGACGAAACTGCTGCTTCACGTATGCTGTGCGCCGTGCAGCGGTGCGATAGTGGAATACCTGGTCGGCAAAGGCTCCCGCCCGGTGCTGTTTTTCAGCAACTCAAACATCTATCCCTCAGAAGAATACGCTCTTCGGCGCAGAGAGGTGCTGCGGTATGCGGACGAGTTTGCCCTGGAGGTCGTCGACGACGTTTATGACCATGGGGAATGGCTGGAATATATCCGCGGGCTGGAAAACGAGCCGGAGCGCGGCCCGCGGTGCCTGAAGTGCTTCCGTTTCCGTCTGGAACGCGCGGCGCGATATGCCCACGACAACGGTTTCGGCCTGCTTACGACCACGCTCGCATCTTCGCGCTGGAAGAGTCTGGAACAGGTCGACGCGGCCGGCGAAGACGCATGCCGGCAATATCCGGACGTGCGGTGGTGGGGGCAGAACTGGCGCAAATGCGGCCTTCAGGACCGTCGCGGCGAGATAATCCGCGAGCAGGGGTTCTACAATCAGCAATACTGCGGCTGCGAATTCAGCCTTCAGTCGTTGCGGTTGCGGGAGAGCCTGAAGGAAGAAATGTAGCGCGGGCCATCGTCCTTCTTTTCCCGGAGGACGCGGCGGGGCCGGCTCTGGCTTTGGGTGTTTTGGGGTGCGGGCGTAGTCATTGCTTTTTCTTTTTGATAGTTTCCGGAAGGCAAACCTCCAATGCAAAACTATAAAACAGCCGTTTCCTGTCAAAATTTATGTGGCGAAAGCCGTCCATATGAGGTTTTGTGGGCCCGATGTGGCGAAGTCGGTTTATTTTTGGTGAAAAATCCCTAACTTAGCGCTGGAATGAACGTAAGAGAGAAGATATCGCTGTTTCCGCATTCGCCGGGCGTGTACCGTTATTACGATGCCGACGGGACGGTAATCTATGTCGGCAAGGCCAAGGACCTCCACAAAAGGGTGGCCCAGTATTTCGTCGACCCTTCGCGCCTTAACCGGAAGACGCGCATCCTCGTCAGCAAGATCGCCGACGCGCAGTATTCCGTGGTGGAGACCGAAGCCGACGCCCTCCTGCTGGAAAACAATCTGATCAAGCAATACAAGCCGCGCTACAACATCCTGCTGAAGGACTCGAAGACCTATCCGTGGATATGCGTTACGGCCGACGATTTTCCGAAGGTGTTCCTGACCAGGCGCGTTGTCAAGGACGGTTCGCGGTATTTCGGCCCCTACAGCTCTGTGCTCCATGCCCGCAACCTTCTGGAGATGTTCTCCGACCTGTATCCGCTGCGGACATGCAAGTTGAAGATTACCGGCGAAGGAATCCTCCATCACCGCTACCGCCCCTGCCTCGAAATGCATATCGGACGTTGCAAGGGATGCTGCGTCGGAGGGGTGTCCAAGGCCGAATATGCCGGATATATCGAAGAAATCGTGTCGATGCTCAAAGGCGGCGGACGCCAGCTCATCCAGCACTACCGTAGCCAGATGACCGCAGCGGCGGAAGATCTCGATTTCGAGCAGGCCGAGGTCTACAAGCGCAAGATGCAGTCGCTCGAGCGCCACTACAGCAAGTCCATCATCACCAGCACGACGGTCGGCGACGTGGATGTATTTTCCCTTGTCACAGATACTTCCGAGGCGTTCGGCAATTTCCTGCGCATCCGTGGCGGCGCCATTGTCCAGAGCCTCAACCTCGGCTTCCGTCTCCAGATCGAAGAGGAGCCGGCCGCGGTCCTGAGCACCTTCATCGCCGAAATCGAGTCGAAATTCGGCACCCTGTCGGAAGAGGTCATCGTGCCGTTCATGCCCGACGTGACCATCGACGGCGTGGATTTCCGCATTCCCGTCAAGGGCGACAAGCTTGCGCTCCTTCAACTTAGCGCACGCAACGCGCGCGAGATGCAGTTCAATGCACTAAAGCAGAGGGAGTTGATCAATCCCGAGGCCTTCCACACCAAGGTGCTCGAAGACCTCCGCGACGCCATCGGCATGAAGGAGCTTCCGGTGCATATGGAATGTTTCGACAACTCCAATATCCAGGGCACCAATCCGGTGGCTTCGTGCGTGGTGTTCCGCGGCGGAGTCCCTTCGAAGAAAGACTATCGCCGGTTCAAGATAAAGACGGTCGTCGGCGCAAACGACTATGCGTCAATGAAAGAGGTCGTCAACCGGCGTTATTCGCGCATGCTCGCCGAAGCTCCGGACGACCTGCCGCAGCTGATTGTGATCGACGGCGGCAAGGGGCAGCTGGATTTTGCCTATCAGGCCCTCGCCGAGCTCGGCCTCACCGAACGCCTGACGGTCATCGGGCTGGCCAAACGTCTCGAAGAGGTGATTCGCGTGGGCGATCCCTATCCTCTTTTCATCGACCGCAACTCCCAGGCATTGAAGGTGTTGCAGCAGATTCGCGACGAGGCCCACCGTTTCGGCATCACCTTCCACCGCAATCTTCGCAGCAAGGCCCAGACGGCATCTTCCCTGCGGGAAATCAAGGGCGTCGGCTCCAAGACCGAGGAGCGTCTGCTGCTCCATTATGGCAGCGTTGCCCGCCTGGCTTCCGCCGATCCTGCCGACCTTGCCTCCTTCCTTGGCAACAAAGCCTTGGCGGAGCGCATTCTCGGCTATCTTAACGGGGAATAGCTTTGGTTTTCGGTCAAAAACTTTCATTTCTCAGATTTTTTCACTTACTTTGCAGTTTGTAATTCCACCCCGAAAGGGGAACTGCTTGAATATCAAGTGTATTATTAACATAAACTAACTTTTATCATGACACACGAAGAAGTAGTCAACAAGGTGATGGATATCATCGTCGACAATCTTGGCGTTGAACCCAGCGAGGTTACCGAAACCGCTAACTTCACTAACGATCTTGGTGCAGACTCTCTCGACAACGTCGAGCTCATCATGGCTTTTGAGAAGGCTTTCGACATTAAGATCGAGGATGAGGAAGCCAGCTCCATCGCTACTGTCGCCGACGCTATCGAGCACGTTGAGAAGAAACTTGCCGAGAAATAATTTTCGGATTCAGACACATTCAGGCCGACTCTTCCGAGCCGGCTTTTTTTGTGTCCGTAGGGGTGCACGTGTCGGTAGAGGTGCAGGTGTCAGCACCCCTACTTCCAAAAACGGCCCAAAATGATGTGACCCCAAAAAGTTGGACACAACAAGGAGTCCAACATGAAGAAAAAATTTGAAAAAAGGCGTCAA
>ONKE01000057.1 GCA_900318355.1 uncultured Bacteroidales bacterium
CTGCTTGTAGTCATAGTAGAAGGTGTCACCCTCCTTGAAGCAGAACTCGGAAGCGGCGCAGTCCATGGCGATCTTCACGTCCTTGCCCGGGACATAACCGGCCTTCTCGATAGCCTGCATGATGCAGTCGAGAGCGTCGTCGATACCGTTGAGCTTCGGAGCGAAACCGCCTTCGTCGCCAACTGCGGTGGAAAGGCCGCGGCCCTTGAGCACCTTCTGGAGGGCGTGGAAGACCTCTGCGCCGATGCGGACAGCCTCAGCCTCGCTGGAAGCGCCGACGGGACGGATCATGAACTCCTGGAACGCGATGGGAGCGTCGGAGTGGGCGCCGCCGTTGATGATGTTCATCATCGGAACGGGGAGGACATAGGCGTTGGTGCCGCCGATATAGCGGTACAGAGGCATGCCGAGGTATTCGGCAGCTGCCTTTGCAACAGCCAGGGAGACACCCAGGATGGCGTTGGCGCCGAGGTTGCTCTTGGTGGGGGTGCCGTCAAGGTCGATCATCACCTTGTCGATTGCACGCTGCTCGATGGCGGACATGCCGATGATGGCGGGAGCGATCTTGTCGTTGATGTTGGCAACGGCCTTGAGCACGCCCTTTCCACAGTAGCGCTTGGGGTCGCCGTCGCGAAGCTCGAGAGCCTCGTTTTCGCCCGTGGAAGCACCTGAAGGAACGGCGGCTACGCCTACGATACCGGATTCGAGGACCACTTCGGCCTCAATGGTCGGATTTCCCCTGGAGTCGAGGATTTCCCTGCCTGTAACTTGGATAATTCTCATTGTGAAAAATTGTATTAAGTAGTTAATCTATACGGTCAAAACCGGTGTAGGGACGGAGCACCTCGGGAATCTCGATGTACCCGTCTTTCTGGTTGTCTTCCAAAAGGGCGGCCACGACCCTCGGGAGGGCGAGGGAGCTGCCGTTGAGGGTGTGTGCCAGCTGCATTTTGCCGGAGGCGTCACGATAACGGAGGTGGAGGCGGTTGGCCTGGAAGCTCTCGAAGTTGGACACGGAGGAAATCTCCAGCCAGCGGCCCTGTGCGGCCGACCACAGCTCGAAGTCGTAGGTGATGGCGGAGGTGAAGCTCAGGTCGCCGCCGCAGAGGCGGAGGATACGATAGCGCAGGCCGAGGTCCTGGACGAGTTTCTCCACGTGGGCGACCATCTCGTCGAGGGCGGCGTAGCTGTCTTCGGGCTTTTCGACGCGGACGATCTCGACCTTGTCGAACTGATGGAGACGATTGAGGCCGCGGACGTCCTTGCCGTAGGAACCGGCCTCGCGGCGGAAGCACGGAGTGTAGGCCGTCAGTTTCTGCGGGAACTCGTTCTCGCCGAGGATGACGTCGCGGAAAATGTTGGTCACAGGCACTTCAGCCGTGGGAACGAGATAGAAGTCGTCCACCTGGCAGTAGTACATCTGACCTTCCTTGTCGGGCAGCTGGCCGGTACCGAAACCGGAGGCTGCGTTGACCAGCACGGGCGGCTCCACCTCGCGGTAGCCTGCGGCCGTGTTGCGGTCGAGGAAGAAGTTGATCAGGGCACGCTGGAGGCGGGCACCCTTGCCCTTATAGACAGGGAAACCGGCACCGGTCAGCTTGACGCCGAGATCGAAGTCGATGATATCGTATTTCTTGGCGAGCTCCCAGTGAGGAAGGGCGCCTTCCGGCAGAACGGGATCTTCGCCGCCCATCTTGACGACCAGATTGTCTTCCGCACCGGCTCCTTCAGGGACAAGCGCGCACGGCATGTTGGGCAACAGGACCAGCTGGGACTCCAGCTCCTTGTTGTTGGCCTCGGCCTGGGCGAGAATTTCGCCGGAACGGGCTTTGAGCGCAGCCACTTCCTTCTTGGCAGCCTCCGCTTCCTCGCGACGGCCTTCCTTCATCATGGCGCCGATCTGGTCGGCAGCCTTTTTCTGCTGCGAGAGCAGGGCGTCGGACTCAGTCTGGAGAGCTTTGCGCCTGTCGTCGAGGGCGATTACGTTTTCAACGATTGCGCGGGCGTCGAAGTGCTTGACAGCCAGGCGGGCAATCACATTTTCCGGATCTTCCCGGAGGGTTTTGAGTGTAAGCATATGCCGAATTTAATGCGAAAAAGGACTGCACATCGGCCCGAAGTGCAATCCTTTTTCTTTTTCCATCCTTCGAGTCTTAGTTCTCAAACGGAACGACGGAGACGAAAGACTTGTCGTTTTTCTTCTTTGTAAACTTGACCGTGCCGTCTACAAGGGCATAGAGGGTGTGGTCTTTGCCGATACCGACGTTGCGGTCGGGATTGTGGACGGTACCTCTCTGACGGACGATGATATTGCCGGCCTTGACGACCTCACCGCCGAACTTCTTCAGACCAAGTCGTTTGCTATGCGATTCACGACCGTTCTTCGAACTGGATTGACCTTTTTTATGTGCCATGGTAGTAGTTCTTTAACAAGTTAAACGATAAGGGATTAGGCGATAGCGTCGATCTGGATGCGGGTGAGCTTCTGGCGATGACCGTTGAGCTTCTGGAAGCCCTTGCGGCGGATCTTCTTGAACACAAGCACCTTCTTGGCTTTTACATCGTCGTCGATGACAGTAGCGCTGACCACTGCACCTTCAACATAGGGAGCTCCGACTTTGACGGCACCCTCGTTGTCGATGAGGAGCACTTTGTCGAACGTTACTTTCTCGTCCTTCTTCGCCGGGAGGCGGTTGACGAAAATCTTGGCGCCAGCTTCAACCTTAAACTGCTGGCCTGCAATGTCTACGATTGCGTACATTTAAACAAAACTCTTAAAGTTTCCAGCCGGAGGCGTCCGCTCCCGAAGGCGGCTCTTCTCGTGCCCGCGCGGCCATTACATAATTATCGGACTGCAAAGATAACAATTATTTCCGAATCCACAAAACTTCCCCCGCATTTCATCTCTACTGCAACCTTTCAGCATTCCGGTACGCTATTACACGCAGCCCGCGAACGCGTGTTGTAGCCGGCGGCGTGCGTTCTTGCCGCCGGCTGTGCAATTAACGGGCAAGAGAGATTTTCGCAGTGAAGCCGCCGCCTGGGGCAAGGTGGACAGTCAGGGCGGTGTCGAGCAGCATTTCCTTGCGGAGATAGTCGGAGGCCAGCCTGTGGGCGTTGGCACCATCTTGAAAGACGACGGCCTTGTGTGGACCGGCGCCAAGGAAAGACAGGTCGATCGTGATATCCCGCGGCTGCCAGTCCGTAATGGCTCCCAGATACCAGTCATTCCCCTTACGCCGGGCGATGACGACATATTCGCCGATTTCGCCGGACAGGGCCCGCGTTTCATCCCAGACTGTCGGAACACCTGCGATAAAGTCCAGACACTCACGCTCTTTCGTATATGCGGTGGGAGTATCACAGAGCATATTCAGCGGCGAGAGGAAAATGGTATAGAGGGCCAGCTGGTGGCAGCGTGTTCCCTGGCTCATCGGCTCGGAAACCACAGGACGGAAATTCTCCCGGCTCGCGTTGCGCATCGCTCCCTGCGTATAATCAAGAGAGCCCGCAACCATCCTGGCAAAAGGAATCGTCACGTCATTTTCCATCTGGTCGGTGGCCGCATCGAAGAACTTCATCATTTCCAGGCCGAACACCCCTTCGAAATTCAGGACATTCGGCCAGGTCCGCTGCAAGCCGCAGGGCTTGAACGCCCCATGGAAATCCAGCACGAGACGGTATTTGGCGGCCAGTGAAGCGGCCCTTTCGTAAAAGGCCACCATCGACTGGTCATCCCGGTCCATGAAATCGACCTTGAATCCCTTCACGCCCATCGCCGAATAATGGCGGAAAATATTCTCCATATCCCTCGCAAGCGCATAATAGCCGGCCCAAAGAATAATGCCGACGCCACGCGCCGAAGCATAGTCCACGATTCCCTTCAGGTCGATGTCCGGGACAACGCTCAACAGGTCGGCTTTCCCTTCGACGGACCATCCTTCGTCGAGGATGACATATTCGATTCCGTTGGCCGCAGCAAAATCAATGTAATGGCAGTACGTCCGGGTATTCACGCCCGAAGCGAAATCGACGCCGCCGATGTTCCAGTCATTCCACCAATCCCAGGCCACCTTGCCTGGCTTGACCCAGCTGAAATCCCCTTCCGATGCTTCCGACAGCAACCACACGATATCATTGTCCAACAGCGCAGCGTCATTTTCAGCCACATTGACCACCCGCCAGGGGAACTTTTCAGCCGCGGAGCAGACGGCCAGATAATCTTCCCGTTCCACCACTTCCTCCTGGATGTTGTTGTGACCGCCTTGACGGACGGTTTTGGGATACGGTGCAAATACGCCCTTCAGCCGCAGCGCCCCGTCCGGATTGTACAGATACATCCCCGGATAGTCCAGCAACGACGCCTCGGTGATGCATACCAGTTCACCCTGCTCCGAGCGCAAGGTAATCGGCAGAAAGGTGAGCAAGGAGGCATCATAGCCACTGACCGTGGAGTGGGTGTAGGTGTTTTCGAACGAATTGTTGAACTGGGACGACAAGGTTTCCCGGTTCTGCCGGACATAGGGGAACCAGGCCTCACAGTCGGTCGGAAAGGCGAATTCGGTGAAATCGTCCAGGACCTTGAAGCCCGACTTGCGGTGGGCCTCAATACGCCAGGCGACAGCAGCGTCGTAGGCCCTCACCACCAAGTCGAAATCACGGTAACGCAGCCGCATCTCGTTGTACCGGTCCCGGACCGATGTTTTTTTATAGAACCGGGCATCGCGGACCGCGTCGGTCGCAGCCCTGCTCACACGCGGTGGACGACTGCCAGGACGGAAGACCGTCCCGTCGTCCAGCGCCAAACCGAGAGAGGATGGTGCAATCACGACGTGACCATCCCTGAGCAGGGACCATTGCTCCCCTTGCAGGACAAACTCCAGCGCGCCGTCAGGAGAAGACACGCTATATCTTACAGGCGCGGCCCCATAGGCGAACTGGGCCAGAAAAAGCACACACAGGATTATGACAGACCGTTTCATCGTTACCATTTATAGACTCTGACTTTATAGAATGCTGCCACCGGAACCGGCAGATAAAACTCCGGAATTTCCGGCCAGGCGTAACTGTATCTGACTTTCTGCGTAGACCACAACATCTCCCCTCCACATGTCTCCGGATTGGCATGGGTGTAGATGATTTCCTCGGTAATGGGATTGTAGTTAAGGCTCTTGATGCTTCCGATGCCCTTGAATTTGGCAAAGGAAGTGAAGCGTTTGCTGCGCAGATCGAAAAATGCGGCATTGTTGCCGGCCAGGATCAAAGCGTCTTCCCCTTTGGGGACAAGGTCATGAACATCAGTTAAATAGAATGCCGTGGAGCGGCTTGCACGCAGGCGCAGTTTCGGTGCCCGGGTATTCCAGTCTTCGAGCGTATATTCGTTCAGCAGATTCCCGCCGGCCGCATAAAGCCTGCCATATTTCCGACTGTAGTAAAGCCCGTGCGCGGCGACAAGCGGATAGCTCGCAAGCACCTTGTCGGGAGTCTTCCGGTCATAGATATTGACGCAGTCCGTTCCCACCGAACAAGCCAAGGCAATCTTCCCGTCCGGAAGAAACTCGGCACTGTGGACATTGGGAATATCCTTTGCCCAGAAAAGCACCTTGCCGTCATGTTTGCGCAACAGCACGCACCAGCCGTGGGACCCGGTAACTAGCAGCTCCTTTCCGTCGGCAGACACCTTGCATTCGTCGATATAATCCATCCGCTCTACCGGAAGGCCCAGGATGGAAGCCGCGCTGTGTGCATCCCACTCCCACGTAATCGCATTCTCGTGAGTCCCGTCCCGCCGGGCTTGGTCGGCATTGAAGAAAAACAGATGATTCCGTGACATGCCGATCAGCTCCCGGGAAGATGCATCCTCCTTCTTCTTTCCAAGGAAAACCTCGTTGTAGGCCTTGACTATGTTTTCCGGATTCACATCCTCGCCTGAACGGACTTCGTGCATCGCGACACCATGGAAACCGATCTTGCGAAGGCCCTCCCTTATGACCGGCCAGTCTATGACACCCTTCCCCTCAATCCAATGGCGTTCATCAGTTCGGTCGAAATCGGATATGTGGATATGGGAAATCCGCGGCCCGACCACATCCATGAAATGCTGGTGGTCCTCCTTGAGCAAATGGTTCGTATCAAAGGTACACATCACGTCGGGATAGTCCCCGATCATGTACATGATTTCCTCCGAGGTATTGCCGAGACACGTCCGGGGAAGGTCCTCGACACACAGGACCGCTCCGATCTTTTTGGCGGCAAGGCTCAACCGGCCGATGGCGTTACGGGCGTTCTTTAGGCGTGAGGGGCGCTCTTCGTCGGTAATCGGTTCCAGCGAAGCATGCAGGCACAGTCGCTTGGGAGAAAAGATGGAACACATCTCAATGAGCTGCTCCTGCGTCCGGACGCTGTAGTCGCGCATCCGGTCGTCGGTCGAGGAAATATCGATCTCCCACGTGTGGGGAAGATGGCAGGACCAGACCTTGAGACCTGCCCGGTCGATGCGTCTTTTAAGCTCGAATGCCCGCGGATACCACTCGTTTTCCGGCGCATAGCGCATGATTTGATTAACGATGACCTCAACGTAATCGCAGCCTGCAGCCTTGATGGCGTCCAGGTCTTCCTGCGAGGTCAGTTCCTTCTCGCCGAACATGCTAAGGGAAATGCCCACAGGCCACTCCTGAGCCCACATAGCGGAATTTGCAGCCACCGTCAAAGCGGTGGCCACAAAACAGCAAAGCAGTCGCTTCATATCCTACTCCGTAATTTTCTCGCAGCGGAGACCGACACCGCCGGCGGCGGCATAGCCACCAAGTTTTGCAGCGGCATTGTAACGGACATCCAGGATCAGCGGGTTTCCTGAGCCGGCTTTGTCACGGCACCACATAAAGGTAATTGCGGTTCCGCTGTTGATTGTTCCGGCCGTTGACCCCAACTGTCCTGTCGCAGGGAACCAGACGCTTACATCATTATTATCATTATCTTTATACTTATACAGGAAACCATAGTTTGCGGTATCCCACACATAATGTTCCGTGTTGAGAGAGCCCTCTTCCTTCCAAACGGAAGAATCCGGAACCCGGTAGCCGACCGGGCAAGGGTCATAGATGGTCTTGTCGAGTCCATCCCAGGTTGTAACGGAGGCTTCCGACGACCAGTTGTTGGCCGTTGCCGCCTTGTAGAAAACGGTCGGGTTGGCCACGGCAGTAGCAGCCGACACGCCGCCTTCCGCAACGGAGAACTGCGTTCCATACACACCTGCAACAGTGTTGCTGTTGGCGACACGACCCGGGAACGGATCCTTGCGGCCATACTGATAAAGAAGGCCGATGGAATTCGTCGAACCGGCCGTATTCGCAAAGGTGCCGATGTTACGGTCCATCATCTTTGCCCCGCCCAGCATTTCAACGTCTTCAAAGCCGGCATTGGCGCCCCAGATCAGCCAGCTCCAGAGAATGTTGTCCGAAGCATCCTTGGCAGCCATGACAAAATTCCCCTGGGATCCGCCGCGCTCGAAATAGACATAGCCGTTGGAATAACGGACATTCTTGACAATGTTGCCGATGTTGGCATCCGTAGGTGGGGTGGCAGCAGCGACAGCTGCCCAAAGGAGGCTCCCGGAGGCAACCGCCCCGACGGACTCGGAAGAATTACCCTTGACGGCCTTGATCTTATAGCGGGCATTCTTCACCTTGGCATTGTAGCAGTTGGCCGTACTTAGCGTGTAGACATTTTTGGAATAAAACCAATCGCGACTCAGGTTGATGGCCGGATTGCTCACTTCGAGTTCCAGCTCGGAAATCACATTCCGTGTAATCTGAAGCGACGAGCCGCCCTTCAGGGACCATGTCTGCTCGTAGAAGGCCGATGTATCGTTGTGCATGGCGGTAATGTCGAAAGAAGCATAGTTTCCTTCCGGCACCCACAGGTAGAACGTCAGGGCCGTCGTCCCTAGGGCCTTCGCGCTCTCCATATTCAGCACGGCAGGCGTAGTACCGGTCACCACGGCCTTGTCGCCATCCACCGTATAGGTTCCGGTCAATCCCTTGTCCGCTTCCAGCAGTATGTACTTCAGATTGAAAGCCGTTGAGACGGAGGCGGCTTTCTTGAGGTCGATCTTCAGCAGGCCGCAGAGGTTTTTGAATGCCAGATTGGTTGTAGCCCCTTCCGCGTGCATCGGCGCCTCGAAACGGGTGATTTCCGTCCCGTTCAGACCGTAAACCTGAACAACCGGCAACTGTTCATCGGCCGTTTCGTTATAGGGGAAGAAGGCCTCATAGGTTACGCCTTCCGTTCCCAGGACGTCGCCGCTTTTGAACGAAAAGCTGGAGGTCTCGCCGGCGGCATCTGCCACATAGACAGCTTTCTTTCCTTCGCTGTCCTTGATAAGGATCTCGTCTCCGGCGGCCCATGACACTTTCAGTCCCGAGAACGAGGCCTTGACTTCAGGTTGTTCGGCAAAGGTTGCCGTAAATACGGGCGCCTCTTTCGTGGCGGAAAGATCAATGGTAACAGGTTCCTTGGAGCAGGAGACCAGAACGGCCGACAATGCGACCAGGCTTATGACAAACTTTTTCATGGCGCTTTATTCATCAAATAAATCGGTGGTGAACATATCGGTCACATTGGACCCTTTGTAATACTGCTCGGTCGACACATTACTCTGGCATACGACCGATTCGCAGCAGCACATCAGGACATCCGCCACGGGCGCGATGTATTCCTGTTTCTTGTTGTTTCTCATGTTGCGGTAATTATGTGTGTTAATTAAAATTTGTCATCGATGCTTCCGCCGTCTTCGAAGTCTTCCAGCGGACCGAAGAAGTCGGCGGTGATTTCAAGTTCATAAGATTTGATCATATCCGGACGGGGAACAATGCCCATGACCGTCACGCTCTCCACGACCTTGCCGTCCGCGAAGAAAAAGCTTACCTTACTGCCCATCGGATATTTCTGGCTGGGAAGGGTCAGGAACACGGGACTTCCGGCCGTCATCCCGTCGGGACAATCGACCGTCATAGTCTTCTCACCGGAGGCGATGGTAAACACACCGTCCTTCCCGACCGTACCGCTGCCGGAGGCGAACCCGCCCGTCGAAGTGAAGGTCACCTTGGTCAGAGGCGCCTCATACAGGGCCAGTCCGCTACCGACCAGCTGCAACTTGGCAAGGCCGCAGATACTCTTGAACTTGAAAACTCCGTCGCGTACTTTCCAAAGATACAGGGGCATTCTGTCTACGACCTTCGAGGCGGCCTGAGTATCAGGAAGCGAGAGGGTGCAAACACCATCCTGGAACGAGAAAAGGTCGGCAGGATACCCTGCCTGATAGGAGCCGGTCTTTGCCAGCGCGCCTTCACTGACAACGAACAAATCCCTGTCCGCGTCATATTTGAACACGGCGTCATTATCCCCGTTGAACACCCGGACCAGGTCGCCGTCCTGCCAGGAAAAACCGCCCGTATCCGGATCCAGAGCCGACTTGACGGCAAAATCCATGACTACGGCCGGGAACTCCGTGAGCAGGCCGTCCTGCCCGAACTTATCACAGGCAGTCAGCAGTACTGCCAGAGCAAAAAATATTGTTTGGATTCTCTTCATGGCTGATTTTCCTTACTGGTTTTCTGTTACCCGCTGGCAGCGGACCGCGAACCCGGACGCCGCCGCGCTGCCTCCGCCGAAGCCGTTGATGGTATTGGAACGCAAGTCAAGCAGATACGGATTCCCGTTGGCGTTTTTATTGCGAGACCAACTGAAACTGATCGCCGTGCCGGAGTTCATGTTGACTCCCTTTGGAGCAAGCTGTCCCGTCGCAGGATACCATGCCCGACCATTCTCGAACGAAGCGCCGACATTGGTTGCATCCCATGCGAACAGCCGGGCGAAACTGGCCTTGTCGGTGGCTCCGTAAACCGTGTTGACAGGGACCCGATAGCCATACGGGCAAGGATCATAGATGGTCTTCCGGTCGCCATCCCAGTCGGCAAGTTCCCTGTCTTGAGCCGTCGCCCAGAAGTTTGAATCCGTCCCATAGTACCGGACGGAAGGATTCTGCACAGCCGTTACGATCTCGACCGGCCCGGCTTCCTCCCTGTAGGCATTTCCTTGGAATTTACCCTGGATATTTCCATTTCCGACACGGCCAGGGAACGGATCTTTCCGTCCATATTGATACATCAGGCCGACCGAATGCAAATCCCCGGGAGTCGCGCTCAGGGCACCGAGATAGCGGTCCATCACGGCGCCGGAGGCCGTCGTCACATCCTGAGGACGTTCGTCGGTGCGCCAGATATGCCAGCTCCACAGAACACGTCCGTCGGCATCATAGGCAGCAATCAAGGCGCTGCCCTGCTTGTCCGTAGCCTCGAAATCGACGACCCCGTCAGCATAACGGACTTTGGAAATGATTGACTCTGCCTCCGGCGCCGTAGACGAGTTGTCATACGACCAGTACACGCCGACAGAGGCGATGTCCCCGACCGGAGACCCGTCAGGCCGGACGGCGGCAAAGCGGTATTTTCCTTTTGCCGTCGCAATGTAGCAGTTTGCGTTCCCTTCCTCCCGGAAATCACAGATATCCAGCCCGTTGGCCGTAATGGTCCGCGTATAGATACGATTCCGCTCCAGGGTCAGCGGGCCGGCCGTCAGCGGATATACCTTCACAACGCCTCCGGTCGTGCGAAGGGTGATGGTGAAATCGCTGTATTCGCCAGCTGGGACTGAGAGGTAAAGGTCTGTCGGTTCGTTCCCGATCGGTACGCCGTCCTCACTCTGCAAGGCAATGGAATAGGAACCGCCCTCGCCGATGACCGCGGCGCCGTCCACGATGGAAAAGCGTCCGGCGAGCGGAGTACTTGACGATACGCCCAGTTCACTCAACAGAATATTATCCGCATCCGTTGAAACGGAAACTTTCAGCAGGGCGCAGAGGTTTCGAAACACCAGTTTGGCGTTTCTGGAGACTGCGGCCATAGGGATGCGGGCCGTCTCGTCTCCAGGAGCGGCGATGGCGCAGGACTTGATGCCTTCCTGCATGATATCGGCAGGATAAACCGCAGTAAAACCGGCACTCGACATGTTCAGGGCCGGCTGTCCTTCCAAGGGAACGAAAGTCGCGACACCGTCTTCACAGGCAGAAAGGCCGAACAGCGCCTCGGTGCTACCGTCGGAAATCCGGATAACGTCATCCTCTTCCCATGCACGATGGTGACCGTCGAAGGATACCTTGGTGCAAGGATCCATGCAGGCCTCAAACCGCTGCGGTGGCATCGCGGACGGCGACACCGGCCCGGTGGTCTGGACTTTCGCGCAACCCGCAATAAGGGCGGCAGACAGCGCAGTGATGATTATCTTTTTCATAAGCACGTTTCCTTTAATAGTTTGCCACGCAGCGAAGGCTCTCGTATGCACCCGCCTCGGCATAAGTGGAAAGGTTGGGAGTGTTGTAGCCGACTGTAAAGCGATAGTGTTTCCCGCCCGTCACGGTCGCAGTCCACATGAAGGAATACAATCCGAAATTGGACGGTTTTCCGTTGGATTCCAGCCGTCCGTAGGGTTGGATACAGAATCCTACCCGCCCGTCAAGGTCCAAATAGAGGGGATAGTCGTTGGCGGGGCCGAAAGCTCCCGTGCCTGAGGTATAGAAGAAATAACCGTCTTCCGTAACCGTACTTTCGTTGCGCTTCCAAAGGCCGCCGTCCGCCTCGGGCTTGCCGCCACGCAGGTATGAGCTGGCAAAACCGTTGGAAATCATGTTCATCGCCCGCATCGGATCGGTTTCCCGGTTGGAAGGCATGAATATGCCCATCTTACGGCTCGCACAGTCGTTGATACTGCCCATACGGGCGCCATAGTCGTCGGCGACGGCATCGGGCAGGTCGTAGAAATCATACGCATTCGGGACGTGCCATCCTTCGGGACATGCCCCCTGAATCTGGATATTGTAGTCCTTCCGGTTGGCATAGCCTACAACGCAGGTAAAGCCCTCGTCGTCGGTCACGGTTTCCCCTTCAGAATAGTATTCAGCGCGGCCTGGCTCGCCGGTCATCGCCTCACCCCACAGGTAGTACCGGCCATATTTCTCCCCCGTCGGATCGTCCGGATGGGTTTTCCCAAGGGTCCCGTCCGCGCCGCCGTTATTGAGGTTGTGCAGGGTCCAGACTTTTTTCCCATAGCGCTTGGCCTCGGCCACATCGATGATGTGGATATACTTATCGTAAGCGAAAACCGATTCCATCCCCTCCGCATCCTTAACTTTCAATTTGAAGGTTTTTCTGGGAACAGTCCCGGGCTTGTCGCCGACAAGGAAGGAAACGGTCGGCTGATTGAGATCGCCCTTGGCAGTAAAGCCCTCCGGGCAATTCCACTCGTAACTTGAGATATCTTCCAGTTCCGGCGCCATCATGGTGATTGTCGAGAGAGGTTCGACGGCCTGTGAGCCTTCGATATCCGTCTTGATGGCTATTATGCGGGGCGTGATGTCGATGCTGAACCAGAAACCGCGCTGGTTGCTCTTACCGCTTGCGTTGACCGCATATACCTTGATGGTGCCGGCAACGACTTCACCTTCTTCCACACATTTTACGACGATTGTCGGTGTCCCCTGCCCCTCAACCAGCTGCAAAGACGGAGGAAGTTCCCAAAGGTAGGAATCGGCGTCGCTCTGAGGAACGACGGAAATCTCGAACTTGCTGCCATTTTCAGCCGCATATGGCTGCGTAAGTCCCACGTTGATGAAGCTGGGCATTTGGGGTACCTTCGGCTCCTCCTTCTTGCAGGCCACAGGCAGCAGTCCCGCAACAAGCAGTGCGGCGAGAACCGGTATGAGTCTTGACTTGTTCATGATGCACACACTTTTTTATTTGTCCTGCGGATAGGAGAACGGATTGTCCACCATCCACCGGGCCTTGTAAAACTCGGCATTCTTCACGCTTAGGTGCGTCCCGCCGGCAATATCCATAACCGTGTCCGTATAATAATCCTTCTTGGGATAGATGATCAGCGTCGGGAAGCCCTGAGGGCCGGAAGAGACGCATTTGACATTCCTCGTCGTGCGGCCGGCGACCTTGGTACATTCATACGAATAAATGTCGAACTTGTAGATATTTCCGGATGTCGTCAGCCACATTTTCTCCTCTCCGTACACCGGGAACAATTCGTGCGCATTGCTCTGCGGGAGGGGGATGGACTTGTAGAGCTTAAGGGTGGCGGTAGCCGGGGCGTAGGAATACATGTTGATAACGTCGTCGGCCGTAGCCCACAGCACATCATTATAGTTGTCCCACACCACATTGTGGCCGCTGTAATTGGCGATATGGCCCGAATAGCTCTCAACAAAGGGATGCTGCGGGTCGACCTTGTACACTTTCAGCATGTTTCCTTCAACCGTACCGGAAACCGAGCATGCGACGACGATGTTCCCGTCGGGCAGCAGTTCGATCGAGTGAGGCTGTCCCATGGGAAGGGCGAAGAACTTCACCGATTTGTCGGCGATATGGATCATGGCGACGCCGCCGCTGTTCGAGCAGATCAGCAGGTCTTCGCAACGGTTGACCGGTTTTACTTCGTCGAGAGTGCTGAAATAATCCTTGTAATCCTTCATCAGGGGCGTATCCTGGACGGTCCAGGACCATTCAACGCTCTGGCTTGCTAGATTATAAATCCCTGCCTGGGTCCTATCTACGTAGGCGAAGCGCATCTGGTCCGTGTAGACTACGGGGTCCGCCTGCTGGTCGAAGTCCAGCACGATAGGCTTTTCCTTCTCGGCGCATGACAGCAGGATTCCGGCAATCAACGGTGTGATCAGTATTTTTTTCATGGCACTACCAGTTTGGATTGTTAGGCTCAAGATTCGGGGCCAGTTCGACCTGTTTGGCCGGGACAGGCCACCAGTAATCCCGTGCCGCATTGAAATTCCGGACATTCAGTTCCACTCCGTCATATCGGTGCACAGGGCCTTGGCAGACGGTTTCGGCAAGTTTGTTCCGACGGAGATCGTTATACCATGTTCCCTCTCCGAGGAATTCGGCGCGACGCTCGTAACGGATGGCTTCGCGGACCGCTTTCTTGTCCGAGGGATAAACCAGGGCTTCATCGTCGAGTTTCGCCCGGGCACGCACCGCCCGCACAGTGGCGTTCCACACTTCAAGAGACATTTCCCCCGCCTCATTCATTGCTTCAGCATACATCAGCAGCACATCCGCGTACCTTATGAGCATCAGATTCGTCGGAGAGCACTGAGCCTTGGAGCGCATGTCCAGTTGCGCCGTGGTCGGGGCGGCTTCGGAATAGATAGTATATTTCTTGAACAGATAGCCGGTCTGTATGTTGGTGAAGCAGGCATTGGATTCCATCTTGACTTCACGGCCCATCCATGTTGAACCGGGATAGGCGACGCAGGCGGCAAAGCGCGGGTCCATCTTATCGAACCCGGCGGCATTGCTGTAGCGAGACGCCGAACGGGGTTTTCCATCCCGCATATACATCCCGTCAGCGAGTTCCTGAAGCGGTGCGGCTGAGTCGTCCTTGGCGTGAACCATGTCGAGGCTGTGCCCGCAATTGACAGGGTTGGAGATGCACTGAAGGTCAAAGATGCATTCCGCGCTGTTCTCGTTCGCCTCCTTGAAAAGGGATGCATAGTCCGGGAACAGGGAATAGACGCCGAGGTCCATCACCTCCTTTGCGGCAGCGGCCGCTTTCCTGTATGGTTCGACTGCACCTGAAGGGTTGCAGAGAGGGCTGGCCTCGAAGAGCAGGACACGCGCCTTCAGGGCGAGTGCGGCGCCTTTGGTAGCACGACCCAGTTCACTGCCGCCGACCGTTTTCGGAAGCAGAGTCGCCGCCTCGGTGAGCTCATTTACGATGAAATCGACCAACTCTGCCCTGTCCGCGCGAGGCTCGTCGATCTGGGCGATGTCCGGCGTAGCGGTAATCAGCGGGGCTGAATAATAATATGTCGAGAGGATGGAGTAGTACCAGGCCCGGAGGAACTTGGCCTCTCCCTTTGTCCGTGCGATTTCAGCGGCGGTCATATCCTTGCTCCGGTCGACATTGTCCAGCAGGTTGTTGCAACGTCCGATTCCGATGTAACACTGTGTCCACCGGCCATTGGCGATATCGGAATCCTTGGTATGGGTTCCCTTGGCGATATCGTTCCAGCCGTTGCTGTTGTAGTAGTTGTAGGCATTCGGCGTCACGCATTCTTCGAAGGCTATGGCCGACTGCCCGTAGAGATACCCCGAAATCAGGGGTGTATAACAACCGACCAGTCCGCCTTCCGTATTCTTGGAGGAAAACCAGAAAGTGGAGGCGCTATACTGCGTGGTCGGTTCATAATCCAGGTTGCAGGAGGATGCCATGGCACCCAGGAGCAGCATTAGGATAGATATCTTATTCTTGCTCATACCTGTTAGAATGATAGGTTAATACCGACCGAATAGGTCTTGAGGTTCGGGTAGTCCTGATACAGATTTGTATTGGTACTCGTAAATTCGGGGTCATACAACTTGAAATCGGTGAAAGTGAGCACGTTCTGCGCCGCCACGTAGACTTGCAGCGACGACAGCCTGATGTGACTCAGGAGGCTCTTCGGAAAGCTGTACGAAAGCTGGAGGTTCTTCAGCCTGAGGTACTTCAAGTTGTAGAGCCACTGCGTGGAGGGCAGGAAATTCATCGGTGCGTCAGTCGATGTGGTCAGCAGCGGCAGGGTCGCCGAATCCTTCGTCGCGGATGTCCACGAGTCCGTCGCCCAGTTGCGCGTCACGCCCGCTCCGTTATTGAAGGGGGTGGCCAGGTTGCCGGTCAGGTAAAGGTAGCAGTCCCCGATGCCTTGGAACTGTGCGTCCAGCGAGATGTTTTTCCAGCCAAGGGAAAGCCCGAAGGAATAGGTCAGCTCCGGAATCGAGTTCCTGGTAATGATTTTATCATCGTTGTCGATGACGCCATCGTCATTCTGGTCGACATATTTCACATAGCCCGGACGCAGGGCGGAGCGGTCTCCGTAGACGGCCTCGGCGGCATTGATCTCGTCGTAGCTTTCATAAAAGCCGTCAGCTTCCAGGACGTAGAAAGAACGGATCGGATAGTTTTCCTTTGTTATCAGGGTATTGTTGTTGGCAAATATGGTCCCGTCATTCAGATAGATGACCTTGTTCCTGACAAAAGTTGCGCTGGCGTTGATTCCGTAATGGAAATTCTTGCCGATATCATCCCGCCAGGAAGCGGACACCTCAAATCCTATGTTGCGGACCGTACCCACATTGCTTTTCGGGCCGGCGAGACCGCCGAGGTGAGCGGGAATCGCCCGCGTCATGATGATGTCGTAGGTTTTCTTGTAGAACCCGTCCGCCTCGAAATTGAGCTTGCCCTTCCATGCCATCAGGTCGAGGCCGAGGTCGAACGAGGCCGTCTTTTCCCACCCGAGGGTCGTATCGGTCAACTGGGAAACGGCATAACCCGTGGCGCTGTTTCCTCCGAACGAGTAGGTCTGCGAGACCGCGTCGACCGTCATGAAATAAGCGTAGGTGCTGACGGATTCACTGCCCATGATACCGTAAGACGTGCGCAGTTTCAGCACATCGATGGCCGGAGCATGGAAAAAAGGTTCCTTGCTGATGTTCCAGGCAAGGCTCACGGACGGGAAGAAATGCCACCTGTTGGCCTTGGCCAGCTTGCTCGAACCGTCATAACGGCCGGTCACCTCAAAGAGGTACCGCTCGTCATAGCTGTATGCCGCCCGGCCGAAAAAGGAGACAAGGGCCGTTTTGTATGAGGATCCGGTCACCGTGGCATATGTATAATCCTTTCCTTTGGCGTCCAATTCCACTAAGGTATTATCATTGAAATCCTTGTTGCCGGCAGAGAACCCGCTGGACGAGACGTACTGGTATTCCTGACCGACCATCAGATGGACATTGTGAGGACCGAAGTCCCGCATCCATGACAGCTGCTGGCTTTGGGTCACCATGGCATACCATGCGTCTTTGTCCGTGACGAACGGGCTGGTAACGGCCGCAACATAGCCAGAGTCCACTTCTCCCGTCTTCGGATTGACGCCGTAATACGCTGTGCGGTGGTTTTTCTGGAAAGTATCCTGCTTGCGATAACTCACATTCGACACATACAGGATATCGAACGGCGCTTTGATGGTCACGCCCGCCGAGACAAGATTGTCCTGGTACTTCGTATTGGTAAAACCACCCGTGAGGTACATCGTCGGGATTTCCGGATGGTTTCGTCCCGGAGTGGAGAGCCATGTCGTGTACCAGAGGCCGTCCTGTTCGTGATTGGCGAAAATCGGAATAGCACGGGCGAGCGTATTGAAATTGGCCTCCGTTCCATACCCCGGGGCATACATTCTTCTGAACGACCCTTGATAGGCGGCATTAACATGCAGCCATTCGGTTATATCCGCGCCCAGTTTCATGTCATAGCTCAATCGCCGGGCAAAATCGTCCCCGATCATCACGCCCTTCTGGTTCATGTAGCCGACGCCCAGCGAGTAGGTCAGTTTCTCCTTTCCGCCCGTGACGCGGACATTATACTGCTGCAGCTGCCCGTCGTGAAGACATATGTCATACCAGTCAGAGGCGGGATAGAGCACCGGATCCACCGCCATCCCTTCCTGATATTCCTGAATGTTTTTCTGCGAATAGGTGACCGCGTCGGGGGCCACGCCGGAATTGATTTCCGCCAGATTCCTCATTTTCATATAGAGGATCGGGTCCGTTACCACGTTTGGGATCTGAGTAACCTGCTGAATGCCGTACTTGGCCCGGAAATCGACCTTGGGGGTACCTACCCTACCCTTTTTCGAAGTAATAAGGATGACGCCGTTTGCAGCCTTCAGGCCGTAAATGGCGGCAGAGACATCCTTCAGGACGGAGATGCTTTCTATGTTGTCCGGGTCGATGGAACTCAGGTCGTATTCCACTCCGTCCAACAGCACGAGCGGCGAACCGCCTGTCGCGTTAAGGGAGTTGACGCCGCGGATGGTGATGGAGGCGGCATCGGCTCCGGGCTTTGCCCCGCCCTGATTTACGAATACTCCCGGAGTACTGTAAAACAGCTGGGACGTGTTGGAGATCGGCTGATTCTCCTTCTCTTTCAGCGAAATGGTCGAGACGGCGCCGGTCAGGGATATTTTCTTGACGGTACGATATCCGACTACGACGGTCTCTTCGAGACTGGTCATCTCCACCGTCAGCAAGATATCGACAGCATGCCGGCCTGCGACAGGGACCGACTGGGTATTGTAACCAAGGCAGGAGGCAACCAGCACGGCATCCGGATCGCACTCCAGAGAGTAGGTTCCGTCACCGCCCGTCACGGCAGCCCTGGCGCTATCGTTCTCAACCATTACGACTGCTCCGGGAACGGGGCCGTCGGCGTCGCTGACCGTGCCCCGGACCAGGAAAGGCGCTTTGTCGTTGGACGGGCCGGTCACTTTGGAGAGCGTGATGTTTACGCCGGAGAGGCTCCAGGTAAAGTCCCGTCCCTTGCACAGTTTCTCCATCGTCTGATGGATGGTCGCGTCCTTGACAGACAGGCTTACCGGCCTGTCAAGGTCAATGCCGGAGCTGATGAAGATATAGGCGGTCTGCGCCTCTATTTCATCCAGGACCCTGGACAGCGGGACATTGTCCAGGTCCAGGGTGATCTTCCCGTTCCTGTCCTGCCCGTAGCCGGGCTGGATGCCCGATATGGTCAACAGGAGCAGCGGAAGGATTAAATGATACAGATGCTTCATCATTTGATCACAATCGTATTGGTATTCAAATCATACAGATAGTCGAAATCGCAGGACAGCCTCAGCACGTCCAGCGCATGCTCGATGCCGTCGCTTATCCGGACCTTGCCACGGGTGATATCCAGAACGGGCAGGTCTTTCCTTTCAATGATGATGGTCACATTGAAGGCCTGCTCGAACTTCCGCATCAACGCGTCGAAGCCAAGCCCCGTCAGGTCGATCATCCCTTCCACCCAGACGGTCATTTCGGCAGGGTCTTCCACGGTACGCACCGCCAGTTGCCCGTCCGTTCCGAGATAGACCTGTTCGTTCGGGCTCAGGATAATGGTTCCTTCCGCTCCGCGAGACGGGGTAACGGCGACGGACCCACGGATCAACGTCGTCGAGAATTCCGAATAATCCTCGTTCACGTTCATTATAAACTTGGTACCGAGCACCTTGACGTCGGCCGCGAACGTCTTTATCCGGAAGGGTCTCTTCGCATCCGGAGCGACATCGAGAAGGATTTCGCCATGCGACAGGCTTATCGTCCTGTCCTTTTTCCGGAACACCTTGGGGACTTCCACCCTGGACTGGGAGTTCATCCAAATCGACGTGCCGTCTTCAAGGACCAGTTTCATGCTCTTCCCGGCCGGCATCTCATAGACCTGGCTCTGGGCGTATATCCGGTCCAGGGTGCGTTTCCGGGCAATATTTCCGACGACAAGGGCAAGCGCCACGGCAGCGGCAACGGCCATACCCCACCGGAAGCCGGCACCGCTGCGGGGCATCTTCCGGGCCGCCTGACGTCCCGTAAATGTCTCGGAATACAGCGCGATTCCGTTGAAAATCCGGTGGGCGTCTTCGTATTCCGCCTGACGCCGGCCGTCCGTATCTTCCCGGAGCCACTGCTCGATCTCAGCGATTTCCTTGTCTGAGGCTTCTCCTGCGAAGTATCTCAGCAATTTTGACTTTTCCATAATTTCTGCATTCTGAATAAAAGACACATTTCCAAGCGGAATGGGCCCCTTTGGAAATGAAGATTTTTTTATATCTTTGCGGCCATGGAAGCAAAGGATATACAGATGTCCGGTTTTACCGAACTGTTCCTCAGATACAGGGACAAGTATATCGCTTTGGCCAATTCCTACATCCACGACCTTCCCGTCTCGGAAGACATTGTCGTAGACGCGTTTACAAAATTCTGGGCATCACGGGAAACGCTTCAGCTCACCTCGTCGCCGGAAGCATACATCCTGGCCATGGTGCGCAACGCCAGCCTGAACCACCTTCGCGACAAAGCCATCCACGACAAAGCCAAGAAGACCATCCTCGCCGACCTTGAAGCCCTCCAGTCCGACGACCTGCAGTGGCTTTTCGGAGAAGACGTGGAACGCATCTTCCGGAATTTCCTTGACACCCTGCCGGAAGATAGCCGCAACATCTTCCAGGCCAGTCGTTTCGACGACCTGACCTATAAGCAGATTGCCGAAAAATACGGTATAACCCAGCGGAAAGTCAAAAGGGAAATCTCCAAAGTCCTCCACGCCATCCGGATCGCCCTGAAAGACTACCTCCCCGCCCTTGTCGTCATCTACCCCGGTCTGATGAACTGACGCGAGAAAATGACAGCGGAAGATGCCGGGAGGAGCCGGGGCTGAAAAAGAAGCGACATTTGTTATTGACGGTACGGAAAAATATTCGTAGCTTTGTAACATCAATGTTATCAAGCCATGGATAGTCCGTTCATTTACGACAGATACGTCACCGGAAAGAACTTCATCGGCCGGCGGGGAGACTGCACCGTTCTCGGCAACCTCATCATGCAGGGCGAACACGTCGTCTTCATGGAGCCGCCGAAAACCGGCGTGATGTCGCTCATCCAGCAGACGCTGTTCAACCTCCGGATGGCCGCAAATGCCTTCGTCGTGGGGCAGTTTTCCTTGTTGAACGTGCGCGACCTGGCGGGGTTCCTGACCCGGATGGGAGGCACCGTCCTGCGCACCGTCGCGTCGACCCCGGGCGAATATGCCGACCTTATCGCCACGCATCTCAGCGGGACGCATTTTGTCTTCGACCAGAAAAATTATTCCGACAACGACCAGATAGTGTCGCTCAACTGGGATCCAGACGACGAAGACATCATGGCGATGCTCCGGCTCCCCTACCGGATTGCCCGGGCGAGCGGCCAGCAGATTTTCCTAATCATCGACGAGTTCCAGAATCTGGAATTCACCGGCGAGGGCGACAGGGTCTACAAGGCCCTGGAGAAGGTGATGGGCGAAATCCGCGGCGACAACCGGCCCGGATGCTCGTTCATCCTGTGCGGCTCGCGGGTCAATGCCATGAAGGACATCTTCCAGCACAGGCGCTTCTTCTACCGCATGGCCGAGCACCTGCCGCTGTCGACGGTGGACGAGAAGGAAATCATAGAATATGTGGTGCGAGGCTTCCTCTCCAGCGGCAAAGTCGTTGAACGCGAGCTGCTTCTGGGGATGTGCCGCCTCTTCCGCAACAACCTCTGGTACATAGCCCATTTCACGGCGATATGCGACTCCCTGTCGAAAGGCTACATCATCGAGGCCACGCTCATGGAGGCACTCGGCAACCTCATCTCCATACATGAGCCGCGTTTCGCCTCGACGATGAACTCGCTGACCACCTTCCAGGTCGGCCTGTTGCGCGCCATACTCGACGGCCACACGCGATTCAGCGCCAGCGAAATAATCCAACGCTACGGCCTGAATTCCTCGGCCAACGTCAAACGCCTCAAGGATGCGCTGATGAAAAAGGAAATCGTCACCTTCGACGAAAAAGACGAACCGACGCTGCTCGACCCCCTGTTCGAATACTGGGTAAGAAAATACTTCTTTGAAATGCAATAAGCCATGGCAAAAAGGAAAATAGCAGTCCTCACCGGCGCCGGAGTCAGCGCCGAGAGCGGCATCTCGACCTTCCGCGACAACGGCGGCCTCTGGGACAGATTCGACCCGCAGGTCGTCGCCTCCATCCAGGGTTGGCATCAGGACAGGAAACTTCTCCTGGACTTCTACAACCTGCGCCGCGCCCAACTCGCCGACGTGGAGCCGAACGCCGCCCATAAAGCCATCGCAGCCCTGGAAGACGACTACGACGTGACGGTCATCACCCAGAACGTAGACAACCTCCACGAGAGGGCGGGCTCGACCCGCATCATCCATCTTCATGGCGAGCTCACTAAAGTCCGCCCGGAGAGCGGCATCTACGACAGGACCTACTCCGAGGCCGAAGTCTTCGACATCGGCTACGAGCCCGTCCATCTTGGCGACAAGGCTCCGAACGGCAGCCAGCTGCGCCCGCATATTGTCTGGTTCGGCGAAGCGGTCCCCAAAATCGAGCAGGCCATCGACATCGTCAGCCGCGCCGACATCCTGCTTATCATCGGCACCTCGCTTAGCGTCTATCCCGCCGCCGGCCTCTACCGCTACGCCCCGCCGCAGGCCCCCATCTACATCATCGACCCGCAGGACGTCCCCATCCACGACTCCCGCATCACCCACATCCGTAGCGTCGCCTCCGCCGGCATGGCCCGCTTTCGCGAGCTGATAGGATAAATTCCTTCCCATTCCGCTTGCCAATCAAAAAAAACTTGCTATATTTGCGGTCCCTAAGAAAAAGGAGGTGTAAAGCTATGATCATCGTTCCCGTAAAGGAAGGCGAAAATATTGAGAGAGCTCTCAAACGCTTCAAGCGCAAGTTCGAAAAGACCGGTGCCGTCCGCGAGCTCCGTGCCCGCAAGACCTTCTCCAAACCCTCCGAGAAGAACCGCATCAAGATGCAGAAGGCCATCTACGTTCAGCATCTCCAGCTTCAGGACGAGCAGTAAGGCTTGCTCCTTTCCTACAGGGACGTCAAGAAATTGACGTCTTTTTTTTATTCCCCGCGCTGGTCGAAAGCAAATTTATTTCTTATCTTTGTTGTTTGTCAAAGATACCGGAAATGAAACGTGGTTGGAAAATAGCTCTCGGGACCGTAGCGGGACTGTTCCTGCTCATCATGGTGGTGTTGCAGGCCGTCCTGTCGCCGTCTTTCCTTACGAAGATGGCCAACAAATACGCGCCGCGGTTCCTCGATGCCGACATAGCCTTCGGCCGCATCGACGCCGATGTTTTCCGCAGTTTTCCCCACCTCTCCCTGGAAGTTGACGACTTCACCCTCACGTACCCCCACGACCGTTTTGCGGCATGGGATTCGGTCGGGATAGCAAGCCGGCTGCGCGAAAAAGGCCGCAGCCCCGAGGCCGACACCCTCGCCTCCGCCAGGAGCCTGCGTGCGGCAGTCGACATCCTCCCGATGATCCGCGGCCGCTTCCGCATCCCGTCGGTCCGGCTCGACGGCGCCCGCATCTTCGCCCACAAGTTCGACACCCTGGCCAACTGGCAGATTTTCGGCTCCTCCAAGGACGACGACACCACATCCTCCGGCATGCCGAAGGTAATCCTGAAGGAAATCGCCCTGACCGGCAAGCCCGTGGTGGTCTACACCGACCCGGCCGACACGCTTTTCGCCACGGTCCGGCTCAAAGAGCTGAATTTCAAAGGGAAAGTCGACCTCTCCGACATAATGGACCACCGTCTCGGGCTCGACGTCGACAGCCTGTTCGTTGCCGGGAGGCTTCCTGCCGACACCCTCGCCGCCGGGCTTGACTATCTCCGTCTCCACCAGAAGCGCGAGTGGTACGACATCGACGCGTCAGCCAAGGCCTTCATCGCAATGCGCAGCCTCGGCAGGATGATGATCCCCCTCGGGCTGAAAGGCCGCGTAAGCCTTCCTGACGGCGATTTCAAGGCATATTCCTTCCGCGACCTCGACCTCAGGGCAGCCACCATCGGCCTGACCGGCGAAGGCGACGTGCGCATGGGCAGCGACAGCACCTACGTCCGTGCCGAACTCTCCGTCGACGACTGTCCCGTAGAGGAAACCCTGCGCTACTTCGCAAAGAACATAATGCCCAAGGCCCTGCGGCTCAAAACCGACGCCCGGATAAGCCTTACCGCCCTTTGCGACGGCTGGTACAAGCCAGCCGACAAGTCCCTGCCCGAACTAGTCGCCGAGCTGGTAATCCCCTCCTCCTCAATAGCCTACGACGGATTCGACTACAAGGGAAGGCTGGCCGCCGACATTGGCGCGATGACCGACCGCCACGGCCGGCTGGACGTAAATGCCAACAAGATGGACGTACAGCTCGCAGGAGCCCACCTCTCCGGGACCGGCAGCATAGAAGACGTCCTGGGCGACGACCCGTTGATAGGGCTCGACATGAAGGCCAGCGCCTCGATGGACACCCTGACCGATTTCCTCCCCGACGGCATCTCGGCCAAAGGCGACCTCAAAGCAGCGCTCTCCGGCTATCTGCTCCTTTCCGACGCAAGCCTCTACAACTTCTCACGCGCCGACCTCGAAGGTTTCGTCCGGTCCGGCGGCATAACCATCGACGACGTCCGCGACTCCCTCTTCGCATACCTCGGCAAGACCGACCTCAAGATAGGCAAGGCCGGGGAAGGGGCCCTGATCAATCCCGACAGGCTCGCCATCTCGGGCGCCATCGACAGCCTCCACGCCACCTACGGCCCCAACATCTACGTCCATGGCCGCGGCATCGACATTCAGGCCGAAAACGCCGAAGGCCTTGACAGCGAAGAATTTGGCCAGGAGGTCCATCCCGTCGTGGCATCGCTCGGCATAAGGCGCCTGGCGCTGTTCGGCTCCGACTCGCTGTTTGTCGGCGCCCGCGGCAGCCGCAACCGCCTCAAACTCTCCCACCGTCCCGACGGCGACAAGACAACGCCCATCCTGGCCATGAGCAGCAACAACGGCCGCATCTTCGTCCGCCAGGGAGTCAACCGCATAGGCCTGCGCAAGGCCAGCGTGAGCGCATCGGCCGTAATGAACGGAATAGGCGAAAAGACCGCCAAACGCAAGCACGTGCTCGATTCCCTCCAGAGGGTTTATCCGGGAGTGGAACGCGATTCCCTATTCCGCCACGCTTTCAGAGCCCGCATGGCCGGGCGCGTCGTCCCCGACTATCTGAAGGAAAAAGACTTCAGGGACAGCGACATAGACATAAGCGTCAACTCCTCGCTCGCCCAATACATCCGTGACTGGACCCTCGGCGGCAGCCTCCAGATCGACAGCGGCAACGTGGTGACGCCGACCTATCCCATCCCAATCTCCCTCGCCGGCCTTGAAGGCCATTTCGACAACGACGCCATCCGCCTTAATTCCGCCAGGCTCAGGGCCGGGGCATCGGATTTGTCGGCCCAGGGACGCATCTACGGCCTGCGCAGGGCACTTCTGGGCAGACGCGGGGTCATCGGCGCCAAACTCGACGTGAGGTCCGACCGCATCGACGCCATGGAACTCATGAAGGCCTACAACGCCGGCGCCTCGTACAAGGAAAACGCCCGTCAGGCCCTTAACGAAACCATTTCCGACGAAGACTACGAGGCGATGGTCGCGGCCCAGGCCGACACCAACGCCCCCACGAAGCTCATGGTCATTCCGGCCAACCTCGACGCCACCCTCTCCCTCCAGGGTAACGAAATCGACTATTCCAACCTGATAGTCAATTGGTTCGCCTCCGACATCCACATCAAGCAGCGGACCCTCCAAATCACCAACACCGTGGCCACGTCCAACATGGGCGACATCTATTTCGAGGGCTTCTACTCCTCGCGCACCAAGCAGGACATCAGCGCCGGCTTCGACCTCAACATGGCCGACATAACCGCCGACGAAGTGATAACCCTCGCCCCGAAAGTCGACTCCCTGATACCAATGCTGAAGAATTTCAAAGGGAACCTCGACTGCGAAATGGCCGCCACCACCCAGCTCGACACCAACATGAACTTCATCACCCCCACCATCAACGGAGTCATGAAAATTGAGGGCAGCGACATGTCGATAGTCGAAGAGGGAGCCATCAAGAAAATCACCCGACTGCTGATGTTCCGCGACCAGAATGTCGGACACATCGCCGACATCTCCGTCCAGGGCCTCATCAACAACAACATCCTGGAAGTCTTCCCCTTCGTCCTCAGCGTCGACCGCTACACCCTGGCCATGAGCGGCCTGCAGAATTTCGACAAGAACTTCAACTACCACGTGTCGGTGCTCAAGTCGCCAATTCCCTTCCGTTTCGGCGTCGACCTGTTCGGCAGTTTCGATTCATGGAAATGGAAGCTCACCAAGGCCCGCTACAAAAACACCAACGTCCCCGTGTTCACCACGGCCCTGGACAACATGCAGGGCAACCTCGTAAGCTCCATCCACAACGTATTCTCAAGGGGTATCGACATGGTCATGCAGGACAATGCCGCCGGCAGCCAGTCGGTCCAGGCCTCCAAGGTCGCAGCCGGCTACAATGCCACCGCCCCGTCGGAGGATCTTGACGCCGCCTCGGCCCACCAGCTGGATTCTCTCCAGTATGCCTACGAACACCCTGAGCAAGTGCAGAGCTCGATCGACTCGCTGCTCAACGCCCGCATGGACGCGATGACGGCCGGTGCCGAGCTTCAGGATTCCGCCGCCGACCCTCAGGCCGAACGCAAGGCACGTCAGGAGGCGGCAAAGATGGAGCGAGATGCCCGCAAAGCCGACGAAAAAGCATTCCGCGAATCTCTCAAGGGGCTTTCGTGCAAGGAAAAAGCCGCCGCCCGCAAAGAGCGCAAGGCGGCCCTTGCCGGCAATGAAGAATAATTTATGAAACGTCTCATTCTCCTGCTGCTCCTTGCAGCCGGATACGAAAGAAGGACGGCCGCAAGGGTCGTCCTTCTTTTATGCCGTCAGGCAAATCTTACTTGGTCTTGAGAGCCTCGGAGTTGGCGGAGTAGGGTGCGACCTGGGTGACTTCGTCGTAGTTGGCGACGTTGTGGACGAAGACCTTGGCGCCCTTCTGCCAGGCGGAAACGATGTTGTTGTAGACCTGCTGGCCGGAGCCGGGAGTACCATTTGCGTAGACCTCGGAGTCGATGTGGATTTCAGCGTTGTCGGCAAAGGAGATGTTCTTGACGTTGCCGCTGCCGAGCCAGTGGTTGAAGTCGACGTTGTAGGCGCCTCCGGAGGTGTATGTACGGGTCAGGTCGGCATATTCAAGGCCGGAGAGATCCTGCACCCAGTCGGCGAAACGGGCAAGGTGCATGTCGAAATGCTTGAGATTGGTGCATCCCGTCCAACGGCCGCCGCGCATGTTGGGGCCGAGGACGACCTTCTCCAGTTTCTCGCAGCTGTCCATATAGAGCTGGACATACGCGGTCCAATCGCTCAGATCGACTTCGACCAGGTTGGGGCAATACCATGCTACGACCACGTCGAACTCGCCGTCGGTGGCGCCGCGGCGCGTACCGAGGTTCTTCAGCACCTGGATGCCCTCGAGGGTAGTGGCGGCCGTCCAGTCGATGGCAAGCGCCTTCCAGGTGTCGGTAAAGGACGTCTCACGATAGAATTTCGCAGCCTTTTCAGGGTCGATGGTACCGTCATCGCGGACCATTTCGACTATTCCGGGGTTCTTTTCCTTGAGGGTCTGGACAAGGGCGGGATCGGCGAAAATGCCTTTGGCCCAGTCCTTTTCGATCTCCTGGGGATCGTCACCGGGGTCGACGTTCTGCTGCTCGCCTTCGGGGGCTTCGTTCACTTCGGTATTGGGATCGTCGATGCGGAACTTGTTGGCCGGGATTCCGTTTTCATCGACATTGCCGCCGGAAAGGGCCTCGGGGTCTTCGGCATATGTCGGGACGGTGCCGAGTTTCTGCTCGATGTTCTTGCAGGAATAGACATCGATCACGGCTCCGCGCTTCCAGGCGTCGAAGATATAGGACCAGCACCTGTCGTGATCATAGAGGAAACCGGCGTCGATCTTGATCTTGGCATTGTCGGCCAGGGGGAATGCGCTTTCGGCATTGAGGAAGGTAACGTCGTCATCCTCGACAAGCGGCCAGACGTGGTTGCCTACCGCCAGGCGGCGGATATCGAGCTCCTCGATCGCGGTAGAGGGATCGGAGAATGCAAGCTTATACAGCCACTTGGCCCTGCTGGCGTCGATTTTCTTGACTCCAGGGCACTGGGCGCCGGAAATGATCTTGGCATATTTGCCGGCAATGACCGTCTCGAGCTTGGCGTCGAAGTCGCAGATGACGTTAAGTCCCTTGACGGTGCTCTTGCTCAGGTCGAGGACACGGAGCTCGGGGCAGAGCCACAAGGCTACGACAGGGTTGCCGCCGTCCTTGCCTTTCAGGCCGGAGAAGAGCTCGATGCCTTCGGTGCTTTCAATCCAGCTGACAGCAAGGTCGAGAGTGTTCTGGCCGCCGTTGTCGGTGGAACCGCCATGTTCGATCTTGGCGGCCTCGGCGACATTGAGCATCTCCAGGTCGTCGATGAGCGGCCTGATGTTGGGGTTGCGCTCCATAAGGGCGTGACGGAAGCCCCAGTCGTCAATCCAGCCTTCCTCGAGGGTGGGCTTGGTGAAGGTTACTTCGTCGGAAATGACCACGGGCTTGGGGCCGTATTCGTCGTTCTTGATACCGATTTTCACCGGAATGCCGACATACGGCGCTCCGGGATAGACGCCGAACTTGAGCTGGCGGGCCGACACGGTAACGGCCACCTTGACCGTCTCGAACATATCGTCGCCCTCTTCCTGCCAGATCACCGCCACGGAATCGAGCCCGGCACGGAAGCCGTCTCCTTCGATCACGACGGCGTCGTGGACGCCGGCCTTGAAGGTACCTGAAATCTTTTCATTCACGGAAAAAGGATAGGTGATTTCTCCCTGCTCTCCACCGTTGCCGCCGTTTTCGTCCCCCTTCGAGGGCTCCGGTTTGCAACTGACTGCGGCCAGGGCTCCTGCCAGGGCCAGACACAGCAAAAGACTCTTGTTTCTCATAGTAAAATGGTTTTATGGCACGAAGTTAGGAAAATAAATTAATAATCCAAGTATGAATTATAAAAATTTTTAAAAATATTTGGTGCATCCCTAAATTATTTTTATCTTCGTAACGTAAAAATATTGCATATGGCATCATACCGCAAAATCATCGTCACCATGCTCCTCGCGGCCTTCGCAGTAATAGCCGGCGCGCAGGACCGTGGCATCCGCGGCACGGTACGCGACTCCCAGGGCAACCCGCTGCCTGGCGCAATGGTCCAGGTCAAAGGCACCTCGGTCCACGTCCTGACCGACAGCAAGGGCATGTTCACCATGAACCGCGTCCCCGCCTCGGCCGTTCTGGAATTTTCATTCCTCGGAATGGAGACCCGCGAAATCCGGCCGTCCGGCAAAGTGCTGGACATCACCCTGGAAGAAGACAAGGAGCTGCTCGGCGAATCCGTCGTGGTCGGCTACGGCTCCCAGCGCAAGGGCCTCCTGACCGGTTCCGTTTCAAGCGTCAAGAACGAGAAGCTCACCGGATCGCCCATGGGCAACGTTTCCAACCTCCTCGGAGGCCAGCTGCCGGGCATCCTGTCCAAGCAGACGGGCGGCCAGCCGGGCGACGACTCGGCAACGCTCAGCATCCGCGGCTTCGGCACTCCGCTGGTCATCGTCGACGGAGTCGAATCGTCCCTGAGCATGCTGGATCCCTGGCAGATCGAGTCCGTATCCGTCCTTAAAGACGGTTCTGCGTCCATCTACGGCGCCCGCGCAGGCAACGGCGTCATCCTCGTGACCACCAAGCGCGGTGCGGTACAGAAGCCCACCATCAACCTCAACGCCTCCTTCACCCTCCAGGGTTCGACGCGCATAAACCAGCCGCAGAATTCCGGCCAGAGGGCCCAGCTCCAGCGCGACCTCCACTTCAACCAGGGACGCGACGAGGCTTCCGCCCCCTACACTGCATCACAGGTCGAGAAGTATTTCGCGGGCACCGACCCCAACTACCTCAACACCGACTGGTTCGCCCAGGCCATACGTTCCTTCGCCCCGCAGCAAAACCACAACGTAAGCATCTCCGGCGGCACCGACAGGCTGCGTTACTATGGATTCTTCGGCGTCAACACCCAGGAGACCATCATCCGCAACAACGGAGGCAACTACTCACGTTACAACTTCCAGGTCGCGGTGGACGCCCGCATCCTTGACAACCTGACCCTCAACGTGGATGTGAATTCAGTCTGGGAAGACCGCTATTTCTCCTACCTCGGCCTCTACAGCGGCAGCAACTTCTGGAGCCAGCTCTACGCCTCCGATACGAAACTGCCCTGCACCCTCCCCAACCCCGAATACCTTGCCTACGGCGGCATCGGCTACGGCAACATCGTCGCGGCCGGCAGCACGGAATTAAATGGGTACACGCGCACGCGCGGAAGCAACAGCCGTATCGCGGCAACGCTCCGCTACGACGTGCTGCCTCTCCCGGGACTTAGCCTCAAAGCCTTCGTCAGCAACCAGGAAAGCAACTCCAAGCAGAAGGAATTCCGCCGCCAGCTGGCATTCTACCGCTATAGTCCGTTCACGAAGATATATTCCCTCGACCGCATGGGACAGGACCCGACCCAGCTCTCCGAGACTGCCTCGTGGAGCCGCACCTTCACCCAGCAGTATTCGGTCAACTACGAAAACCTCTTCGCCGACAAGCACCGCGTCCTGGCCATGGTCCTTTTCGAAGGCATCACCTACCGGAACGACTGGCTCACCGGCAGCCGCCCGGGCTTCATCAGCTACGCCATCGAGCAGTTGTCGGCCGGCGACCCGTCCAACGCATTCGCCAACGGCGGCGCAAGCGAGATGGGACGCGCCAGCTGGATCGGCCGCGTGAACTATTCCTACATGGACCGCTACCTCATCGAGACCATCCTCCGCGCCGACGCATCGGCGAAATTCCCGAAGGAAAGCCGCTGGGGCTTCTTCCCGAGCGTATCCCTCGGCTGGGTGATCTCCCAGGAAGATTTCCTCCGCAATTCTTCGGTGGTCGACAACCTCAAGCTGCGCCTCAGTTATGGCGCCTCCGGCAACGACAGCGTATCGAATTTCGCCTACCTGTCGGGCTACAGCATCGACGGGCAGTATAAACTCGAAGAAACTCTCTATCAGGGACTTTACGTGACCGGCCTCGCCAACCCGACCCTGACATGGGAAAAGATGTCCATCTACAATGCCGGTGTGGATTTCGGCCTCTGGAGCCGCAAGCTCTACGGTAGCATCGACGTATTCTACCGCCAGAGGACGGGCATACCCGGCCAGCGACGCAATTCACTGCCTTCGACCTTCGGCGCCGACCTTCCGATAGAAAACCTCAACGCGATCGACACGCGCGGCTTCGAAGTCCTCCTCGGAACCCACCAGAAAGTGGGAGACGTTACCATCGACCTCAGCGGCAACATCACCTGGGCCCGTTCCAAGTGGCTCTTCTACGACGAGCCGGAATACACCGACCCCGACCAGGACCGTCTCAACCGCAGGACGGGACAATGGACCGACCGCACCATCGGCTACCGGACCGACGGGCTCTTCGCCTCCTACGAAGACATCGTCGCACTGCCTTACAACTATGAAAGCCTCGGAGACAACACCAAGACATCCCTCCGCCCCGGCGACATCATCTACAAGGACGTCAACGGCGACGGCGTGGTCAACTGGCGCGACCAAGAGGAAATCGGCAGCGGTTCCATGCCGAAATGGATCTACGGCATCAACGCCGGCCTCCGCTGGAAGGGTCTCGACGTCAATCTGCTCTTCCAAGGGGCCTTCGGCTACTCGGTCAATGTGGACCTGAGCAGCGTCCCGACCGCATTTTCCTACGAACATCGCTGGACCCAGGAAAACAACGATACCAAGGCGCTGGTGCCCCGCTACGGCGGTTCCCCGACCAACGGCGTGGCCTCCGACTACCGCATCCACAACGCCGCCTACATCCGTCTAAAGGACGCTTCCATCGGCTACACGCTCCCCCAGCGCTGGACCCGCAAGATCCACCTCGACCGCGTCCGCTTCTACGTGGCCGGCACCAACCTCTTCACCCTCAGCACCCTGGCCAAATACGGCGTCGACCCGGAAGTCCCCGACGGATCCGGACCTACGGGCGAACCGGTCAGCCTGGTCTATTACTATCCGCAGCAGCGGACCATCAGTTTCGGCGCCAACCTTACATTCTGACAAGCCATGAAAAAGAACAATATACTCCCTGTCATCTGCCTTGCTGCGGCCGTGCTGACCGCTCCCGCCTGCGAAGACATCCTCGACAAGAGCCCGCTCGACACCTACACTGACAAGCAGGTAATGAGCGACGCTGCGCTGTTGGACGCCTTTATCGCCACGCAGTACCTCTACACGCCGGTTTTGTGCGGCGACGCCACCACCCTGATGAACTCCTGGCAGGGCACGGGCAGTCCCATGAACAAAGACAGCCGCTCGGGCAACTCCGACTATTTCATGGACAACAGCACCCAGTTCTTCGGGCCTACGCTGACCCTGGACATTGCCGACGAGACACGCTACATGGCCGACAAACGCGCCGGCGGCATCTACAGCCCCTTCAAGTTCTTCGGCATCACCCAGAGCGGCGGCATGCTTGAATATTGGGAAAATGCTTATTACACCCTGCGCAACCTCAACGGCATCCTCGCGAGCCTGCCCGAGTCGCCGCTTTCGGCCGACCTCGTGACGCTACGCACGGGAGAGGCCCGCTTCCTGCGCGCATTCATCTATTTCTCAATGGTCAAGCGTTACGGCGGAGTGCCGCTCCTGACCGTCGTCCCCGAGCTGGACTCCCCCAAGGAAATCCTCTACCCCAAACGCAACTCCGAACAGGAAATCTACGATTTCATCATCTCGGAAATGGACCTGGCCAAGGTGGAACTCGAGAAATCGCCGGGCTACAGCCGCGCCGACAAATGGGCCGCTCTGTGCCTCCAGGCCCGCGCGGCACTGTATGCCGGCAGCATCGCCAAATACGGCAAAGTGCAGCTTGACGGCCTTCTTGGCATCCCTTCCGACCAGGCCAACAAGTATTTCCAGAAATGCTACGACGCCTGCGAAGAGATTAAGACCCAAGGGCCTTTCTCCCTCTACCGCGGCAATCCCGACAAGGTCCAGAACTTCAAGGACATTTTCCTCGTCGAGCACAACTGTGAGGTCATTATGGCCAAGGTCCACGAAGGCAAGGGCTTCAACGCCGGCGGCCGCACGACCTGGTCCTGGGACACCATCGAAGCGCCTGAGCCTCAGGTATGGGGCACCGGCAACATGAACGCACCCTACCTCGAAATGGCCGAAGAATTCGAAATGGTGGACGGCACCCCCGGCACGCTGGACCGCGCCCTCGTCGCCTCGAAGACATGGACCATGGAAGAGCTCTGGGGCGGACGCGACCCGCGTTTCTACGCCTCCATCTGGACCAACGGCACGCCCTGGCGCGACGCCGTCTCCTACACCTTCGGCGCCCAGTATTCCGGCGGCAAGATGACCCGTCAGGGCAGCGACATCATCGACATGCACTGGGGCATCAGGCCCGACAACGGCACCGAGACCATCTACCAGGCCGACCTCTCCTATCAGGGAATGCCGGCGGTGGGTAAGCAGATAGACCACCACGCCCGTTCCGGTCTGCAGAACCCCGGCTTTGGAATCATGAAATACGTCGACCCGTCGGCTGACAACATGGTCTGGCTCGCCGAGTCCCGCACCGACTACATCATCTTCCGTTACGCGGAAGTGCTCCTCAACATGGCCGAAGCCTCGTTCGAGCTGGGCAAGGGCGACGCGATGAGCCTCATCAACGAGCTTCGCGACCGCGCCGGAATCGAGCCTCTCAAATCGGTGGACCTGGACAAGATCAAGCATGAGCGCAAGGTCGAGCTCGCATTCGAAAACCACCGCTATTGGGACCTCCGCCGCTGGAGGGACGCCGAGACAGCGCTCACGCGCAGTTTCACCGGCATCAGATATGTCTACGACTGGGCCTCGAAGGAGTTTCTCATCGAGTTCATCCCCAACATCGACGGACAGAATCAGCCGACTTTCCCGGAGCGCTGCTACTACTTCCCCATCACTCTGGCAAGGACCAGCGCAAACCCCTCGCTCGTTGAGAATCCCGGCTATTAAAAGAAGACACGATGAAAAGGATTATCGCCATAGCTGCCGCCCTCTGTGCCTTGACCCTTTCCGCGTGCCAAGGCGCCGAGAAGTCCAAGGACAACGGGAAAACCACCCCGAAACACGAATGGAGCGACAAGCACGACACCATTGAGTCGATCTACAGCATCGCCGACGAATTCGGGATGAAGGTCATCTGCGACATCAACCTCAAGGGCGGCGGGCTGTACCCCGGCAATCCCGAATACCTGGCGGCAAAAGCCGGCCTCGACGCGGAGGCCTTCGCCGAGGCTTTCGGGCACCACAGCTCGTTCTGGGGCTGGTATCTGGACAATGAAATCAATCCCCTGCGTGAATCCGACACCGAAAAGACCCGCTTCTGGCGGACGCTCTGGAAAGGCATTGCCGACAAATGCCATAGCGTGGCTCCGGGGAGCAAAGTTACCATAGCCCCGTTCTTCATCCTGGACAAATACGGCAAGCGCAACGTCTGGCCGTACTACGAGCCTCAGGAATATGCCGCATGGTGGGAGAAGACCCTGAAGGAGACCGGCATCGACGTCCTGATGCTTCAGGATTCCGGGGCCGAACACCTGTCGATTTTCACCCTGGCCGACCGCGAGCCTTTCCTCAGCGCGACCGCGCAGGCATGCGCCAACGCCGGAGCCGAATTCTGGGTCGACCTCGAGAGCGCCCAGGTCTTCTGCAAGGACTGGGACGACGCCATGGCCCAGGAAAGGAACCATTCGAAGGACTGGCGCTACACCGGGCTGGAATGGCTCAAGGACAAACTGAACCTGGCCGCAAAATACGCGACCAACATAGTAAACTGGGGCTATTATCCGGTGATGAACCCGCTGACCGACAACAGCGGCCTGACCCCGACGGACATTGACGGCTTTTCCGTCGACCTGAACGAGGCGAACGCCAATTACGCAGCCTACAAGGAATACGCCCTGAGCCTCCCCGAGACCGTTCCCGCAGGGCTCAAGTGCATCCCGAAGATAAACGGCACCCTGTGGTGGCTGGTTCCCAATTCGAAGAATCTCTCCACCAGCGAGCTCTACAACGCCCTTCGAAGGGAAATCCGCGGTCAGCGCAACGCCGGGATGCAGTATATCTGGATAGTCAACGCATACGGATCTTTCACTGTAACGAAATGAAAAGAAGCATTATCCTCGCCTCCCTGGCGCTTGTCGCAGCGGCATGCGCCCCCAAAACCCTTACCGGAGAGGAAATCATAGAGACCATTTTCGACAAGGCTGACGCCCTCGGCATGTCGATAATCTCGGAGACCGCCGTTTCCGGAGGCGGACTGTTTGAAGAAGGCGCCGACCTCGACTCGCTCATCGCCCGGCAGGACGCATGGATGAGGCTTTATCATGCCCGTTACGGGGCCCACGAGTCCTTCGCAGGCTGGTACTACGGCAACGAAATCAATCCCGTCGACACCCTCGACATCCCGAAGAGCAACTTCTGGAGAGGGCTGTGGGGCGCATCTTCCGCTACGGCCAGGAAACTGGACCCGGACGACCTGACCACCATTTCGCCTTTCTTCATCCTGGACGTGGACGCCTGGCGCGGCTTCCGCTACTTCACGCCCGAGGAATACCGTGTCTGGTGGGCTGAGAGCTTGAAAGAAGGCGACATCGACGTCCTGATGGTGCAGGACTCCGGAGCCGAGCACCAGGCCTTCTTCACCATCGAGCAGAGGCGCCCGATGCTGGAGGCATTCGCCGAGGCTTGCCGTGAAGCCGGTACGGAATTCTGGATCAACGTCGAGACGGGTCAGGTGCGCGCCGCCGACTGGGAAGACGCCGTGGCGCAGGAAAGGGAGCGCCGCCGCGTATGGGAATTCACCCCCATCGATTTCCTCGCCCAGAAGCTGGACCTCGCCGCAGAATATGCCACCGGGACCATCAACTGGGGCTACTATCCGCTCATGACGCCCACCGACGGTCCGGCGGTCAGCCTCAAGGACATCGACGGGCAGAAGGCCATAGACCTGAGCACGCGCAAGGAGAATTACCAGGCCTACAAGGCTTATTATGAAGCGCTTCCGAAGGAGCCCGCTCCCGGACGGAAGATTCGTCCGGCAATCGGCGGCACCATCTGGTGGCTCCCCACTGACATAGATTCAATTCCGCGCAAGGAAGCCGCAGCCGCCCTTGCCGAGGAGCTGGAATGCCTCCATGCCGTCGGCATCGACCGCATTATCCTGGGCGGACTGCCCCATTATTTCGGTAAATGATACGTACTCTGATACTTGCGCTGCTGTTCCTCCTGCCCGGACGCGGCCCGCAGCAACTGCGCTGCGAACATCTTGACAACCCGGTAGGGATAGACGCGGCCAAGCCCCGCTTCACCTGGACTCTCAAAGACCGCCGCCGCGGCATACGGCAGGAGTCCATGCGCATCATCGTGGCCACCGACCCGCGCCTTGAAAACATCGTCTGGGATAGTTCAGAGCAGGCTTCCGGGCAAATGTACGCCGTCTATGACGGACCGGCGCTGGAGCCTCGCACGCGCTACTGGTGGAGCGTCGACGTCCGCAGCAACCGCGGCAGATACCGCAGGCCGGAGGCCGTCTTCTTCGAGACCGGCAAGGGCTCGGAGCCATGGGCGGGCTCCTGGATCGGCGACGGGCGCGACACCACCTGGCGGCCGGTGCCATATTTCCGTAAAGTCTTCAACCTCAAGCAAAAGCCCGTGCAGGCGCGTCTCTACACGGCGACGCGCGGCCTGAGCGAAGTGCTAATCAACGCCGAAGCGACATCCGACCGCTGCCTTTCCCCGGCATTCACGCGCTACGACCGCAGATGCCTCTACACGACAGACGATGTAACCAGCCTTCTTCACGAAGGAGAAAACGTCCTTGGAGTGGCTCTGGCGGGCGGATGGTACAATTTCCAGTCCCGCGGCGTGTGGGAATTCGAGCGGGCGGTGTGGCGCGACAGGCCGTCCTTCTGCCTTGAACTTCGCATGACGTTCGGCGACGGTTCCGAGGAGGTCGTCGTCAGCGGCCCCGACTGGAAGACCGCCGACAGCGAAATACTCTCAGCAAGCATCTACACGGGGGAACAGGTCGACCTGCGCCGCCGTCCCGAAGGATGGGACCGCAGCGGATTCGACGACAGCGCCTGGGGACATGCCGTCGTGGCCAAGGCCCCGCAGTGCCCGGTCGTCTCGGAGGCCATGCCTCCTATCCGCATATTGAACGAATTAGCACCCAAGGATTTACGCCAGCTTGACGACACGACGTGGATATTCACCTTCCCCGAAAACATGGCCGGCGTTACCCGGCTCAGCCTCAAGGCGGAAGAAGGAACCCGCGTGCGGCTGCGCCATGGAGAGGCCCTCACTCCCGACGGTCACGTCGACCAGTCCACCATCGACATTTATTCCAATTCCATGGGCGGAACCGACCCGTTCCAGACCGACATCTACACCCTCTCCGGAGGGGATGACTGCGTGAGGCCGCACTTCGGCTACAAAGGCTTCCAATACGTGGAAGTGACGTCAGACCGCCCCCTGAGCCTGCAGAAAGACAATCTGACCGCCCTCCGCATGGGTACGGACCTCACTCCGCTGGCCGAATTGAAATCGAGCGACGACAGGCTCGTCCGCCTGTGGAAGGCCACCAACAGGTCCTACCAGGCCAACCTCTTCGGCTACCCGACCGACTGCCCGCAGCGCGAGAAGAACGGCTGGACCGCCGACGCGCATATACCCATCGACGCGGCGCTGCAGAATTTCGACGGCATCTGCGTCTACGAAAAATGGATGGCCGACCACCGCGACGCCCAGCTTCCCGACGGCACCCTCCCCGCCATCATCCCGACGTCGACCTGGGGCTACACCTGGGGCAACGGCGTAGACTGGACCAGTTCGATGATTATCATCCCCTGGCACATCTGGCTCCACTACGGAGACAGCCGCATCCTTTCGGACAACTACGACGCCATGAAGGCGCTCATGGGCCATTATTCCGACGTTGCCGACGGTTTTCTGACGAGAGACGGACTGGGCGACTGGGTACCTTACAAGAGCGTGGCGGACCCCCGCCTTGTCATCTCCCTATACTGGTGGCAGGACGCCTGCCTGATGGAGAAAATCGCCCTCCTGACGGGCCACGACGCCGATGCGCCGGGATTCCACTCCCTCGCCGATTCGATCCGCACGGCGATAAACGGGACATATCTCCATGGAGACGTCTACGCGTCCGGTTTCCAGACCGAACAGAGCGCTCCGCTCTGCTTTGGCATCGTCCCGCAGCAATGCAGGCAAGCCGTGGCCGACCGTCTCGCCGAGAGGGTCGAGGCCGACGGAGGCCACCTGGACGTGGGCCTTCACGGATCCAAGACGCTTTTATACGCCCTTTCGGAAAACGGCTACACCGACCTCGCCTACAAGCTGGTAACCGGCCGGAGCTACCCGTCGTGGGGTTGGTGGGAGGAAAAGGAAGGTGCGACCACCCTGTATGAAACCTGGAAGATAGAAACGCCCACGATATCCCGCAACCACATCATGTTCGGAGCCGTAAGCGCCTGGATGACCGAGACTTTCGGCGGCATCACCAGAGACTGCGACAGGCAGCTTGCCATCCGTCCGTCGATTCCGCAGGGGCTTGACGATTTCTCGTTCAGCACCGATTCTCCCGAAGGACGCATCTCTTCTTCGTGGCGCCGCAGCGGGAAACGAATCCGTTGGACCATAGAGATTCCCGCGGGTCATGAGGCATTGGTGGAGGTTCCCGACGGGTTCGTCTGCCGGAAACTGTCCGCCCCATCCCGCATCGGCTCGGGGCGTCACACCTTCACTATCAGGGAAGAATAGAAAAAATCCTTTCTATTCCCGTAAAAAATGAGTAACTTCGCGCCGCGTTTTGCAACGTGAAGTTTTTTTATATTTAACATAATGTCAAACAACATTCATCTTAGACGTGGGCTCGACATTCCCATTGCGGGAGCGGCAGCCCTCAAGACCTGCGGGGTCGTTGCGCCTGAGACCGTTGCCCTTAAGCCCGCTGATTTCCACGGGCTTAACCCTCGCCTGCTTGTGCGTGAGGGCGACCATGTCCTGGCCGGATCCCCCGTCCTGTGCGACAAGATGCAGCCCGGCATTCTCATCACCTCCCCGGTGAGCGGTACCGTAGCCGCGATCGTGCGCGGCGAGAAGCGCAAGCTCCTTGAAGTTCGCATCAGCCCGGACGGCAAGAAAGAGGCAGTTGATTTCGGTTCCTGCGACCCTTCAGGGCTCTCCGCCGAACAGGTTCGCGACCTGCTTCTCAAGAGCGGACTCTGGGCCGCAATCATCCAGCGCCCCTACGGCGTCCTCGCCAATCCTGACATCACCCCGAAGGCCATCTTCATTTCCGCTTTCAACACAGCGCCTCTGGCAGCCAACCCTGAATTCGCCCTCGGCGACAGCGCCCAGGACATCCAGGCCGGCGTCATCGCCCTGGGCAAGCTCACCCGCGGCGGCGTCCACCTGAGCCTGAATCAGGACAACTACGAAGGCACTCCTTTCCACCGCATCGAAAACGTCATCCAGCACGTCTTCAGCGGCAAGCACCCCGCCGGCAACGTCGGCGTCCAGATCAGCCACATTTCCCCCATTCTCAAGGGCGAAACCGTGTGGACAGTGTCCCTGCTGATGGTCGCTGCGATCGGCAAGCTGCTCCGCACCGGCAAGGTCGACCTCACCCGCAAGGTGGCGGTCACCGGCCCCGCGGCCAAGGATCCCGCCTACGTAGAGGCTCTCCCCGGCATCTGCATGACCGACCTCAAGGCCTTCTACGACAATTCCGGCAACGACGTCCGCTTCGTCAGCGGTGACGCCCTCACCGGCACCAACGTCGGCGAGCAGGGCTACCTCGGCTGGTTCGACAACCAGGTCACCCTTCTCCACGAAGGCACCGAGCGCGAAGTCCTCGGCTGGGCCAAGCCTTTCCGCTTCGGCAAGTTCTCGTCTTCCCGCACCTACCTGCCCAACGCCCTCCCCGGCAAGCGCTACGACATCAACACCAACACCAACGGCGGCCCCCGCGCCTTCGTCGTGTCCGACGTCTACTCCAAGGTGCTTCCCATGGACATTTACCCGATCTACCTTGTCAAGGCCTGCCTCGCAGGAGACATCGACAAGATGGAGAAATTCGGCATCTACGAAGTGCTTCCGGAAGACCTCGCCCTCTGCGAGTTCGTCGACCCGTCCAAAAATGAGATCCAGGCCATTATCCAGAAGGGTATCGACCTGATGGTTAAAGAAATGGCATAAATCGAAACGACCATGGAAGAAAACAAGACCCAACAGCCCGGCCTCTTTGAGAAAGGGGGCAAACTGGGCTTTCTCCACTCGACTGTGGACGCTTTCGACACCTTCCTCCGCGTTCCCGCGACCGTGACCCGCAAGGGTTCCCACATCCGCGACGTCGTGGACCTCAAGCGTGTGATGATCATCGTGGTGATCGCCCTCATCCCCGCAGCCCTCTTCGGCATGTGGAACGTCGGCTATCAGCACAACCTGGCCATCGGTGACACCGCCGCAGGATTCTGGGCCACATTCTGGTACGGTTTCCTCAAGGTGCTGCCCCTGTACATCGTCTCCTACCTGGTCGGCCTCGGAATCGAGTTCACCGCCGCCCAGATCAAGGGCGAAGAAGTCAACGAAGGGTACCTCGTATCCGGCTTCCTCATCCCTCTTATCGTTCCCGTCGACGTTCCCCTCTGGATGCTCGCCATCGCCACCGCATTTGCCGTCATCTTCGGCAAGGAGGTCTTCGGCGGCACCGGTATGAACTTCCTCAACCCCGCCCTACTGGCACGCGCCTTCCTGTTCTTCTCCTATCCGAGCAAGATGTCCGGAAGCGATGTCTGGATCGCAATGCGCAAGGGTGAGACCATGGTCGACGGCGTCACCGGCGCAACTCCCCTCTCCCACATGTCCGACGGCATCGCCGGCATCCAGGGCGCGGGTTACGACTGGTGGAGCCTCTTCGCCGGCACAGTTCCCGGCAGCGTAGGCGAGACGAGCGTCATCGCGATTCTCCTCGGCGCATGCCTCCTCATCTGCACGGGCGTGGCCAGCTGGAAGATCATGTGCTCCTCCGTCCTGGGCGCCCTCTTCGTGGGCTGGCTCGGCACGGCCTTCGGCGCCACCGACGTTCCTGCATGGTATCAGCTCCTGCTCGGCGGTTTCGCCTTCGGTACCGTCTTCATGGCGACCGACCCCGTCACCTCCGCCCAGACCGAATGCGGCAAATGGATCTACGGTTTCCTCGTGGGTGCCCTCTGCATCACGGTGCGCCTCTTCAACCCCGGCTATGCCGAAGGTATGATGCTGGCCATCCTGCTGATGAACACCTTCGCTCCGCTGATTGACCACTGCGTAGTAAGCGTGGCCGTCTCCCGCCGCAACAAAAAACTCAAAACAGCCTAAAGGATACGCGCAATGAATACTAACAGCAATCTGTACACAGTTATCTACACGACGCTCATAGTGGTCGTCGTGGCCGCGGTCCTGGCTGTGGTTTCCCAGTCGCTCAAAGGGCGTCAGGAAGCCAACGAAAAGGCCGACACCATCTCCCAGATGATGACAGCCGCGGGCTTCGGCTCCAAGGAAGAGTTCGGCAAAATCGGCAATGCGGCCGTCCTGGCCCGCTACGCCGAGGAAATCGACCGCGCCTTCGTGGTGGGTCCCGACGGCCAGAAGGTCGCCGACCTGCCCCTGGAAAAGGTCTATTCCCCTTCCGAGCTCAAGAAGCAAAACTACAACATCAAGGGCGCAGACACCCCCGAACTCCCCGTCTTCATCTTCAAGAACGGAGTGACGGTCGTGCCCGTCTACGGCGCCGGCCTCTGGGGCCCGGTCTGGGGCTACATCGCCTTCGAACCCGGTTCCAACGTCATCAAGGGCGCATATTTCGACCATGAGTCCGAGACCGCCGGCCTCGGTGCCAAGATCAAGGACGACCCCGAGTTCCAGCACTCCTTCGACGGCGAGATGATCGATTTCGCTGGCGTCAACCCCTTCGACATCGTCAAGGGCGGCGCCCCCAAGGATGAAGCCGGCAAGAGCCTCGTCGACAACAAGATCGACGCCATCACCGGCGCCACGATGACTTCCCGGGGCCTCGAAAATGCCATCGACGTATGGATGGCTACCTACGCCAAATACTTTCTCGCAGAGGTCGAAGACAGCAGCGACGACGTTAACGCCAATGACGATGTCAACGGCGACGACGCAAAAGAAGTAAAGGAGGACTAAACCATGGACGCAAAACTCAAAGAAACCATTCTGAACCCTATTTTCAAGGGTAACCCGATCACCGTCCTGGTCCTCGGCATCTGCTCTTCGCTTGCCGTCACGGTGACCCTCAAGGGTGCGCTCGTCATGGCGCTCTCGGTCATAGTGGTGACCGGCGTCTCCAGCCTGATCCTCTCGCTGCTGCGCAACACCATCCCCGGCCGCGTGCGTATCATCGTACAGCTGGTCGTGGTCGCCATGATGGTGATCCTGGTCGACCAGGTGCTCAAGTCCTTCGAGGCCACCTACGCCATCGACAAGCAACTGAGCGTCTACATCGGCCTTATCATCACCAACTGCATCGTCATGGGCCGCATCGAGGCCTTCGCCCTTGGCAACAAGCCCTGGCCGAGCTTCCTCGACGGTGTCGCCAACGGTGCCGGCTACGGTCTGATCCTCCTTATCGTCGCCTTCTTCCGCGAGCTTCTCGGAAGCGGCACCCTTTTCGGTTATGACGTTCTCGGCTGGATGGGCTACGTTCCCAACAACCTCGTAATCCTGCCTCCTATGGCGCTCATCCTCCTGGGATGCATCGTCTGGGTGCAGCGTTCCATCCAGAAAGACCTGCAAGAAAAATAATCACGACGCCCTATGGAATATCTCAGCTTACTTGTAAAGTCCATCTTTGTGGACAACATGATCTTCGCCTACTTCCTGGGAATGTGCTCATTCCTGGCGGTATCGAAGAATGTGAAGACGGCTGCCGGCCTGGGCCTCGCGGTTATCTTCGTCCTCGTTGTGACGCTCCCGATCAACTACCTCCTCAACGAATACGTCCTCAAGCCGGACGCACTCATCGAGGGTGTTGACCTGAGCTTCCTGAGCTTCATCATCTTCATCGCGGTCATCGCCGCAATCGTCCAGATCGTGGAAATGGTCGTGGAGAAGTACTCCCCTTCCCTGTATGCTTCGCTCGGCATCTTCCTGCCGCTGATCGCCGTCAACTGCGCCATTCTGGGCGGTTCGCTCTTCATGCAGCAGAGAGATTTCGCCGGTCTCGGCGAGGCCACGGTCTACGCCCTCGGTTCCGGTCTCGGCTGGTTCCTTGCCATCGTTTCCCTGGCCGCCATCCGCGAGAAGCTCCAATACTCCAACGTCCCCGCCCCGCTCAAGGGCCTGGGCATCACCTGCATCACGGTGGGTCTGATGGGTATCGCCTTCATGACCTTCATGGGCATTTCACTGTAGGAGGACTGAAGTTATGATGTTAAACACCATTCTCGGAGCTGTCGCAACCATAGTGGTTGTCACTCTCATCCTCGTTGCCCTTCTGCTCGTCATCAAGGCCAAGCTCACCCCTTCAGGCAATGTCGCCATCGACATCAACGACGGCAAGAAAGTGCTCGACGTCCCTCAGGGCGGCGACCTGATGCACACCCTCGCCGACTGCGGCATCTTCCTTCCCTCCGCCTGCGGCGGCAAGGCCAACTGCGGTCAGTGCAAGGTCCGCGTCGTTGAAGGCGGCGGCGAGATCCTCCCCACCGAAAAAGGCTTCTTCTCCCGCAAGGAAATCAAGGACGGCTGGCGTCTCGGATGCCAGGTCAAGATCAAGGACAACGTCAAGATCGCCGTTCCCGAATCCGCCCTCAGCGTCAAGAAACTCGAGTGCGAGGTCATCTCCAACAAGAACGTCGCCACCTTCATCAAGGAATTCACCGTGCGTCTGCCCGAAGGCGAGCACATCGAATTCAAGTCCGGTGAATACATCCAGATCGACATTCCCGCCTACGACGTGGATTTCGCCGACATGGACATCGATCCGGAATACCGCGGCGACTGGGAGAAATACGGTTTCTTCGGCATCAAGTACAAGAACACCGTCCCGACCATCCGCGCCTATTCCATGGCTTCCTATCCGGCCGAGAAGAACGTCATCAAGCTCAACGTCCGTATCGCGACCCCGCCGTTCGACCGCAGCCAGCCCCGCGGCGTCTTCAAGATGCTGCCCGTGCCTCCTGGCATCGCCTCGACCTATGTCTTCTCCCGCAAGCCGGGTGACAAGGTGATGATTTCCGGTCCTTACGGCGAGTTCCTCCTCCCGGAGAACGACCCGGACAGCCAGGAATACA
>ONKE01000011.1 GCA_900318355.1 uncultured Bacteroidales bacterium
AACCCTCCGCTTCGCTCCGTCCCTCCCAAACAAGTTTGGGCCCCTCCCATTCATGTGGCCATGGGCGGCCACAGGTTTTGAAACGAGGCAACTTATTTTTCTTTTTAAATGAACGTCATTTGGCAAAGCTTCCGCAATGGGGGCCGTTTCATTGATGATAACCTGGCCTGGTTACTGCCGATGCTGGATAAAAAGCCAAGGGGATAGAGCAGAGCGCCTTTCGGTAGAGCCTAATCGCTCAAACTACTTTCAGTACCCTAATACTTACGGTAGTGGCTTTTGACTCTCTCAATCTTGCCATTGTGCACTCTCTTGTAAGAGCGAACTTTGACAAGTCTGACAACCTCCACCCTAGTGGAGATGCGAACAATTCTGGGTCTTGTTTTCTTTTTAATCATATATATTCTGTTAGCTTGTAAAAACAACGAGCCTCCTTGATTCAGTACCTCCCCTTGGCTAAGAATATATGTCTTTTGAAAACAAACAGGTATCCGGTTAGGGCTGGATACCTGTTCTAAATTTTAGCTAACAGTCATAATATATATGACTGTGCAAAACTACGAATAATATTTTGATTCGGCAATGATTTCGCCAGATTTCTAAAAGAAGGTTGCGTTCCATCAATTGTCTCCAAACCGCGGGTTTGGCATGCTGGGGCGGAACCAGAAATACTTCGTCCATTATTGCCTGTGATGGCGAATGAGAGCAGGAAGTGCCCGCAAGAATTGCTGCAAGGAGCACTAACCGGTGTTTTTTATAACCTACAGGTTACCTCGCCTTCCGGAGGACGTACCCGTCAGCCAAAATACTCTTTATAGCGGTCGTAGAGGTGACCCGCCTGGAGGTATGCGGATTGCGGGCTCATGAAGTGTGAAAACTCGAAAGTAATTGCTTTGTCGTATGAGCATCGTTTAGCCGCCTCAAGTTTGAGTCTCAATTTGTCAAATTTAATCGGGAAAAATTTGATGGGCATATCCCTGTCAAAGGATTCTGCATTGGTCCAGCATTGGATGCCGTATTTGTCACAGAGTTGTTTGTTGACAGTAAAGAAGGCATCCAGTTCATCATAGTCAATGTGACCATCCTGGAAAGCACAGGCATCAACATATTCGTGAATACCGTCGAAGATAGTGTTCCATTTCGTCCGATGGTCGTCAACAGACACTCCTTCATCGCGGTGCACCTCCGCCTTTGCCGCACTGACTGCCTTTTTTCCGTCAATCCAGGGGGAAATGAATGTCGGAAGGCCTTTCGGATGCTTCGCACTTTTCGAGATATCCTTGCACTGCTTACCCATCGTCTGAAATGCGCCGATGGCCCCGTCAAGATAGCGGCCCAACTCGTGGCTGATATACCAGCCGCCGAAACTGTCGTATTTGCTTCCATAACGTTCCCAAACTTCTTCAATGATATATTTATTGGGTTCCACCTGATCGACGCTATTGCGGCTTCCGCAATCATAAAGGCCGTGATAATAGGTCATCCCGTATTTCTGAGAGAGGCGGCAGAACAGATCTATCAAATCCACTGACGGCATATAGCCTCCTTGTTTCAAAAGATATGGCGATGGGTAGGTCATAAACTTTTTATACCCGCAGCGAATATCGATGACGGTATCGATCCCCATCTCTTTCATATAACGGAAATCGCGGTCCCATTCGGCTTCGCCCCAATTCTGATGCGGGATATCATGGGAGATTTCATCGAGAAAAGTACCCGTAATCGGGAGTGCGTCGCCCTTCGGGACAATGAGGTTGGAATGGCTGTTCCTGTTGGCCTTTCCGAATCCTTCCAACGCTGTAGGAGCTGCGTTTGAACCTATTTCGGACAGGCATACCGCCGCAGCCGCCATTGCTGATTTCTTGATAAATGATCGTCTGTTTTCCATGAGTTTTTATGTTTTTCAGGGTGAAGATATAAATAATTCATCAGATACATTCTATTCCTGTATTCTTTTTCTGAAAAAGTAGAGGATTCTTTCCTTCTTTCCTTCAGAAATGGTAGGAATTGTCTTTTTTTTCTTTTTTTGATAGGAGATTTTCCTTCGTCCGTTTCCCTTTTAATTACCTTTCGAAAAAAATGAACAACGCATGAGAGTAGGACAGTTTCTATGGCTTTTCCTCCTGTTGGCCATGCCTGCAATGGCACAGCAGACGAAGGTCGAGGTGCGAGGAACCGTCACTGACGCTTCGGGAGAAGCGTTGCCGGGAGCTGTGGTTGCGATTGTCAACGAGGCGTCTCCGCAGCCGCACAACGCCATTATGGCTGATATCGATGGCCATTACACCATTGTGTGCAACGAAGACGATATTCTTGTTTTCAATTATCTTGGGATGAAGGAACTCAGGGTTCCCGCAAAGGGGAAATCGCCCCTGAACGTAGTTCTTCAGGCCGATGCGGCGTTGGCTTTGGATGAAGCTGTTGTCATCGGATACGGTTCCGTCCGCAGGGAAGATGTTACCGGATCGGTGGCCAGTGTGAAAATGGGTGATATCCGGAATGTCCCGGTTTCATCGGTAGATCAGGCTTTACAGGGACGTATCGCCGGAGCTGATGTTATGTCCACATCCGGTGCTCCCGGTGCAACAACGACTAGCAGGATTAGGGGGACCCGCTCCATTACAGCCTCCAATGAACCACTGATTGTCGTTGACGGTGTCATGGACGCCGTTCATGATCTGAACGACATCAATCCGGCTGATATCGAAGATCTTTCTATTCTCAAAGATGCATCTTCAACTGCTATTTATGGTTCCAGAGGCGCCAACGGCGTTGTCCTGATTACTACAAAGGCGGCGTCGGCCAAATCTTCTCCGAAACCCAATATCACCCTAAAGGCGGAAGCGGGATTCTCTCAACTCCCTTCCCGTCCGGATATTATGAACGGAACCGAATTTGCCCTTTACCGGCTCGATTACTCCCTTTGGCCCAGTTATTCGGCCGGTAATTACAATACTCCGCTTTCCGATCGGAAACTATCCGACCCGTTTGCTTATGGAGAGGGGACCGACTGGATCGGGGCCATTACCCGACTGGCCCCGTATCAGAATTATCACCTGTCCATTTCTGGAGGCAGCGGAAAGACGAATTACTATGCTTCGTTGGGTTATAACGATACACAGGGTATTATTCGCCAGAGCGGTGAAAAAAGGATATCGCATTCCTTGAGCATCACGCACCAACTGTTCAAATCACTGCGGGTTGGATATACAATGAACTTTTCCCGAAGGTATACAGATACGCCCTTGACCACCATCGGTGGCACGGGGTGGTATGATTCCGCATTGTATCTTTCGCCTCTTATCGGAGAGCGGGATAATTTCAATCCCCTGTACAACGACGGCACGTTGATTAATACGCCGGTTTCAGTCCTCGAAAACAAAGAGGATCGCTACCAGCGGAGTTTTTTTCAGCCATCGCTTTGGACGGAAGCATCAATCGGGAAGAGCCTTAAGTGGAAAGTTCAGTATAATCTGTACTATTACGACAGGGAACGGTTTGCGTATTCTTCGTCACAGTTGCCCGCCAAACAGGAAGGCGCCGGAGGGGATGCCATCCGTGAGGATTACGGGGAGGAAAGGCATACAGTGGAAACTACCCTTTCTTACAAACGCAACTGGCTGAAAATCCATTATCTTGATGCCGTGGCCGGTTTTACCGGGTCCATATTCCAAACCCGCTATTTTTACTTGTCCGGCTCAGGATACCAGGTCGATCAGATGAAGTGGAACGACATGAAGGCGGTAGCGGACAAAAACACCTACAGCGCAACGACGGATGCCCGAAAAAAGAACAACTTGTCGGTCCTGGCACGTGTCAATTATAACTATAGGAACCGCTATTACCTGACTTTGACCGGGCGCGCCGATGCGGCTTCCAACTTTGCCGACAATCACAAATGGGGCTTTTTCCCTTCCGCGGCCTTGAAATGGAATATCCACAAGGAATCGTTTCTCTCCGGAATGGACAAGATCGATGAACTCTCGCTCAAAGTCAGTGCTGGTCAGACGGGAAATGATTCCATCGGTTATTTTCTTTCCCAGGCGGCGCTCGTATCCACAACCGGCTCATTGATGTATGGATCCCAGCCTGTCGTTTATCTACCGGCGCGCATCGACAGCCCGGACTTGACCTGGGAGACAACAACCATGTATAACGCGGGCCTGACCGGAAGTTTCTTCAACAGTCGTCTCCGCTTTAGCCTGGAGGCCTATACGTCCCATACGGATGATCTTCTGCTGACGGTCAAGGTCCCGTCCAGCACCGGCTATGCCGGCCGTTATACCAACCTTGGAAGGACGACCAATTCCGGCATTGAGTTCACACTGGATTCCCGGAATATCATAAAGCCCAATTTCGAGTGGTCTTCCACCTTTACCATCGCGCACAACAGGCAGCTGGTCATAGATGTAGGCAGCGAAGCCTTCGTTCCCACGTTTAATTCTCCCGGTAACAACGGCTATATGATGATGGGTTATGTCAAGGGGTACCCGCTAAACTCGCTTTGGGGGTTTACATATGGCGGCGTATGGCATAGCAAGGAGGAAGTGGAGCGGAATAAAAAGACACATACGTATGCCTCCCAGACGGCTATCCAATCCCTCGGCGTCCCGAAATATGTCGATGTCAACCATGACGGGACGCTTAATCAGAGCGATCTTTGCTATTTGGGCAATGCCGACCCTGTTCTCTATGGCGGTTTCCAAAATAATTTCCGGTATAAGAACCTCAGGCTCGGGATGTACTGGACGTACTCTTTGGGCGGGAAAATCTATAATTATTCGATGTTTTACATGGCGGGGGGCAGCACAACGAACCAGTATCGTTTCATGCTGAACGCCTGGGACCCCATACGCAATCCGGAATCAAACATCCCGCGTGCCGGCTACTATGAAGTGGCCCTCCCCAGTGACTTCATGGTGTATGATGCCAGTTTCCTACGACTGCAGAGTCTTAGCCTCTCTTATACGCTGGACTTAAGAAAAAGCCGGATGCCGCTGAAAGACATGACGCTGTCTGTCACCGGCAACAATCTGCTCCTCTTTAAACATTATAACGGGTTTGATCCGGACGTGTCTTCTTCCGGGACCAGTTCTACAGTGCGGAGGATGGATGTCGGTGCTTATCCGAAGGCCAGAACCATTGTTTTCAGTATCCAAATCCGGTATTAAGCGATGATGAAACGATTATACTTCCTGCTTGGCTTATCTGCGGCATTGTTTTCCTGTTCGCTGAAAGAGGACAGTTCCTTATATCTGGCCCCGGATGATTTCTGTGCGACGGTGGAACAGTGTGACGCCTGCGTGAAATCTGTATATAACCCCTTCAACTCCATCTATCAGCTTGGTTTTGAGATTGCGCTGGAAGGTTGCACGGACCTGTACTATATCGATTCCGGTACCCAGGATGCCCAGATGGATATTTCACCCGCCAACGCCCGATTCGGAACGACGGTGTGGGAATATGCTTATTACGGGGTCAGAAATGCAAATTATGCCATTTATGCGATGGAGAAATCCCCGTTGGACCCTGCTGTGACGAAACCCCTGATCGCGGAAGCCAAAATCATGAGGGCCTGGTGGTACTACCTGTTGACCTCGTTTTTCGGGGATGTCCCTTTCTATACCAATTACCTGAAGAATGTCCAGGAATTGGAGGCGGTACGGACCCTACCTCGTATGTCCGCTACCGAGACCCGTGCCGCTCTCGTTGAAGAACTGCAGGAGTGCATCGGGGATCTTCCCCAGCAAAGACGTTGCGACTTGGGCTTGCAGCGTGCAGGAGCGGCGATGGGCTACATGGTCATTGCTAAACTGGCAATGTGGAACAAAGATTGGGTTTCAGCTACAAAGGCCCTTGAGACGCTTGAATCCCTATACGGTCCCCTTAGCCGGTATCCGCTTTCGGATGTGCCCTATTCTGTCAAGAATACCGACGAGTCTATTTATGAGATTCAGCACGAATATTCCACGACCGGTCTGAAATTCTATTCCAATCTTGGCTGTATCACAGTCCCGTGCGCTAAAGGAACAAATGCGGACGGTAAAACCACTTTTGATGGAGTAGAAATTCCGGAACTTGGCAAGGACTGTGTCGTGTGGCAGTCACTCCGTCCCAACGGTTTCCTGGCCAACGGATTATTTACGAGAACATCAACGGACAAGAGAAAGGATATGACACTCGTGTGGTCCTGGAACGGGAAGAATTTTTCCCGTGTATGGAGCGGGCCGAAATTGTGGTGCTATAATATGTATAGCACTTGCGATTCCAATAATTACACCATCCTCCGTTATGCAGATGCGGTGCTGATGTTGGCCGAGTGTTACAACGAACTGAATGAGCATGAAAAAGCCATCCAGCATCTTAATCAGGTTAAGGAGCGCGCCGGTATTTCTCCTTACGGCACATTCAAGACCAAGGAAAAATTGCTGGATGAAATCCAAAATGAGAGAGGCAGGGAACTGGCAGGCGAATTCCAGCGGAAATTTGATTTGGTCCGCTGGGGCATTTGGTATCAGCGGACATATGAGTTCTCCGAGTATCAGAAACTAAAAGACAATATTCGGCCTTGTATGGAGTATTATCCTATTCCGGATGTTCAGTGTGCGCTCTCTGGTGGTGCGCTGGATAACAAGGCTTACGAAGAAGGACTATAGGAGGCATTCGTATGGATAAAAAGTTTTGTTTACTCTTATTCTCGCTGGCGCTGCTGTGCGGTTGTGCCCAGAAGGTCCTTCTGGAATACCCGCTCGCCCTTTCCGCCAAGAGAAACGACCTTCCTGCAGATGCCGGCAGTACGAATGTCATCGTATATGCCAACACCGACTGGACGATTTCTCTGTCGGAATGTGATTGGGCCTCCATTGACAAAACTTCAGGCAGCGGACTCGGCAGTTTTGTCTTCCGCTTCGATGAAAACCCGGGTCCTGCGAGAAAAGCGCTTGTCACTGTCCGGGAAGGCGATCGCATTGCGACCATCGAAATGGTCCAGAAATCCAGTTTTGGCGAAATGACTTTGCGTTTCATCCAGACGAGCCTCTCGCTTTCCCGTGCGGGCGGGGAGTCAGTCCTTCCGCTCGAGAGCAATATTCCCCCTGCACAACTAAAGGATATCCTTATTTCAGTCAAAGGACAGCAGGGCGAACAGGTTGACTGGATTTCCGATGTTATCATCGCTCAGGGACCCGTACTAAAATATAAACTTGACGAAAACACTCTGGGAACTGATCGGAAGGCCGTCATTTCTTTGGCATATACGGATGACTTTGGAACTGAGACCCGAACGAATCTTACCTTGACACAGACGTCCCAGATGCCGTCCATAAGTTGGGACAGTTCCCTCCTGGGCAAGGCTTTTCCTGCAGAGGCGTCCACGATCAGCCTGTCCTTCAGTACCAACCTGCTGCCATTTGTCCCCCAGTTGCTTGCCAGCGCCAAATCTTCGGCATCTTGGGCCAGGATTGTTACGAACGATCCCTATTCTACCGTCTTTGATGTGGTGTTAAGAGCTAACAATAGAGGCGCCGACCGGGTAGCCCGCATAGAACTTACCTTCACTTCGTCTGATGGGACGAAATATCCCTTTAGTTTTATCCTGGTTCAGGCAGCCACATCCAGCCTGTCTAATTAATGCTCGACTATGAATAAGACCCTATTACATATTATGGTTCTGTTGTCTCTCTGTTCCTGTGCTTTTGATGGGATGCGCCTGAAAAGACCGGAAGAACTTGGAACGGAAAAGGAAGACTATATTTTGGAAAGTACGGCGGGAGGGACAGATATCCAAATTTACGCGAATATGCCAGGCAGGATATCGCTGCTTGAGGGTAGTTCCTGGGCTCGGCTTTCTGCGGACAGTTTTGACGGGGATGCGGTCCTTCATGTGGAGGTCTCCCCGAATCCTTCATTCCGGCGCATGGCTGAGGTGCTTTTGGAAACTGAAGCCAGGCGCGATACTGTCTATATCAAGCAGGAGGGGGATGAGGATGAATTCTTTAGAATGAATGCATCCAGTGTCGTGGCATATAACGCAAGCGGCGATACGAAAATAGACATGAGCACGAATATCGAGCCGGCCGAGTTCTCCTTCCGAACCGTTTATCTTGACGCTTCCGGCGATCAGTGGATAAAAACCGTTCATCTTTCTTCTGATCAATTGGCCATTACGACCTCAGACAATCCGGGTGAGGACATACGTACTGCTGTCGTTACGATTTCGTACACCAATGGCTGGAAAGAGAAGATGCAGTGGACGCTCAATGTCACACAGGCCAACTCGACGAACCACATCGGCAATGTGGTAAGTTTCGAAGAACTCCGGGCAATGGCTACCAGTACACCGGAAGTGCTTGACGACATCATTCTGAGCGGATACATTGTCTCCGATAAGAATTCCGGTAACATGGGTGACAATGTGCAGACAACCAACACTACAATCGATTACAGTGTCTGTGAACGCTCGGCCTATATGGAGAGTACGGATGGCCGGTTCGGCGTATTATTGGAATTTGCCTCGTCAGGAGACAACTCGCTGGAACTTAATTCATTGGTTACGCTGAACCTTAAGGGCGCCCAACTCGTCAAATATGCCGATCCGAACAGATACGTGATTTCGCGCCTGTCAGCTTCCAACATTTCTTCTGCTGAAACGGTTTCCGAGGATGTTATCCCCAAGAAAGAGAAGAACATCAACGCGTTGACCGATGAAGATCTCTATACCCGGGTTACGTTGATAAATTGCGAATTCCCGGTACGGAAAGGCAGTCTAACGCCCTTTAATGAGGGATATACCCTCGTCAATAACACGCACAGAATCGCAAAATATCCTTCCCTGATTCGTTGTAAGGATGGCGGGAGCATCTATATGTTTACCAATACGACCTGCCCCTATCGTCGGGACGGCAGCCGTCTGGGATACGGCAGCGGCACTGTGACAGGCATTATCGTACATGAGAAGTACAGACGATTTGTCGATAGTGATGCGGAGGATGAAGAGGACTGCGGTACCATCGGCCGGTATCAGATTCGCCACATGTCCCGTGAGGGAATCGCCTTTCAGGATTCGTTCCGGGACGGATTCTCGGAGATGATATGCGAGTGGAGATATCTTCCTGTCGGTAATGCAGATGGCAGTTGGGAGGCCACGTATGGCCATGGTACCATGGACCATAGTTTTCAAGGGACAACCCATCCGGTGTTCAGGACCCACGCCTATCCCATTATCGAATTCTCTTATCTCGGGCCTGTCAACAGGGCCGACAAGTCCAATGAGAACGCATTCGGTATCATCTTGGAGGACGGCACTGATTACGGGAAGGATTATGACGCTGGCAATATCGACAAAGGGGTGCTTCCCGTCAACAACAGTATTGCCCTGGCGTGGATGCGGGAGGCCTGGTGGAACGATGCCGGCAATGTGCCGGAGTATTGGGTGGTCCATTTTTCCACAGCGGGTATTTCAACCGATCAGTTGTCCCTCCAACTATCCACGTTGAATGTTACCTCGGAAGGTTATAGTCCCATTCAATGGAAAGTACAGTGGGCAGAAAGCAATAATCCGGATACCCATTGGGAAGATATCGCCCAGTACAGTGTTCCTGACGTGGTCCAATGGAACGCTACACAATATTGGCAAAGCGCTGCATACAAGCCCGTTAACATACCGCTTCCGCTCAGTCTGCTGGGGAAAACGGATGTCTATATCCGGCTCATCCCGCGCAATCGGCTTGGCAGTACGCTCCAGGGTTATCTGGACGCGGAGTACCGGAATGGCGCTGCCGGTACGACGAAAGCGAACAACGCGCTGAACTATCTAGCCATTCGTTATAACAAGTAAACAATGCGTAGGACGCTCCTCATATTCTTATTGTTCCTGACCGCTCATCTTGGGGTTGGGGCGCGGGAGATATCGTTCGCGGAACTTCGCTCGATGGCTTCCGCAGGGGAAAGTATGATTATTGCGGAAGAACTGCTCCTCAGAGGAGTTGTCATCAGCGATGCAGAGCATCCAAACCTGTATGATGGCCAGCAAGTATCTTACAGGGACAACTCTACATCTATGAACAACCGGACGGTCTATCTCCAGAGCCTCGATGGAAAGTATGGCGTTCGCCTGCTGTTCCGGCGTCAGACCAGCGAGGTGCAAAAGACCTCCCGATACGCAACCCTTGTCCTGTCTTTGAAAGATGCCATTCTGAAAGTGAACGAGAAGGGTGCGTATTCCGTGGAGGAGCTGCCGGGAGGGGCTATTCGTGAGGTTCTCCCTGGCAGTGCTTCTGATGTGCCTCTGAAATTGTTGTCTGTCAGCGAATTGAAAGAGGATGATATCTATACCTGGGTCCAACTGAAGGACTGCGAATTCGTGTTTAAGGACGGGGCATACACCAATATCCTGGAATCTTACGCCAAAGGGTCCTCCGTAAACCGCCAGTATAATCCGGTTTCATTTATGGATACATGGCAGACGCTCCTATGCGACAAAGACGCAATGCCCGTCTATATAGTCATCAATGCAAGAACTCCCTGGCGCCGCAGTGGGAAGGGTGTCCCCCAAGGGACGGGGACGCTGTCCGGGGTACTTTGCGCTACGGTTAATCCTCGTTATTCGGATGTGCATGCCTGGCAGATACGCCCTTTCGAAGAGTCTGATATTGACTTTGCCTGGGATGGCCCGTCTTCCTTCCAGACCATTTGCGAATGGAACTGGAACGATAACGGAACCACGTTCAGCACTGACGAGGGGCCTGTCGAGCGTTTTTCAACCGAGAAGATGATTCCAGACATAGGGGCGGGAGAACTCAGTCTGGAACTGAACCAGTCAACCTACCGTGGCATTGACTTGAATAACCCGGTTCTGGAGCCGGATACATTAATTGTCAGAGGATCTCGGGGAAAGATTAACAGGGGAGCCATGGAAATCCGCACACGGGATTGCAACTGGTGGAACTGGCAGGAGGACTGCGGAAACGCAGTAACCATCAAATTCTCAACGGAAGACATCTCGGCGGAGCGGCTCATGTTGGCTTTTACCTTTTCGTGTGGCAGCAACTCCGCCCTTTCCTCCATGAACTGTCCGGCTTTTTGGGGCGTTGAGGTTTCCACGGACAATGTGCATATGGTCCGTCTGGATATACCAGATATTCAGTTACATGCTTTGCCTTGGTGGGAGCGGAGTCTCCGTGGCGTTCGCTATTGCACTTCCCGGGAAGCGGGGATGGGCATGACAGAGCATCTGGTAGAGTTACCGTCCTGGCTTCTCGGACAGAAGAACGTATATGTCCGAATCCTGCCTGTCAGGAGGAATATCACCACGTTGGCAGAAGAAAATTATACCAACGCAATGTTGCGGCCCAATCACAATACCCACTGGGCCTATGTGAGTTTTGGTGCCATCAGCGTAAGATACAGGTAGTTATGAGAACATTCCGGCTCATTTTGACAGTCGTTTTTGCGACGGTTCTGCCGTTGGCGACCCCGGCGAAAAATATTCCGGGGGCCACCAACGTGCGTCCGACCGGCCTGGTCGTTACTCAGGGTGGAAGTCTGCTGCTGGCCTGCGAAGTCACCAGGGAAACGAAGGATGTAATCCTCTTCAGTGCGACATCCCATGATTCGGAGTGGCTGGCGGTCTATACTTTAGAAAGAGCCTCTGACGCCGTTTTATGGCGGGGTGCCCAAGGGGAGATACGTCTTTTTTATACGCAAGACGGTTTCTTGATGAGCCGTGTCTGCATGCAGCCTGATGTCGATTCCCGGCAATGGGGTGCGGCTTCTGTCATTACACGGGGCCACTGTTGCTCGCCCCCTGTATTCTTGAGAAACGGTGCACTGGCCTTGTCGGCATACCTGGAGGAAGATGACAGTCCAGGCATTCTGGTCTCCATGGATAGGGGATCGTCCTGGTTTACACAACCCGGACGAATCCACCTTGAGGAGAAGATTCATTGCCGCAGACCCTGTCCCGTACTCATGCCGCACCGAAGCGGCGCCCTGTCCATTTATAACGGAGCAACGGGTTATCAGTGGAAATGGCGTTCCGTCTCCAGGGATTTCGGACGCAGTTGGAGTCTTCCGCAGCGCTATATTTATTCGCCGGATCAGCCTCTGTCCATGTGCGTGCTTCGTTCGGGGAAATGGCTGCTTGCCAAGAACGGCTATCTTGACCAGATGCTTTTCTATATGCCGGACAAACTTGTCGCCTATCTCTCGGAAGACGAAGGGAACACTTGGTTCGGAAATCTGGTTATTGACGAGCGGATGGACTGCAGTTCGCCGTGTGTCACTGATGCCGGGGATGGTTCCCTCTATATTGCGTATGCCTACCATCCATTCATGGCAGGAAAAAGCGAAGTCTATCTGGCTAGGACCAGCGAGATTGAAATCAATCAGGCGGCCGCGGAAGAAATTGCGAAAGTGGAGGATCGCCGTCTGATTCTCAGTTGCGAAGATGCCGTCAGGCTGCAGAAGGTTGAGACCGAGAAATATGCCTCCACGAAAAGGAAGCCTGATGGCGAAGCCCTTGTCGTGGCTACATACAATATCGAATATGAAAATCCTGGGGCCCGGTATCCCTGGAAGAAGCGGCTTGCTTATGTCAAGGACCTGTTTGATACGCATCGGTTTGATGTCGTAGGCGTGCAGGAGCCCTGGCGTCCGGAATACCTTCAATTGAAAGAAGCGTTGCAAAAGGACTATTCCAGTATATGGGCCTGTACGAATCTCGATCGGGATGACTTTTCCAACGCTATTTTTTACCGTCGTGACCGGGTGGAGCTCCTTGAGCATGATATTTTCTGGTACACCGAAAACCCTGGAATGAAAAACGGGTTCGGCGGGACAACGTCCCGTCTCTGCATCTGGGGCAAATTTCGCGACCGGAAAAGCGGCCGTGTTTTCTTTCTGTTCAACTCACATTTTGACTTTTCCAACTATGAAACGCAACTGGTTTCCGCCCGACTGCTTGCCCGGAAGGTGAGGGAGATTGCCGGGGATTGCCCAGCCATCTGCACCGGCGACTTTAACTCGACGGATGAAAATGCCGCTTGCGTCTTCCTTTCGGGCGGGCCTTTCCTAAAGGATAGCAGGACTGAAGCCAAAAGAGTCATCAATTCCAAAATGTCCACCTCCGGGCTTTACCGGAAGCCGGAAGATATTCCTAACAACGGATACCGTATCGACCATATCTATTTCACGCCGGGCTTGAGTCGTATAGACTCGTGGGAAGTCCTGGCTGAAGAACATGTCGGCATCTGGGGCGGGTCCGATCATAATCCCATCAAAGTACAATGGCAGATTTTAAAATAATTGCAGCGCTGGCCTGGGCATCCACCATGCTGCTGTCCGCATGTCACCAGCCGGCAGGTGTGCCGGAAGTACCTCCGGATGAACCGTCTGTTCCAACGGGAAAGACGGCATCCTCCCTTTATGAGGCGTTTTCGTGGGGAGAAGGGCCGTGGTCAGATACAGTGGGCCCGGATGACGGTCAGGATTCCGGTGAGCTTACGCCGATTGTGGGGACGGTGCTTTGTACCGGCACATACAATATCCTGTCTCCGTCGGCAAGGCAGTCCTGTCCGAACAACAGTTGGGAGAGAGCGAAAACGGCTATCAGCGACATCCTCCTTGAGATGAAGCCGGACGTCATGGCTCTCAACGAACTTGAATCGACTTCTATCAACTATCTCAAGAATGTTCTGACGGACTATGAATTGCTTGTCCAGCCCAATACAGGCGGGACGTTCAACTGGGCCCCGGGCATCCTCTATAATGCGGAGCGTCTCGTAAAAGAGGAAGACGGATTGTTCTGGCTGTCAGATCCGGAACCGTCCGCCCTGATTACGGAAGAAGGGGCGTATTCGTACTTTGATCCTGTTTCGGCCAGCACTTATTCAGCAGGAAGTCATCGCTGCTGCATATGGGCACTGTTTAAGGATATAAAAACCAACGGCCGATTCTACTTTTTTGCCACACACCTTAATTTCTCAGAAACGGAGTCGAAGTCCTCTCTTTGCAATACAATCGTAGCCCTCAACCCTGCCAATTGTCGGAGTCTGATGCGACAGATCGACTTCGTCAATGATGGAGGGCTTCCCTTTATCGTAGCCGGAGACATGAACAACTATTCCACAGAATTGGGCTATCGCCTGTTGACTTCTGGTAAATGGGTTGATTCCTTTTATGCGGCAGCGGATGACGGAAGGCTGGATTCTTATACGGCTCTCCATCCAGGGACAGCTCCTGGAGTCAATCCGCTGAAATACCGATATGATGAAATGACCCGGGTGGATCATGTCTTTACTTCGGGGTTCCGGATTGCTTCCTACGAAAGCATTTTTGCGAAGTACGACAATCCTGATGATGGTCTGATCCACCCCTCAGACCATATCCCCGTAAAGGTTGGATTGGTCATGGAGTGATGAATTCTTTTCTTTTTTTTATACGGAATTGTTTCTATTGAACCTTTTCCCTTTTATATCTTTGAATCATTAAATTAAACTTATAAAACCACTACAATAACATGAACCAGTTGAAAGAAAAAAAACCGTATGTTCAACCCGGGACAGACATCATTCCGATTGTCCCGAGCCTCTTTCTTTGCACGAGCGAGGTAAGTGCAAAGAACAATGACTATGAGAGTTTTGATAGTTGGTATTCACTTGAATGGTAACGATTGATTATGAAAACGAATTACTCCAGATTTATTCTTGCGGCAACCGCCGTCCTGTTCGTTTGTTCCTGTAAAAACGAAATCAATGTTGAAGTCACCGGACCTCAAGCGAAGGTTTTCACTTCTGTCTGTGAACTTGTTGAGCCCAGTGGTACCAAGTCGACGCTGAATACAGATACCTACAAACCGCAATGGGCGGATGGAGACGCCATCGGTGTCAGTACGGCTGCGGATAACAATGTCAAGTGTGAGATCCTCAACCCTGGACAGGGCCTTTTCGATGCGAGCAACACTACGGGTGATGCTCCCTACTATGCAGTCTATCCTTATTCGGCAGAGAACAGTTTCAACGGTAATGTCTTGAGCGCAGTTGTTCCGACCGAACAACAACTTGTCCCCGGATCAAGCATCGCTCCCGGCGCGCTGGTTGCCGCTGCCGTCAGCACGACTACCGAACTTTCGTTCAAGAACTGCGTGTCGCTTATTTCAGTTGACATCCACCGCGATGATATCAGCCGGGTTGATATCCAGACAACTGCGGAAGGCCAATATCTCTCCGGTCAGTTCACGATGGATATGTCGGCAACGCCCCTCGTCCCCGAGGTGGTTGCGGCTGAAGCATCCCAGACGGTTACGTTGCTCCCTTCAGCGTCTTCTTTCGCCGCGGGTAAATACTTTATCGCCGTTCTTCCAGGCACAATCAGCAGTTTTACGATAACCTTTACCAACGGGTCGAGCGAGACCAAAGCCATCTCCAAGACAGCAGATGTCGTTTTCGGCCGCAGTTCGGGTGTTCATTTCGGAAATTTCTTCGGAACGGACATCACTTCCGCGGATGAGTTTGTTCAGTGGGCAAAGGAGAAGGCCAAGTTCACCTCGTGGGATGTCGTCAACCTGATGAATGACATTGATATGACGGGGAAAGACTACTCCGAAATAACGGAGTTCGACGGCGAGTTCAACGGCAATGACCATACCATTTCCGGTCTGAAGACCCCGATGTTCAACAATCTCTACGGCTACGTACATAACCTTACGCTCAACAGCACGATTTCCGCTACGTCCGTATCTGGCAACGACTACGGGTTCGGAATGTTGGCTCACTACAGCTATCTCAACACAAGCCGGAATGCGGCGGCTCAGATTCGCAACGTCACGACGAAAGGATCCATTTCCATCGATGCTGTCAACAAAGCGCATAACTTCTTCCTGGGCGGTATCGTCGGATGCTCCAACGGAGCCCAATTCATAGACTGCCGCAACGAGGCTTCCGTAAACCACGGCGGCGTTGTTACGTCCGAAAACCACATGGCTGTGGGAGGAATCGCCGGAGGATATCAGTCGGCAACGGGCGTTGCAACGCCCAATCCTACCCGTTGCGTTAACGCCGGTCAGGTGCAAGCGACAGGTTCGGCCAAAAACCATGTTTTCGTCGGCGGATGTTTCGGCTTTGTCAATTCTCCGGTGGAACTTGTTTCCTGTTCCAACGAGGGGAAAGTTTTCAACCGGAGTGCCGGGGGTGCCGTTTTTGAAACAGGCGGCGTGTTGGGGTATTTTTGGAGCAACCTGAGCAAGGCTAACCTTACAGATTGTTCCAACTCCGGATCGATTACGGATGAGGCGGTTTACACTACGCGGGTCGGTCACTACATGGGTGGTGTTGTCGGGCGGATAGAAGGATCTGCTCCGGCTTCCGCCGCTTCTCCGCTGGTGCCCAGAATTGTAGTCAGCGGATGTTCCAATAACGGTGCGGTTACGATGAATCCTGCAGCGGCTACTACGACCCGAGTTTCAGGCATTGTCGGTACCTGTACCAATTACCTCGTGCTGGATGGCTGCACCAACGATGGCGATATCACTTCAGCGTGCGCTTCCGCGGATGTTCAGGCCGCCGGTATTCTGGCCATGATTGAGAAGGGTGTATCCTTCACAAACTGCAAAAACCATGGAACCATCAAGAACACAGGTGCCGCTACCAGTTCTATTCGTATAGGAGGAATCTCGGGCAACTCCAATTGGACCGAGCCCATCAGCGGAGCATCCCTGCCGTACTCGTCGGCCGTCAATTGTGAGAATACCGGTTCTGTCATGAACGAATCCGCAGCGACCGTCCAAAACCGTATCGGCGGATTGTTCGGGAGTATTGCCAATTATAAGGTGTCGTCCTGTACGAATACCGGAAATATTTCATGCACTTCCACATCCGGTACGCTTTCCGCCTTGCATATTGCCGGCCTGGTTGGCTGTTCAACGGGCTCGACGGATGTCATTGACGGAAATACGAACAATTGTACGGTTTCCTATTCCGGTACCATCACTACAAATCATTCGGCTATGTTGGTCGGATATAACGATGCCAACCTTACGTTGTCCAACAACAAGCTGGCAGGATCCTTCAACGGGACGGCCATTACCGCCGAGAATTTCTCTAGTTACCTCTACAAGTATCACGCTTCGAGCAAGACCCTTACGAATACGGGAAACTCTTTTCTTCAGTAACGGATAATGCGAAGTTCCATTATTGTTGGAGTGGTCGGCGTTCTCTGCCTGACGGCTTCGTGCCGTCAGGCTTTGAACGGCGAGCGTGAAGTGCGCGCTTTTATTCGGGAGAATATGCCGGCGACAACTTGTTTCTACCTGAAAGATACGCTGGAGCACCTCGCATTGCCCAAACCTTTCAGCGTACCGACCATCAAGGGAAAGTTTCAGGACTTGTATTATTGGGACACCTATTTCACCAACTTGGGGCTGCTGTCACTCGGAGATATCCATCAGGTCCGAAACAATGTGGATGACATCCTGTACCTGATCGAGCGTTTCGGATATATGCCCAACTCATCCAAGATGGCGCAGACAAACCGTTCGCAGCCGCCGTATGCGTCAATGATGATACGGGATTTATATGAAAGGACCAAGGACCGGGCTTGGCTTCGGGGAGCATACGATATCCTCTTGAAAGAATATGATTTCTGGATGAGGGAGAGAATGACGGATACGGGGTTGAACCGCTATTACAATATGGCAACGGAGGCATATTTGCTCGACTTCTATGACTATATCAGGCGGCGAATTCCGTCATTGCGAGCGGATGCCGACAGGGAAGAAAGGATTCGGACAGCATCCCAGTATCTCTCGGAAGCGGAGTCCGGATGGGATTTCACTCCGCGCTTCCATACGCATTGTGAAGACTATAATCCAATTGACCTGAACGCGAATCTCTATATATACGAAAAAAACTTTGCCTGGTTCTGCTCGGAACTGGGAATAGAGGGAACTGCCGATTGGGAAGAAACTGCGGCCCTGCGGCTGGAGCGGATTAACAAGTATTGTTACGACGGCCAAAGCGGAGAATACTACGACTATAACTACCGAACCCATACGCGGAGTGACGTCTATTCCGCCGCCGTTTTCAATATCTTGTGGGCTGGTATTCCTAATGAGGAACAGGCACAAAACCTGGTTCGGCAACTTAATCGCCTTGAAATGGAGTATGGGCTCGTGGCTTGTGAACCTGGTGAACGCACGGATGTGTATCAATGGGACAGTCCTAATTCCTGGGCCAGCTTCCATGTTCTGGCCATTGCCGGTCTGGAAGCATATGGTTACCGGGCAGACGCCCGCCGTATAGCGGAAAAGTATGCAGGAACTATCATCCGCATCTTCCGACAGTCGGGGAACCTTTGGGAAAAATACAATGGCAGGAAGGGGAATCGCGAGGTGAATTCAGAGTATCCGCTACCTCCTTTTATGGGCTGGACGGCAGGCGGTTTTCTCTACGCAACGGACTACCTCCGCCACGCGGGTCTATAGATACGGATCCCGCACCGGCGTGCTGCATAAAAGCGGGCATCCCAGTTCGGGAATCCCGTCTTTTGACCAATGGACCTGCTGCATGCGCGTGGAACGGTTGTCAATATTGTAGGGGCTCCTTTCAGAATAGGCATTGTAGAGTATGTACAAGGAGTCTTTTTCGTTTCGGAAGAAGGATACATGCCCGGTACCGAAAGCCAAAGAGTCAGCATTTTGGGAGAATACAGGCTCCGGCAATTTGGACCAGGAGTCCGGAGACATCAGGTCGCTGTCGCTGGATGTGTACGCAAGGCCCTCGCAGTAGTGGGAGGTGATGGTTTCGCTGGCTGAATAATAGAGAAGAATTTTCGATTTGTCCCGTGAAAATATCATTTGCGGCGCATCGCACACATAAGAAGGTTCCGGAGAGGAGGGCCCGTCTTCAGAGACCCATTGGCACTCCCACTCATAGGACGGAGAAAGAATGCGCACCCCTTTGGATGCCGGAGTCCACGGGTTGGCTAAACGGGCAATATAGATGGACCGCATTAGAATGTCGCTGCCCGGGTTGACGTCGCTGCCGCTCCAAAGCAGGAAGAGTTCGCCGTCTTTGTCGAAGACAGAAGGATGAACCGATTTGACATTCCCCGTCAGGATCGCATTTTTCTCGACGAATTGTCCCTTGAGTGGATTCGAGGAGGGATTCTCCAGGATATGTATCATGCGCATGGACTGCTCGCCTCCTTCAGAAATGTAATAAAGGTACCATTTCCCGTCGAATTTGTACAGACGGGGCCCGGAAATATAGTAGGTGTCCTGCGGCTCATAGACTACCTGTTCGCGAGCGGATTTCAAGCCGCTGATGCTGGACGCGCTCCAGATGGAGACGTGCGTATAGGTGGCCTGGGTATAGTAATACGTCCCATCCTCGTAGATGAGGCAGGGGGAGGAACCGCTGGCCATTACCGGGTTGACGAAAGAGAATTCATCCACGATGTCGCCCTTCTGGGAAGATGGTTGTCCGCCACAAGAAAAGAGCAACAAGATGACTACTGAGAGAGAAGGAGATATGAAGCGCGCATTCATCGGAATGCTAAGTTAAAAAAAAGTTTCTATATTTGTGTTACCATGAAGCAGATTTTTTGCCTTGTCATCGCTTTTATGTCGCAAATCTCTGCGGCCGGGTTTTCCTATCATATCGCAACAGGGCTTTATCCCAGGGATGTTCTCTCGGGAAGCGACATCCTCTGTATTGACAAAGACAGCCATGGCTTCATGTGGTTCGGGACCAACAATGGTCTGTACAGGTATGACGGTGCCGGGTTCCATTTGTTCAGGGAAGGCGAAAGCGTCCGGGCTATTTGCATGTTGGGCAATAGAATGTACATCGGCTCGGATAACGGTCTCTTTGTATATGATGAGGAGAAGGACAACTTTATGGGCATCAAGGCGAAAACCGCTTACCATGTCAGTATTGCGAGGCCCATTACCGCTTTGGCCCTCCACGGAAACAATTTGCTTATAGGGACTTCCGGACAGGGCCTGTTTGTCCTTGATACGGTTACCGGCTCCATGGTGCAGCGCAGCGTGAATATACCATTCATTACGGATATCGCTGTCTCAGATGATGGTCAGGTTTATGTATGCGTTAAGGGTGTCGGCATCTATTCTTCCGGGGCCAACTTCGAGTACAAGAGCCCGTTGGTAAGCGGAAAAGACGTGGAGCGAATTCTGGCCGTGGAGAACAACCTGTGGTACTTGACGGAATCATCTGTTGTCCGGATTGACCCAAATAATCATGGCAAGGAAATCCGTTTACAGAAAAGGCCCGCGGATATTGTCGATTTCTCGGAGAAACAGGTGCTGATCAGTTGCGAAGACGGGTTCTTTCTGTTGGATAAATACAGTCTGGAAAAGGAACTTTATGGCGTGTGGGTGTCTCACGAAGATCGAGTCATACGTACGTGTGGCCGGATGTTCCGGGATGATACAGGTACCCTGTGGCTGACAGACCCGTCGATCGGCGTCGTTTCCCTGACGGCCGGCAATGAACGCTCACGCTATTACCCGCTCGGCGCCTGTGATCGGATGAGTTTCTGCGAAACGTCCGACAGGACCGTGTGGATAGGTACTTCGGAGGGGTTGATGCGCCTGAATACCGCAGATAAAACCTTAGAAAAAGGATCTCTTGTCGGCAAGGCGATTTCTTCCATTCTCTCTGACGGAGACAATGTATGGGCGTTGGTCGCAGGAGACGGTGTATATCGTTATGATGTCCGTACCGATATATTGAAGAAGTATGCAAACGTTGCTTTCGGTCGGACGCTGTTTCTGAATGCCGACAACAGGGTTGAAGTCAAGAGCGACTGGCACAACTATGTTTATAGCCCTTACGCGGACAACTTCATCATCCGGAAAGAGGATGCACCGGGCACTGCGGTTTATGGTGACAATCTTTCGGCGGTTCACTCCGTCACATCCATGTGTACAAACAGTGAAGGAACAACCTTCACGGCTGTCGGGGATTGCGTTTATGAAAGTAGTTTCCTCTCAAAGGATAGCCGGTACTACCCCCTCAACAGCAACGTGGAAGTCGTCTTTTGCGACAATCAGGACAATGTTTGGGCCGGCACTTTCAGCAATGGATTGTGGAAACTGACGTCCGGGGAAAAAGAGCATATTGAGATCGCGGGAGTAAGCGGAAGTGCCAATAAGATTTTTTCCATTGTTCAGGATAATGGGGGGTATCTATGGATATGCAGCAATGCGGGAATCGCCAAAATGGACCCGAAGGAGAAGACTTCTTCTGAGATAAGCCTGCCCGGAAGGGCGTTTACAAAGGGTGATTTCTTGCCGAGGGCTGCGATCTGCTCACAGGATGGCACGCTCTATTTCGGCTGCGAGAAAGGTGTCCTGTCTTTTCCCTCCACGGAAAAGACCGATAAACGGCGGCCGAAAGTCCTGATCTGCTCGGCTGATTTTCGGAACGATACACCTCCCGTTCCCAATCTTTATACGAAAGAGCAACTGAAATTGAAATACAATTGTAACAGTTTCACCTTGTCTTTCGCGATGCCAGGCAGTTATGATGCCCGACTGAATCAGTACAGATTCTCGCTCAGCGGCATTGATGAGAATGACGCGCGATGGGGTCGGGAAAGCGTGGCGACCTATAGCAATCTGCCTCCCGGAAAATATGTTTTCAAATTGAACGGCCGCAACCTGTCGGGGGTTGAGGCTGATAATACGGCACGGTTGAAGATTATTATTTCTCCACCCTGGTGGAGGAGTCTGTGGGCCTATTTCCTGTATGGAATAGCCGCGCTGGCGGGCATGGCCTGGCTGTATCGAAGAGGGAAACGCCACATTGACGATAAGTATTCGGCTGAACTGCACAGACAGCAGGAAGCGATGGAGAAAGAGGCTTATCGGCAGAAAATGAGTTTCTTCATGGGGATGGTTCACGAGATCCGTACCCCCATGACGATTATGCGCTTGTCCATGGACAAACTCAGCAACGCCAAAAACGGAGCGGATTCGTCATCTTTGTCCATCCTGCAAGAAAACCTGGACTATATGCAGTCCACAATTGACGGAATTCTGAACTACCAGAAGAACAATCTTGATGGTGTGCAACTTAGTTTTTCCGAAGTGAATCTGGTCGATTTGTGTCATTCGGCTGTGGAAAAACTGTCGGGGCTTGCTCAATTGAAGAGAATTTCGTTCCGGGAGGATGTACAGGACGCCGTTGTCCCGATTCTTGCAGATGGCCCGTTTTTCTCTAAAATGATTGTCAACCTGCTGGATAATGCACTCAAATACGCCCGGCGGGAAGTCGTTATTTCCATCCGGACAGAGGACGACGAGGCCGTGGTAAAAGTGTCCGATGACGGTCCCGGTGTCAAGGAACAGGAGAAAGAGCGAATCTTCGATATATTCTACAAAGCGGAAGGGGATTCTATCGCAGAGTCATCCGGCATCGGTGTCGGCCTTGCATATTCAAAGCAGTTGGTACTTGCCCATAAAGGGACGTTGTCCGTGGAAGACACTGTCCCGACGGGCGCCACATTCGTTGTCAGGATTCCGCTGCTTGGAGAAAAGACCTTGGTGGAACAGCCGGCCGTGGATGATGTTTTACGTGCTTTGGAAAAGAGTGGAGCTACGAAATTCCGTCTTGTTTTGGCGGATGATAATGTCCGCTTGCTGGATATGCTCCAGAAAGAACTGTCGGAGTGGTACCATGTGCGAACCGCGCAAAATGGTGCGGAGGCACTGGAGATTCTCCGTACGGACGATGTGGACATCATTGTCAGCGATGTCATGATGCCGATCATGGATGGAATTCAGTTTTGCCAGACGGTCAAAGACACGCTTGAACTGAACCATATTCCGTTCATTATGCTGACGGCCAAAACATCTGTGGCGGCAAAGGTTGAGGGGCTTGGAAGTGGCGCCGACGCCTATGTGGAAAAACCGTTCTCCATCACGCAGCTCCATCTTCAGATTGAAAATCTGTTGAGACTTCGTACCGCATATCACGAAGCGTTGCTGCGGGAAGCGGGGCGGTATAAGGAGGCAATGCCCAAGTCGCTCAACAAGATGGATGCCCAGTTCATGGAGACTATCAATGCTGCAATCGAGCGACAGATTGCCAGTGAATCGTTCTCTGTTGACATGCTGGCAGACGCCCTCAATATGTCCAAATCGAATTTTTTCAAAAAATTTAAAGCCGTTGCCGGCACGTCTCCCAATGATTATTTGAAGAATTATCGATTGAACCGGGCCGCTCAACTCATCGCGGACGGATCCAGGATTAACGAAGCCGCTGAGAGCGTCGGCTTTTTCTCTCCATCCTATTTCGCCAAATGCTTCAAGGCTAAGTTCGGAATCTTACCCAAGGCCTACTCTTATCGCCAGCAGGAGTAGGTTTCCGGGGGCGACCTACTCCTGCTCCTGATTTTTCTTGTCAGTTTCCGGCTTGCTTGTAGTAATTTCGGGGGGATTTTGCTATATTTGCGCAAATATGCCGATAACTAAAACGAGATAACTATGTTACCACGCGCAAAAGAGATTGTGGACGCTTCCGCCCTTAAGATGCAGGACGCCGTCGATTTTCTTGAAGAAGACCTCAAGAACTACCGTGTAGGGAAAGCCACGCCTGCCATTTTCAATGGCGTATCGGTCGATTATTACGGTACTCCCACCCCGCTGAACCAGGTCGCCGCCATCAACACCCCCGATGCCAAGACCATCACCATCCAGCCCTGGGAGCGCAATATGATCGCAAAGATCGAGAAGGCTATTCTCGATGCCAACCTCGGCTTCACCCCATCCAACAACGGTGAAATGATCCGCTGCGTCGTCCCGGCCCTGACCGAAGAGCGCCGCCGCGAGCTGATCAAAAAGGCCAAGGCTGCCGGCGAGACCACCAAGGTCACCATCCGTGGCGCCCGCCGCGACGCCATCGACCAGCTCAAGAAGGCCCAGAAGAACGATGGCCTGTCGGAAGACGGCGAGAAGGAGGGCGAAGACGAGCTCCAGAAATTGACCGACAAGAAGGTCAAGGAAGTCGACGCCATCATCGCCGCCAAGGAGAAGGAAATCCTCACCGTCTAGTGAAGAGGGTAGCCATACAAGGATTCTCGGGCTGTTTCCACGAGGAAGCGGCCCGACTATTCTATGGTGGAGAGGAGATTGAAATCGTCGAATGCGGGACCTTTGAGGCGCTTTTCCGTGCCATGGGGCAGGGAAGGGCCGATGCCGCCGTCATGGCGATAGAAAACACCATCTCTGGCGGTCTCCTGCCCAATTTCGACCTGCTCCGCAAAAACCCCCAGAAGGTAAAGGGCGAAGTCTATATTCCCATCCATCAAAACCTTATGGCCCTGCCGGGTCAGAAGCTGGAAGACATCCGGGAGGTTCGGACACACTACATGGCCATCAACCAGACCCGCGAATTCTTCGAGACCCGGGCCCCGTGGATCCGCATGGTGGAGTCGGAAGATACGGCCAAAAGCGCCGCCGACCTCGCAAGGGAAAAACTTACCGGAGTCGGCGCCGTGGCATCGAAGATTGCCGCCGAACGCTATGGCCTCGAGATCCTCGCCCCCGGCATCGAGACCTTCAAGGACAATTTCACCCGCTTCCTCATCATGGACGACGGCATGAGGGTGGAAAAAAGCAGGATAGACAAGGCCTCGCTGTGTTTCACCCTTCCCCACAAGCCGGGTTCGCTGGCCCATATCCTCACCATCCTGTCGTTCTACGACATGAACCTTACGAGGATACAGTCCCTGCCCATCCCCGGCCGCAAGTGGCAGTATTTCTTCTATGCCGACATCCGTTTCGATTCTTATGAAAGATACAACCAGGCCCTCAGCGCGGTACGCCCGCTGATCGACGACCTGGACATACTCGGAGAATACCCCTCGCAACTTCTATGATCGTAAAACCTGCAAAACGGACGGAGAGCGTCAAGGAATACTTCTTCTCCGTCAAGAACCGCGAGATTGCGCGCCTCAATGCCGAACGTGCCGCCCGGGGGCTCGACCCCGTGATCAACCTGGGCATAGGCTCGCCCGACGGAATGCCGCCCGCGGAGGCCATTGCAACGCTCTCCGGCGAGGCCGCAAAGCCCGGCAACCACGGCTACCAGAGCTACATGGGCTCCCCTGAACTCCGGCAGGCTTTTGCGAAGTGGTATGCACGCTACTACGGCGTGGAACTCAATCCCAATGGCGAGATTCAGCCGCTGGTCGGTTCGAAAGAGGGCATTCTCCTGATTTCCATGACCTTCGTCAATCCCGGCGACAAGGTCCTCATCCCCGACCCGGGCTACCCGACCTACACCTCGGCCTCCCAGATAGTAGGCGCCGAAGTGGTAAAATACGACCTTACGGAAGATGGAGGCTGGATGCCCGATTTTGAGGCCCTCGAAGCCTCGGACCTTTCCGGGGTGAAGCTCATGTGGACCAACTATCCCGGCATGCCTACCGGGGCCAAGCCCACCGCGCAACTGTACGAGCGCCTGGTCGACTTTGCCCGTCGCCACGGCATCCTTCTGGTCAACGACAACCCCTACAGCTTCATCCTCAACGAAAAGCCCCTTTCTATCCTCGCCGTCCCTGGTGCGAAGGAATGCTGCCTGGAGCTCAACTCCCTCAGCAAGGCCCACAACATGGCAGGATGGCGAATCGGCATGGTCGGCGGCGCCCCGGAATACATTTCCGAGATATTGAAAATCAAGAGCCAGATGGACTCCGGCATGTTCAGGCCGCTGCAGATGGCTGCCGTGACCGCCCTCGATGCCGGCGAAGACTGGTTCAAGAGATTGAATGCCGAATACCGTCGCCGCAAGGACGTCGTGTGGAAGATTTTCGACCGCCTCGGAGCCACATACGACAGGGATACCGCGGGTCTTTTCGTCTGGGGACGCATCAGCCCCGACAACCCTCTGCTCGCGGGCGGAGACCCTTCCAAGACCATAGGGGAGCGCGTTTCCGAAAAGATCCTGTATGAGGCCGGCGTCTTCATCACTCCCGGGTTTGTCTTCGGCCGCAACGGCAGCGCCTACATACGCGCTTCGCTCTGCGCCAAGGTCGAAGTGCTCGAAAAAGCTTACGACAAGATAATTACGCTTCTATGACTGTCGGAATCATAGGTCTGGGTCTTATAGGCGGTTCCATGGCCCTGGACCTGAAGCGTCGCGGATTTGCCGCCACGGTCCTGGGCGTCGAGAACGACCCGGTCCACAGTGCCGCCGCCGAAAAGATGGAACTGGTCGACAGGGTTGTCCCGATGGATGAATGCCTCAGGCTCAGCGACATAGTCGTCGTCGCCGTGCCGGTCGGGACTGCAGTCAGGATGGTGCCGCAGATCCTGGATTCATTTGGGTCGGAGGGCGCCTCCGGCAAGGTCGTCATCGACACCTGCTCGACCAAGGGCCGCATCTGCCGTCAGGTCAAATACCATCCTCTCCGCGGCCGTTACGTTGCCACCCACCCTATGGCCGGCACCGAATATTCCGGCCCATGGGCTGCAATGACGGGGCTCTTCGACGGCCGGGCCTGCATCTTCGCCGATGCCGAAGAGTCAGATCCTCAGGCTCTTGCCTTGATTGAGCGCATGTACGACACCTTGAACATGAGGCCCATCTACATGAACTCCGACAACCACGATGTCCATACGGCCTATGTTTCCCACATTTCGCATGTGACCTCTTTCGCCCTGGCCCTGACCGTCCTCGACAAGGAAAGGGACGAAAAGCACATCTTCGACCTGGCCTCGGGCGGCTTCTCCTCGACCGTGCGCCTGGCCAAGAGCAACGCCGACATGTGGGTTCCGATCCTTACCCAGAACCGGGACAATGTGCTGCAAGTAATTGACACTTACATTGATAAGATGAACCAATTCCGCAAGGCCATAGCCGACGGCGACGAAGACCGCATTCGCGCCCTGATCGGCGAAGCCAACCGGATAAAGAAGATTTTGCGCTGATGGCTACAAGAACTCTCGACCTTGTCCCCGTATCCGAATGGGGCTTCTTCACCCTTCCGCGACCGATGGTCATCGCCGGCCCGTGCAGCGCCGAAACCCGCGAGCAGGTGCTCTCAACGGCCAAAGGCCTCAGCGATGAAGGCATCCATGTGTTCCGCGCCGGAATATGGAAGCCCCGCACCCATCCGGGCAGTTTCGAAGGAGTTGGGACCGAGGGCCTGAAATGGCTGCGCGAAGTCCGGCAGACCATCGGCATGAAGGTGGGCACGGAAGTCGCCTCCCAGCGCCATGTGTACGAGTGCCTCAAATACGGAGTGGACCTTGTGTGGATAGGCGCAAGGACCACCGCCAACCCTTTCCTGATGCAGGAAATAGCTGATGCCCTGCGTGATACCGACATCCCCGTGCTGGTAAAAAACCCGGTCAATCCGGACATCGACCTGTGGATAGGCGCGCTCGAGCGGCTCAATGCGGCCGGAATCCGCAAGCTCGGCGTCATCCACCGCGGCTTCACTCCCACTGAAAAGATTCCCTATCGCAACGAACCGGGATGGCGCGTGGCCATTGCCCTGCGTACCCGATTCCCCGACCTGCCATTCTTCGCCGACCCCAGCCATATGGGTGGCTCGCGTCAATATCTTCACGAAATCTCGCAGAGGGCGCTTGACCTCGGTCTTGAAGGGCTCATGATAGAGTCTCATTGCAACCCGGATGCAGCTCTTTCCGATGCGTCGCAGCAGCTTACTCCCAAGGCCCTCGGCGAACTTCTTGCCAGTCTCATCGTGCGCGACGGTTCCGTGGCCGAATACCGCGAAGGCCTTTCCGCCCTGCGCGCCCAGATCGACGTCATCGACGAAAACCTCCTGTTCGCCCTCCAGAGCCGCATGCAGGTCAGCCGCAAGATCGGACAGTACAAGAAAGACCACAATATCGCCATCGTACAGGCTTCCCGCTGGGACGAGGTGCTTGCCTCCATGGTGGAAAAGGGCCGCGCCTACGGCCTTCCGGAAGATTTCGTGAAGGAAGTCTTCAACGCCATCCACGATGCCTCCGTACAGGTTCAGGACAAGATTCTCGGCAATAATGAAGATCGGTGACATAGACCTTGGGCCGAGGCCCGTGCTGCTCGCGCCGATGGAAGACGTTACGGACGCGTCTTTCCGCATCGTGTGCAAGGAGTGCGGCGCCGACATGTCCTACACCGAATTCATTTCCTCCGACGGGCTCATCCGTGATGCCGCCAAGGCCATAGCGAAAATGCATACCAGCCCCGAAGAGGCCCCTATCGGCATACAGATCTACGGCAGCGAACCCGAGGCGATGGTGCGCGCCGCGCAAATGGCCGACAAGGCCGACGAAATCGCCGGCGGACACGGCTGCGACCTCATAGACATCAACTTCGGCTGCCCGGTGAGCAAGATCGCCGGACGCGGGGCCGGCAGCGGCATGATGCGCGAGCCCGACAAAATGGTGGCAATCACGAAGGCCATAGTCGAGGCCGTCCGCAAGCCGGTGACGGTCAAGACCCGCCTTGGCTGGGACGACAATTCCAAGATAATCGTCGAACTGGCCGAGCGCCTTCAGGACACGGGCATCAGCGCCCTTACGATTCACGGTCGCACCCGCTGCCAGATGTACAAGGGTGAGGCCGACTGGACCCTCATAGGCGAGGTGAAAAACAATCCCCGCATGCATATCCCCATCATCGGCAACGGCGACATAACAAGCCCCCAGAGGGCTTCAGAGGCATTTTCTCGTTATGGAGTCGACGGCATCATGGTGGGCCGCGCCTCCTTCGGACATCCGTGGATTTTCCGGGAAATCAAGCATTTCCTCGAAACGGGGGAGGAGTTGCCCCCTCTGGGCGTAAAAGAACGCGTGGAGCTGGCGAAAAGGCATTTCCGCCTGTCCCTCGACGTCAAGGGGCCGGTGACCGGAGTATTTGAGATGCGCCGCCATCTTTCATGCTACTTCAAGGGCCTGCCCGACTTCAAGCAGACCCGTATCCGGCTGGTTACCAGCCTGGACCCTGATGAAATATTCGCTATTCTGGACGGAATAGCCGACCGGTGGGGCGAGGTGCCCCTTACCGAAACCGCCAATGTTTACGGTGTATGACAGACAAATTCCTGCTTTTCCCCTACTGGCTCACGCTGAAAATCCGCCACTGCCTCTACGACAGCGGCCTCAAGAAGGTGCACGAGGCCGAAGTGCCTACCGTCTGCATAGGCAATCTCGCAGTCGGAGGAACAGGCAAGACCCCCCATACGGAGATGGTCCTGAGGATGCTCCTCTCCAGCAACGAGTGGGGTATGCGCAATATCGCCGTCCTGTCCCGTGGCTACAAGCGTAAAAGCCGTGGCTTCCAGCAGGTTGTCTCCGATAGCCGTGCCAGTTTCGCGGGCGATGAGCCGCTGCAGATCAAGAAGAAATTCCCCGTCGTCACCGTAGCCGTCGACAAAGACCGTATCGAAGGATGCGATTTCCTTTGCCATCCCGAAAAGCTTGCCGAGTCCCGCAAGACCCGCAAATGCGTCGACAAGTCGTTACCGGCGGCTGACCTCATAGTCCTTGACGACGCTTTCCAATATCGCGCGCTGAAGGCCTCGGCCAACATCGTGCTGATAGACTACAACCGTCCCTTGTCCAAGGATGCGCTACTGCCTCTGGGCAGGTTGCGCGACCTGCCTTCCCGCATCAAGGCCGCTGATATCATCGTGGTGACCAAGTGCCCTGCCTATATCGAGGACTGGCAGCGGATCGACTGGGTCAAATGCTTGGGCATAAATGACTTCGATGCTTCGGAGTGTGCCGGCACGCTCCGTGGCGGGCGCCGCGTCACCGTGGTGTTCACCACGCTCCACTACCAGCCCCTCCAGCCGGTTTTCCCGGAGTCGGGGGACCCGCGCTATATCTACTCCAAGAAACTCGTCCTTTTCACCGGGATAGCGAAAGACACCCCCCTGAGGCAGTTCCTCAGCGATAAATACAAGATAGTGAGGCGTTTCTCCTTCCCGGATCATCATAAATTCTCCCGTTCCGACATCCGCAGCATACAGGCCGCCTCAGCGGCCAATTCCACCGCTGTGGTAGTCACGACCGAAAAGGATGCCCAGAGGGTCCTGGACTGCGATTTCATGCCCTCCGAGCTGAAGGAACGCATGTTCTTTATCCCCGTTCAGGCCGCCTTCCTGTCCGAGCTCGAGAAAGCCGTATTCACGAGCCGTTTGTTGAACCTGGTAAGTTCCAAGATATGAAAAAGCTGATTATCTCCCTGATCCTGCCCGCTCTGCTTTGCACTGCCTGCGGCACAATCAACACCAACTATCTGCTGCAGGGTGGCGTTACCGCCCTTCAGGCGCTGACCCTGACCGATGCGCAGATCCAATCCTATGTGGCCCAGTCGGTTGTCGCGCTCGATGCCCGCAGCCAGGTGCTTCCGTCGACCAACGCCTATTCCAAGCGTCTGGCCAAAATCACCGCCGGCCTGACCTCCGTCGACGGTATTCCGCTCAATTTCAAGGTGTACCAGAATCCTGAAGTCAACGCTTTCGCCTGCGCCGACGGAAGCGTGCGCGTCTATACCGGCCTGCTCGACCTGATGACCGACAGCGAGGTGCTTGGCGTCATCGGCCATGAGATCGGCCATGTCGCCCTCAAACACACACGCAAGGAAATGCAGAATGCGATGCTGACCAACGCCGCATTGGCAGGGCTCGCCTCCACGAGCAACACAATGGCAGTCTTGACCCAGTCGCAGCTGGGCGCAATAGGGGAGGCGGCGCTCAATGCCCAGTATTCGAAAAAGCAGGAAACGCAGGCTGACGACTATGCCTACGACTTCCTCCGCGGCGCGCAGATGAGCCCTTCATGTCTTGTGAGCGCTTTTACGAAACTCCAGAAACTGGACGCTTCTTCCGCTACTCAAAACGTTGTGGCCAAGCTGTTTTCGTCACACCCCGATACGGCATCCCGCATCAGCAGGGTGCGTAACAGAATGGCTGCGGAGGGCGTGAAGTAGCTTAGATCTGCCGGAGAACCTCCAGAAAGATTTTCGACATCTTTTCGGCCGCCTTGTCGGCTATGGCTACGATTTCATGACCGTCGGTGATGTATCCCTCGGCGTCAGTGGCCGTGGCTACGTCGGTGATGACGGACATGCCGAACACGGGGATGCCGGCGTGGCGTGCGACGATGACCTCGGGGGCGGTGCTCATACCCACCGCGTCGGCGCCGGCCATGCGGAAGAAGCGGTATTCAGCCGGACTTTCGTATGCGGGACCGGTGACGGCCAGGTAGACTCCCTTGCGGACGGGGATGTCGAGCTTTGCGGCAACTTCGACGCCGAGACGGATCAGCGAGGGGTCGTAGGGACGTGTCATGTCGGGGAAGCGCGGCCCGAATTCGTCGATGTTTGGCCCGACCAGCGGCGAGGGAATCAGGTTGATCTGGTCGGTGATTATCATCAGGTCGCCGATGCGGAAATCGAAATTGGTGCCTCCCGCGGCGTTGGAAACGAACAGGTTCCTGATACCGAGCTTGATCATGACCCGAATGGGAAGGACCACCTTGTCGATGCCGTAGCCTTCGTAGTAGTGGATGCGCCCCTGCATGGCGATGACGCACTTGCCGGCGAGGTTGCCGACGATGAAATTGCCTTTGTGGCCTATTGCCGTCGAGGGCGGGAATCCGGGGATGTCGGTATATGGGATCGCAATCGGGTCTTCTATCAGGTCGGCGAGCTTGCCGAGACCGCTTCCAAGCACGATGCCGGCGACGGGCTTGCGGCCCTGCAGCAGACCGGAAACGTGTTCTGAGGCTTTATTTATCGTATCAATTTGATTCATGAAACTGAGATATTGCGTGGCTTGCAAAGATAATAATTTTTGTGTAAGTTTGTAGACTGAATAAATAAAACACTCTTATTATGGCAAAAATTGCAACGAACGCTAATTTCGCAGATATCCTGGCGGGCCCGAAACCGGTGCTCGTAGACTTCTGGGCTGCCTGGTGCGGCCCCTGCCGTGTCCTTTCCCCCACCGTCGACGACATCGCCGAAGAATACGACGGCAAGGTCGAGGTGGTCAAGTGCAACGTGGACGACTGCGACGAAATTGCGGCCCAATACCGCATCATGAGCATCCCCACGCTCCTTTATTTCAAAGACGGAGAGCTTCGCGACCGTACCGTGGGCCTGGTTCCCAGGGAGGATATCGAAGCACGTCTGAATGCCCTTATCTAATTTTCCCCAATTATGAAAAAGATTATCGCCTCGCTGTTTGCCGTTCTCGCTCTCAGCGCCGCAATGCAGGCCCAGCAGATCGGCTCCAACCGTTTCGGCGTCGACGTAGGTTTCACCTCGTCCTCGGCCAACGTGTCTGATTTCAAGGTCTCCAACGTGTCCGGTTTCCATGCCGGAGTCTACTATCAGATTCCCCTCGTTTCCGGCCTGAGCCTCCAGCCCGGCATCCAGTATCAGATGAAGGGTGCCAATCTCGGCACTGCCGGCGACGCCAACGTCAAGTGGCTCGACACCGTGATGCACTACATCGAAGTCCCTGTCCAGATCCAGTACGGCATCGACCTGATGTATCTTCGTCCCTACGCTTTCGCCGAGCCTTTCATCGGCATGGCCGTAGGCACCAATTCCTCCACCGCCGCCAACCAGGAACAGACCGACCCCGGCAAAGCCGCCCTCAACCGTCTTGAATACGGCCTCGGCGTCGGCGTGGGCCTTGAAGTTTGGCGTATGCAGTTCGCATTCAAGTACTTCTGGAACTTCGGCAACCTCTACAACGGCAGCACCCAGGAAGTCAACGACGTTTCCACCGCCGTCAAGACCGCCTTCGACGGAAAGAACTTCAACGGTTTCAGCATCACTGTAGGTTTCTTCTTCTAGCAAACGGCTTTCCATGGAAAAAGAGCTTGTCGTCTACTGTGCCTCCAACACCAATATCGACCCGAAATACAACAGGGCTGCTCGCGAGGTCGTGCTTGCGGCATGCGCCAAAGGCTACACCATAGTCTCGGGCGGTTCCTGGCGCGGTACCATGGGTGCCGTCAGCGATGCGGTCACCGAGGCCGGCGGCCGTCACCGCGGCGTCCTGCCACGTTTCATGCAAGGGTTTGAATACCCTGAGCTGACCGAGTTGGTCTGGACCGAAACGATGGCCGAGCGCAAGGAAGAAATGCGCAAGGGGACCAGCGTGGCGATCGCCCTTCCGGGCGGGATCGGCACGATGGACGAGCTCTTCGAGACCGTGGTACTGTCCAAGCTCGGCCGTTATGAGGGACGCATCCTCGTCCTTAATCTCGACGGCTTCTACGACCCGCTGCGCGCTCTGCTGGAACACTTCGTCCGCGAGGGCATGACTGCCCGCACCGACGTCGACAGGGTGGTTTTCTGCGACTCAACCGATGCTTTGGCGGCGCTGCTATGACGGGTTTCTCTGGACTTGTGGAGGCTTTGAGGCCGGATTTGGAGAGGGTTGGCCGGATGATGGACGACGTGCTCCGGAGCGATGTCGACCTGCTCGAACGGACCAACGCCTCCATACGTTCCCACCCCGGCAAGATGCTGAGGCCCATGCTCTCCATCATGGCCGCCAGGCTTTGCACCGGCGGTAAGCCCACGGAAGACGCATTCCGGCTTGCAACCGCCTCCGAGCTCGTCCACAACGCAACTCTGCTCCACGACGACGTCGTAGACGGAAGCGCCTCAAGGCGTGGCCGTCCCACTGTGTCGGCCCTTCTCGGGGGCCGGGCTGCGGTGCTTCTGGGCGATTTCTGGCTTGTCCGTGCCGTCGGCCTCCTGCTGGATGTCCGTAACCATATGGACGACTGCCTGCGGCTCTTTTCCAAGACGCTTTCCGACCTTGCCGAAGGAGAGATGATCCAGCTCCAGAAGGCCTCTGCGGGCGATACCACCGAAGAAGACTACCTGCGGATAATCTACAGCAAGACGGCGTCTCTCTTTGAGACGGCCGTGCTTTCGTCAGCGCGGAGCCAGGAAGCTTCGCCGGCGCAGTATGAGGCCCTGAAAGCCTACGCCTACAACCTGGGTATCGCCTTCCAGATCCAGGACGATATTCTCGACTATGTCGGAGACGATTCGCTCGGGAAGCCCGTGGGACACGACTTGCTTGAACAGAAGATAACCCTGCCCTTCCTCGGTGCCCTGGAGGGGCTTGACGAAGCCGAGGCAGCGGGCCTTCGCAAAAGGGTGATTAATATAAACGCCAACAAGGCCGAACGGGACGCCCTCGTTTCCCTTGTCCGTTCTCGCGGGGGCGTCGATTATGCGAGAGAGCGGCTTGAGCTTTATGTAGGGCGCGCCATCGACGCCCTCGGTATTTTCCCGGCCGGGGATGACCGCGAAAGGATGGAAGGACTGGCACGTTTCGTCGCCGAAAGAAAGATATGAGGTTTGCCGATATCATAGCGATGGGGGATTTGAAAAAAGCCCTCGTGGGCATGGCCGACAGTGGCCGTGTCCCCCATGCCATGCTCCTTCACGAAAATGACGGAGGCGGCGCCCTTCCCCTTGTGCTGGCATTTCTGGAATATCTCCATTGCAAGGAACGTCACGACGGCGATTCCTGCGGGCAATGCATTTCCTGCCGTCAGCACTCGAAGCTCATCTATCCCGACATCAGGTTCACTTTCCCCGTTACCTCCGGCACAAAGGTGTCCGGAGCCGTGAAAGACCTCACCTGCGACGCATTCCAGACCTATTGGCGCGAGCTGGTACTGGACAATCCGTATTTCGTTGAAAACGACCTTTCCGCGGCCATGGGCTTCGAGAAGAAGCAGGGCGTTATCGCCGTGGCGGAAGGAAAGGCGATTTTGCAGAAACTTTCCCTTGCAGGTATCTCCGACGGCTACAGGGCCATCGTCATGTACCTTCCTGAGAGGATGAACCCCCAGACGGCCAATATGTTGCTCAAGGCCATAGAGGAGCCTGCCGACAAGACGCTGTTCATCCTCATAACCCACGCCCCGGAGGAAGTCCTGCAGACCATCGCCTCGCGTTGCCAGATGATGCGTGTTCCGCCCCTGTCGCGGGAGGAAGTTTCGCTGGTTCTCCGTTCGCGGGGAATTGATGCCGAGCAGGCTGACCTGGCCGCCTCGTTCGCCGGAGGAAGCGTCGGCGTTGCCCTTCGCAACCTCTCTGAGTCCTCGGGCTCCACACAGGTGCAATCCATCTTTCACGACCTTCTCGAAGCGATCGTGGAGCGCGACTATCTTGCAGCCCTGGAGGCCGGAGAGGCTGTCTCGGCGCTCGATTCTCGTGAAAAACAGAAAGTTTTCCTTACCTTTGCCGGGGAAAGCCTGCGCAAGATTTTCATGCTTCAGCAGGGAATGGAATCCGTTGCCGGCGTGATGCCCTCCGAGGGCGACATTCTCCGGGATGCGGCGCGCCGCTGCAGCCCGACGTTCTGCCGTAGGGGTATTGCCGCGATAGACAGGGCCGCTCTTCTTTTGGACAGGAACGTGGCCCAGAAAGTGCTTTTGGCCAATTTGGTCAATCGCCTGTTTGTAAGTGTATAGACTTATGTACGAAAACGAAAACATACAGTTCGACTGCCAGCGCGGCTGCGCCGTGTCCCGGGATGAATCCGGGGCCCTGAACGTGACCTACCGCCGCGGCTGCTGCAAGTTGGAAGATTATAACTACCTCAAGGGAGTGGGGCAGGAAGCATTTGCCGACCTCTTCGAAGTCCGCTTCAAAAACACCCGCAAGGGCATCTACCGCAACACTTCCGGCCAGAGCGTCAAGATGGGCGACATGGTCATAGTCGAGGCCCAGAGCGGCCACGATCTCGGCATCGTTACCCTGGAAGGCGCTGTCATCGGCCGTCAGCTCAAATGCAAGGGCATAGACCCGGCCACTGAGGAATTCAAGAAGATCTACCGCAAGGCCAAGCCCTTCGACATAGAAAAATGGCAGGAGGCCATCTCCCGCGAACAGGAGACCATGATCCGTTCCCGCCAGATTGCCGCAGAACTCGGCCTGGACATGAAAATCGGCGACGTCGAATTCCAGGGAGACGGCACCAAGGCCATTTTCTACTATATCGCCGACGGCCGCGTCGACTTCCGCCAGCTGATCAAGGTGTTCGCCGAAGAATTCCGCATCCGTATCGAAATGAAGCAGATAGGGGCCAGGCAGGAAGCCGGTCTCATCGGCGGCCTTGGCGTGTGCGGGCGTGAGCTTTGCTGCGCCAACTACATAACCAACTTCAAGTCGATCACCACTGCGGCCGCCCGTTGCCAGGACCTGAGCCTCAATCCCCAGAAACTGGCCGGCCAGTGCGGCAAGCTCAAATGCTGTCTCAACTACGAGGTCGCGACGTATATGGACGCCCAGTCCAGGCTCCCTCGCGTTGTCGAGCCGCTCGAGTTCGAAGACGGCCAGGCCTGGCTCGTCAAGACCGACATCCTTCGCGAAGTCATGTATTTCTCCTACGAGAAAGGCTCGCTGTCAAATATTTACCCCCTCGATGCCTCCGAAGTGAGGGAAATCATAAAGATGAATCGCAACGGCATCCGTCCCGAGTCGCTCAAGACCGAGCCGGAGCCCTCCATGCCCGAATTCGTCACGGCGGTCGGCGACGACAGCATCACGCGTTTCGATTCGGTCAGGAAGAAAAAGAAGAAGAAAAAGAAAAGTGGAGGACGGAATAATCCGCAGCAGTGATGAAAGACCTGAGACTACTCCTTCTGGGGCTGATATGCCTTGCAGCATGTTCCCGTCCCGTCTCCGACGAAACCTTCGTCCGTACTTCCGACAGGGATGAGGCGGGCCGTTACGGCTTTGTGCTCGATATGGGCGATTCGCTCGTGACATACGACGTATCCCTCTATGCCTCTTTTGATTGCGGAAAGCGCCGCTTCGCTTCTTTCGAGGGCACCTATCTCCGGATGATGTGGGAGGCCCCCGACGGTCCGCTTTTCGAGGAGAAGGTGTGGCTGGGCCCCGATGTCAAGTCCGACAGGAATTCCTTCAGCTGCCATCTGATGACTGTCTACCGCAACGAGCTTGAACCTCAGAAATACGGTAAGTGGCGTCTCTATGTCACTGTCCCCGAAGACGTCGTGGAAGATTTCCGCCTTGCCGGGCTGGGCGTAAGCATTGCCAGGGATGGGACACGGTAAGCTGAAGAAATTCGCGGAAAACCTCGGGTTTCCCTGCCTTCTGCAGCCTGTCGCTTCCGAGGTGCTGGACAAGACCGGAGGCGGTTTCGCCGTTCACGACCATGCCGTCAAGGGGAAGTGGAACGAAAGGATGTTCTCCGCTCCTAGGCCCATTGTGCTGGAGCTTGGCTGCGGCCGCGGCGAATACACCATCGACCTTGCCGAGCGCAATCCTTCCTGCAATTACATCGGCGTCGACATCAAGGGCGCGAGGCTTTGGAAAGGTGCGAAATATGCCACTGAACATGCTCTGGGCAATGTTGCCTTCCTCCGGACGCGCATCGAGCTGATAGAGGCCTTCTTTGCTCCGGAGGAGATTTCGGAGATATGGCTCACCTTTTCCGACCCGCAGCTCCGCGGAGAAAACAAGCGTCTGACCGCCCCCATATTCCTGGAGCGTTACAGGAAATTCCTTCGCCCCGGCGGCATCGTACATCTTAAGACGGACAGTCGTTTCCTCTATGAATATTCCCTTGCCGTGGTCCGTGAAAACGGCTTGCCGCTGCTGGCTGTGACTCCCGATCTTTACGGCGAAGTCGATTCGGTGCGTGAGTCTGCCCTGGCTTCCGTGTGCGGCGCCGACGCGGTAGATGCGCTTGTGTCCGTCCAGACATATTACGAGAGGATGTTCCGCGACCAGGGCTACAAGATCACCTATCTGGCCTTCCAGCTCGACCACGACGGGCCTCTGGTGTCTCCGGCATCTTTCGACGCCGACTACTGGCGTTCGGTCGAAGGCCCGCGCCACTTCGTCAGGCAGACCGATTAGGGCTTGACCCAGTGGATGCCCACCCCGTCCTTTTCCATGCCCCTGAACCATGTCATCTGCCGCTTGGCAAACTGATGGATTGCGTTGGAAAGCAGCGTCCGCATCTGCTGGAAAGACAGCTGGCCAAGGATGTATTGGGTCACGAATTTGTATTCAAGTCCGTAATAGATAAGGTCTTCCGCCGCGATTCCGCCGTCGATGAGGCCGCGGATTTCTTCTATCATGCCTCCGGAGAGGCGCTCGTCCAGGCGTCGGTCTATGCGGGCGTTGCGCTCTTCGCGGCTCACCAAAGTGCCGATGAAATAAGTCTTTCGGGGGAGTTCGGCACGGCGCACCGCAGGGTGGTCCTGCTCGTATAGCGCGACTTCCAGGGCACGGACCAGCCGGCGTTTGGAGAGCATGACCGAAGGGTCGTAAACCGGCCGGATCTCTGCATATTTTTCGCGCAACTCTTCTATGGGTTCGGCGTAAAGCCTTTCCCTAAGTTCCTCATCCGGAGGTATTTCCGGGAATGCATATCCGCAGGTCGCGGCCTCGATGTAAAGGCCGGAGCCGCCGCAGAGGATTGGCACGCACCCGCGGCTGCGAATGTCTTTCCAAGCGTTTTCGAAGTCGCGCTGGTACTCGAAAATGTTGTAGCGGGCGCCGGCGGGGACTATGTCGATGAGGTGGCATGGAATTTCGCCGTATTCTTCGAGGTCCTTGCCCGTGCCTATGTCCATGCCGCGGTAGACTTGCCGCGAGTCGGCCGAGATGATTTCCGCCTTTCCCCCGCCGGAAGTGGCGAGAAGGCTGTTGAAAGCCCGAGCGAGGCTGACTGCGAGTTTGGTTTTTCCGGACGCGGTCGGTCCTAGGATGCAGACAATGTCGTAGTCTCCACGTAGATATCCGTCCAAGACGGCGCGTGCGTCCAGTTCTTCAGCCTCCGGCAGCGGGGCGGGCGGCGGGATCGGAATGAAACTGCGTTTGGTAGACATGGCGCAAAGATAAGACTTTTTTGCTATCTTTGCAGCCGCTATGCCCAAAGCCAAGAGCAAAATACAGATAAGCAACCGCAGGGCCTCCTTCGACTACACCTTCCTGGAGACCTACACCGCCGGTATTGTCCTCTCCGGGACGGAAATCAAGTCCATCCGCGCCGGGAAGGCCTCGCTGGCGGATGCGTTCTGCTATTTTGATTCCGTGGGCCAGCTGTATGTCAAGGGAATGAACGTCGCCCAGTATTTCTGGGGGTCCTGGGGTCAGCACGAGCCCGTCCGCGACCGCAAACTGCTGCTGACCCGCCGCGAACTCCGCCATCTTCGTCAGGAGACCAAGCTGAAGGGAAACACCATTGTCGCCGTCAAGCTCTATATCGCCGACAACGGTTACGCGAAATTGCTGATCGCCCTTGCCAAGGGTAAGAAGGAATACGACAAGCGTCAGACTATCAAGACCAAAGACCTTCGTCGCGAGATGGAAAGGGGCGACTAGTACAGCAGCAGTCCCGCCACTCCTCCAAGCACAATTATCAGAATCGGACTCACCTTGAACGCGAGGGACGCGACCATGGCCGCTCCGAACAGGACCCAGCTTTTCCAGTCGGGGAAGTTGTCCCGGATTACTTCGAAATGGGGTGTCAGCCCCGTCCAGCTGATGTGAAACACCAATATGACGGCGGCAGCGCCTATAAGTCCGGCGACGGCAGGCCTTAGCCCCGACATGACCCCGTTGAAAAGGGGATGCCCCATGAATTTCTCGTAGAATTTCACCATGAGGAGCACTATCATGAAAGACGGGAGGATAAGGGCGAGAGTGGCCGTAGCCGACCCCAGGACGCTCATTATGTATCCTGCTCCGCTCTCCTTCAGGACTTCGTAGCCGACGTAGGTGGCGCAGTTGATGCCTATCGGGCCGGGAGTCATCTGGGAAATGGCGACTATGTTGGTGAATGCCGGTTCGGTGAGCCAATGGTGGAGGGTGACGACCTGGGTCTGGATGAGCGACAGCATGGCATAGCCGCCGCCGAAGGTGAAAACGCCTATTACAAAGAAAGTTGCAAACAGTTGCAGGAACAGATACGCCGTGTCCATCAGTTTTTCCTCCTTTCTCTTAACCAGGTTATGCTGAATGCCAGGACTATGATGGTGAGCAGGATGTAGATAGGCGATACATCCAGGAACGCTACCAGCAGCAGCGTTGCGGCCGATATGCACCAGGCCCACCACGAGCGGTTGTTCCGTCTGGCCATGTTGATCATGGGAACCGCGATCAGGGAAACGACGACTGGACGGATACCCTTGAAAATGCGCACAACGACGGGATTGTCCTGGAAGTGCGTCATGAACATGGCGATGGCCAGAATGATAAGGAAAGATGGCAGGATGGTTCCGAAAGTGGCCGCGAGGGTCCCTTTGAACCCTCTGAGGCGGTAGCCGGCGAAAATGGCCACGTTGACGGCGAGCACTCCCGGGGCGCTCTGGGCCAGGGCGATTATGTCGGGAAGTTCCTCGGAACTGAGCCAGCCCCTGCGATTCATCTCCGCTTCAATCAGCGGAATCATCGCGTAGCCTCCGCCGATGGTGAAGGCGCCGATCTTGGCGAAGACCCCGAAGATTTTCCAAAGTGATACCTGTTCCTGTCTCATTTTCCGGCTTTATTCGTCGGCAAAGGTAACAATAATGACCGGAATTGAAGAAAAATTGAGAAAAATATTGCAAAAAGTTTGCAGGTTCAGAAAAAGTCCGTATATTTGCAGTCCGCTTTGAAAGAAACGGAACAAAGTTCATTGAAAATATTGAAAGATTAGTACAAGAAGCAAGTACCGAAACAATAGAAACGAGAGCGTTGATTTCTTTAGAGAGACAGTCGGGTCAGCTAAGAATTATATAGTG
>ONKE01000023.1 GCA_900318355.1 uncultured Bacteroidales bacterium
ACAGTCAGCATTTACGGTTACTTTACGTTGAGGGTAAATACGAAGTTATAACCGATATTGGCGAAGCGGGTGTAAACGGACATCTTCCACTTACCGGGCGTATCAGGCCGCACATACAGGAAGGAGGTGTCCTTGTTACTGTTAGAAGCGAAGGAGCAACCGGCAGAGACAGCGGCAGCCTTGCCATCGACGGTAAGCTTGATATGTTCTTTTTTGACTTTATGGGAGAAATCCGATGCGACCTCTTCAAATGTATAACCCGCGTAATAATGCTGATGGACGGAATAAACAGCCTCAATCGGTGAAACCGGGATATTGACAAATTCAGAAGAGCGTTCTATCTCGACAGGATCCAGCTCGATTGTCACGTCGGCCGGACGGGCCTTGACGACATAGTTTAATTCACCGAAGTACGTGATACCTTCCTCTTCATTCCACTTACCGATATAGAACACGTATGTGGAGTCCTTTACACCGTACTCGGCACCGGAAACAAGATTAACATCGATAGCTTGGTCATCATTTGTATGTTTGGAAACTGCGCCCATTCCCTCGGTATAAATAAAACCGGTCTTGGCATTCCATGTGCCTTGTACGGTGCAGGGTATGAGTCTGTTGCGGTCACCGTCTACAAAAATCTTGGGGACATACAAGTCTTTTATATTATCATAGAATTTGTAATCCCAGTCAATTATGATCGGGGATTCAGGAGTAAGGACGATCCTGCCGGGGAGATCCGGTTCTTTCGGATTATCCTTTTTGCACGATACGGCCGCAAACACCATCAGGGCGGCCATTGAGAGACAGAACAGTTTTTTCATACGCCAATGAATTTATATTCAGCATCGAAAGATAATCATTTCCCGTTAATCCTGCAAGCCGGCCGACCGCGTCTTGAAATAGCCCTATACACGCTCGGTCCTCCAGGCGGACACAAAAAAGGCTGACTAAATAGATTCTTCACTTCGTTCAGAATGACAGCCTTATGTCATTCTGAGGCACTCATGTCATTCTGAGGCAGGTCCACATGCCGAAGAATCTAATTCTTAGTGGCTTCCGCTCACAACGCAAAAAAGGCAACCTTTCGGCTGCCTCTTAGAGCGGAAAACGAGACTCGAACTCGCGACCCCGACCTTGGCAAGGTCGTGCTCTACCAACTGAGCTATTTCCGCATTAATAATCCCCGTTTTGGTGAAGCGGGATTGCAAAGGTACAACAAAATTCTGAATGTGCAAATATTTTTTTCATTTTTTCACATCGGACTCATGAGTGTGAAAGCCAAGGCCGTCAGCCTCATGAGCGAACATGCAATAATTGGAAAGGACGCAGGTGGCCGGAAAAAATGATGAACAAATAATCATCAAAATCCGGTGACATATGCTGAAAGATGTTACCTTTGCAGGGATGAAATGGTGGTTGAAATACTTCGTGGTCTTCGGACTGCTGCTGCCGATGGTCGGCGGCCCGGCAATGGCGCAGTTCAGACGCGATACGACGGCATCATCCCTTACCGGATTTCGTGCGACGCAGATAATAGCGCCGGCGGTTCTTGTCGGGTCGGGACTGGCGATCCATTTCGCCGCCCACGAGTCGTGGGACGCATCGATTCGCAACTATGTGCTTGAAAATACCGCCGGATGCAACATCGCGCCGTTCGACGACTACATCCAATACGTCCCCATGACGCTTCACCTCGGGCTGGGGCTGACCGGCATCAAGAGCCGTCACGGGATATGGGACCGAATGATCGAATCGGCGCTGGCCCATGCCGTCTGCGGCGTCATCATGCTGCCGTCCAAGACACTTTTCCACACTTTGCGGCCGAACGAGGCCAACTACATGTCCTTCCCCTCCGGACACACGGCATTCTCCTTCACCGGCGCCGAGCTCACGCGAATGGACTACGGCTGGGCGTGGGGCGCAGGGGCATATGCCGTCAGCTCCACCGTCGCATTCATGCGCATATACCGCAACTGGCACTGGCTGAGCGACGTGCTGGCCGGCGCGGGAGTGGGCATTCTGGCCGCTCAGGCCGGCGGATGGCTCCTTGAGCCCGTCAAGCGCCTCCTTGGCATCCGCACCGGCGGCTCCACCGACCTCGCCCTCGTTCCTGTCTGCGACCCGTTCTCACGTACCGCCGGCCTCTCCTTCGGCATGACCTTTTAGATAGACCGGCATTGCCGCTCCGGATGATGGTCGGAGAAAGGCAGATTACAGTTCCGTAACGATGTCTTCCAGCTTCTTGCGCTGATCGTGAAGCTCGGTGGGACGGCCGTCGGTGGCGGAAGGGTGGCCGATGGCGAGAAGGCCGTAGATGCCATGGTTGCGGGTTTCGGGAAGGAGCTCGCGGACCTTGGACGGGTCGAAATCCCATATCCACATGTTGGCAAGGCCGGCGTCGGTGGCGGTCAGCATCAGGTGGGAAAGGACGACTGCTGCGTCGGTCTTGGCGGCGTTGATGCCGTCGCTCGGACGGACCCATGCTTCTTCGTTGCGGCAGCCGACAACCAGGACGACAGGCGCTCCGTAGCACGGATGGACCTGACGAAGACGCGCGAGGGCCTCTTCGCTCTTGACCACCCAGATGCGGACAGGCTGGCAGTTGCCCGCCGAGGGAGCCAGACGGCCGGCTTCGAGAATCATCTCCAGCTTGGAGGCCGAAACGGGATGATGGTTGAAGGAATGGCAGGAGTAACGGCTCTGCAGAATGTTCATGAAGGCGTCGGAGCCGTATTTGTGCTTTTTGATGTGTTGCTCCACGTCGGCGAAGGCTGCGCGGTCCTTGACTTTGGTCAGATCGGTAAGTCTGCTAAAGAATTTCTTTTTCATGGCGTACAGTTCTTATAGCGCAAGATAAGAAAAAATCCGAAAAAAACAGTACTTTTGCAGCGCAAAAAAGCACATGGTATGTTTAAAGACGCATTTCACGACTTGTTTTTCGCTGACGGAACCGGCCATTCCCTTATGGTTCTGGCATTTGTGATAGGTATAGGCCTCATGCTGGGCAAAATCGACATAAAAGGCATTCCACTGGGCGCCGTATGGATCCTGCTGGTCGGCATCGCCGCCGGAGCGCTGGGCGTCAAGGCCTCGCCGCTCTTCCTGCATTTTGCCAAGGAAATGGGCCTCGTGCTGTTTGTATTCGCATTCGGCCTGCAGGTGGGCCCCAGCTTCTTCCATTCCTTCAAGGGGGAAGGCCTCAAACTCAACCTGATGGCCGCGCTGCTGATCGGCCTTACGCTCGGCGGTGCGCTGCTGCTGTATTCGATCACGGGCGAAGACCTCCCCAACCTTGCCGGCGTAATGACGGGCGCATCGTCCAGCACCCCCGGCCTTGGCACGGCGCAACAAGCTCTGTATGAAGTCACTGAAGGCACCTTCAGGGCCGAAATCGACCATCCGGAAAAGGGCGCCGGCATCGCCAACGCATTCGCGGTAGCCTACCCCATAGGCATTGTCGTGCTGATGCTTGTCCTCTACGGCTTCCGCTACCTCTTCCGCGTCAACCTCGGCAACGAATGCAAAGTGACGGAAGACCCTAACGCCGTGGTGGAGATGCTCGCGCAGGTGGCCAATCCCGCCGTGGAAGGCCTTGCCCTGAGCGAAGCCGGAAAGCGTTTTGAGGTTGATTTCGTGCCGATGACGGTCAACCGCGCAGGCAAGATCATCCCCGCCGCGGACGACCCCGCCATCAAGGAAGGCGACATCGTGACGCTGGAAGCCAAGAAAGCCGACCATGCCTCCATCATCATGCTGTTCGGACGCGAAGCGCAAAAAGCGTCGCAGAAAGAGGTGCAGGTCAGCGGCAACATGGTAAGCCGCCGCCTGACCGTCACCAAGCCGGGTCTGACCGGGAAAAAGCTTGGCGATCTCGACATTCTCGGGAAATACAGCGTCACCATTACGAGGGTAATCCGTTCGGGCGTGAGCCTTGTCGCAAGGCCCGACCTGGCCCTGCAGATGGGCGATGTTCTAAAGGCCGTCGGCGAAGAAAAGACCATGGACGAAGTGGCCAAACTGGTGGGCAACAGCAGCGTCAGCCTCGAAAAGCCCAACCTGGTGCCGATCTTCATCGGTCTGGGCCTCGGTATCGTCCTTGGCACCATTCCCTTCAAGGTTCCGGGCATGTCCCACGCAATGCGGCTGGGTCTTGCCGGCGGTCCCCTCATCGTGTCCATCCTCCTGGGGCATTTCGGCCCGAAGATGAAGATTGCGACCTACGCGACGTCAAGCGCCAAGCGGATGCTCCGCGAAATAGGTCTGGCCCTGCTCATGGGCTCCATCGGCCTCAGCGCCGGAGCTTCGTTCCTGCATGACTTCGACCCCGCCTGGATATGGTACGCGGCATTCCTCGCCGGAGTGCCGGCGATAATCATCGGTCTGGTGGCCCGCTATATATTGAAGCTCAATTTCTTCCAGATCTGCGGCCTCATCATTGGCGCCAACACCAATTCGACCGTCCTCAGCTTCTCCGAGAAGGCATTCGGCTCCGACAGGGCCGCCGACAGCTTCGCTACCGTCTATCCCCTGTCGCTGTTCCTGCAGGTGCTTATAGCCCAGCTGGTTGTCCTGCTATACTTTGTGTAGCAGTTTGGCCTGGTAGTCTTTGTAGACATCTTCGACTACCTTGTCCCAGCTCAGGTAAAGGTCACGGAATGCGGCCTCGGAAACGCGCTTGTAGCCTTCGGGATCGGACATTATGTCCATCAGCATACGCGCATAATTGTCTTCCCCTGCGGGGGAGACATAGCCGTTGACGCCCGGAGTCACCGTCGCGGCGGTCTTGGCGCCCTCCAGGAAGAGCGTTGGAGTGCCCTGGCAGGCGGCCTCGATCTGGACCAGCGAATTGGCGTCGTAGAGCGAAGGGAAAAGGAAGAGTTTTGCGCGGGAATAGAGGTTTTCCAGCATTTCGCGCTCGGATACAAGTCCGCACATTATCGCCTCATTTTCAAGACCTTGCTCCCGGATCAGGGCGGCGAGTTTCTCCTCGTCCTGCCCGCGGCCGACAAACAGCATGCGGAAATTGCTCAGTCCCATCTGCTTGGCCCGTGCCAGCGCGCGGACGGTAAAGTCGATGTTCTTGATGAAATTGATCCTTCCCACGAAGAGGAAGACCGTCGCATCGGAGGGAATGCCGTAGGCCTTGTTGACCGCCTCGGCGGCCGCTGCCTTATCCTTGACCGGAAGATGGTCGGTGGCGTTGAGACGCACCTTGCAAGGGGCTGTGAGGCCGTATTCGTTGACGTAGAGGTCCTTTATGCCGCTGTTGACGGCCCAACACTCGTCGCAGGCGTTGAACACGCGCATTACGGCGCTCATTGCCATGTCGACCGCCGGACGGAATTTTATCGGCTTCTCGAAGTCCTGACGGTACTGGGAGTGGAGCGTCGCCACGAGAGGAAGCTTGTGCAGCTTGGCGTACAGCATGCCGGAAATACCGACCGCGAACGGGGAATGGATATGCACGATGTCTATCCCGCTCCGAATCAGCCGCGCCTCGAAAACGGGGTCGAGCGACGCTGCCGGAAGATCGTAATCAGACTTGAGCAGCGGCAGCGAAGAGCAGCGGACCACCTCGTAGGGCATGGCGGCATCCTGCTTCTTGTCGTAGTCGCGGGTCTCCGGGCAGAAGACCACCACCTCACCATAACGCACAAGGCGGCGGGCATAATTGTCCACCACCTTGATTACACCGTCCACCATGGGATACCAGGTGTCGATAAACAGTCCTATTTTCATGTACTGACCTTTAGTAGGCTATCCTCACCGATTCAGCGGAATCGTCGTTGAGAGTGAGCTGATATTGGCCGCTGTAGGTGGTCAGGATGCCGGTAATGTCGACCTTGGCACCCTTGAGCACGCCTTCGGGAATCTCCGAATCGGCGAACTTGGCGTAGCCGCTCGTGCGCACCTGGAGGGGCTCGGAAGCTCCCGGAACGGTGAAATACTGGCTGGTGTTGACCGCGGAGGCGCCTGCAAGGTAGGCATCGACCTCGGCCTCGGGAATCTTGCCCTGGAAACGGTCGGCAAGGATATGCCTGCGCACGTTTTCGGCCGACATGGACCATGTTGTTATGCCGAAGTTGCCGCCGTTGCGAAGATAGGTGGAACCGCCGCCGTTGTCATAGACGATGGTGAAGACCTGATTGCCGTAGGTGAGGTTTCTGAAACGTACCCTGCGGCCGAAATTCTTACCGTCGGCCATGTTCTCGGCCGTAATTTCGACGGGCTCGGGAAGAGGGTCGATGCGTCCCTTGAAAATATGGGTGTCGATCAGGGACTGGACGTCGATGTAGGCGGTCTCGTAGCTGGGATCGTCCGACTTGTAGCCGAGGCTGATCATGCCGTAGCTGGCGCCCAGGGTAAGGTCCTGGCACTTGATGTAGACCCATTGTCCGAGGCGGTAGTCGTTGTAGTTCTGGGACTTGCCGATCTTGACCTCGAGCCCGCCCGAGATGTCCTCGATATAGAACATGCGGTAGTTCTGGCCGTACTGGTCGGAGGAGACGATCTGGCCGCGGATCACGATATCGTCGGTGATGGTTACGGGAGTGCCTTTGTACATCGCCTTCAGTTCCGCGATGGACACCGTATTGGCGTCCAGGGCATAAGGTTCGGAAGCGGAAGCCTCGCCGTAGTCGGGCGTGAAGACAGGCTGCCATTCCCTGCAGGAAACCATGAGGGCCGTCAGGCACGCGGACAGAAGAATTAACTGCTTTCTCATATTGCCTTAGAATCTGAAGTAGATGTTCAACATGTAATTGAAACCGGTCATATAGAAGTATTTGGCCGGGAAACGGTAGTAGCGCGTGTCGCTTTCGGTGTTGTCGACGACGCGGGTCTGCTCGTAGCCGCCGGTCTTGACGGAGGTGTTATTGAGCAGGTTCTTGGCGTTGAGCGAGAAACCGATGTTGTATTTGCGCTGGATGTACCACGACTTGCCGACGCTCACGTTGAGCAAGAAGCAAGGGTCGAACTTCTCCTGGGAGGCCATGTATTCGATCTCGCGGGGAGTGAACTTGTTGTCGGTACCGACGGTGGCGGCGTCAGTGCGGTAGAACGGGTTCATGTCCAGGTAGGAGTTGGCGAAGTAGTCACCGCTCAGTTCGACGAACCAATAGTTGTAGTTCCAGTTCAGGCCGAGGCTGGCAGCCAGTTCGGGAGTGCCGGGGACATGGTGCTGCTGGAAGCCGGTCTGGACGAAGTTGCCGTCGAAGTCGGTGACATAGTCGCCGTCGGGGTATTTGCGGTAGACCGGATGGCTCTGCCAGTAAGGGATAAGTTCGTCTTCCATAACCACTTCCGTGCTGTTGTCGACCGTCATGGTCATGCGGGGGTTGGAAGCGTAGACGAAGTTGCCGAGGGCGAGGACGCCGCGCAGGGACAGGCTGGGGATCGGGGTGGGAACCCTGAATCCGAACTCAAGGCCGATGTGGCGCTCGTCGATGCCGCTCATGGCGAAGTTGGTGAATGCATTCTGCAGGTCGTTGTAGAAGCTCATCACCTTGGACTTGTCGTTGATGCGGGTGTAGTAGCCGGTCAGGCGGAAGTTGTAGCCCGCCGAGGAGAACTGCCAGTTGATGTCGGAGGAGAAGGTCTTGACCGTCGTGAGGCCGTTCATCAGGGAGTTGCGCGTACGCGGGGAGATGAATGCCTGGTTGAAGGTCGGAGCATCGCTGAAGTAGCCGGCGTTGGCGTAGAAACGCATGTTGCCGCCGATGACGTAGGCCAGGTTGACCTTTGCTGCACCGGTCAGGAAACGGGACACTTTCGACTGTCCGAAGGACGTGACGGCCTCGTTGGTGATGGGGTCGTAGGAGGTGAGGACGTTGCCGGAAGGGTCGAGGATTTCGTCGCCCTCGGGAGTGAGGCCGGCGAAGAGGCCCTTGCGCACCAGACCTTCGCGCCAGAAAGCGTTGTAGCCCAGACGGCCGGCGAGGTTGGCGCTGAAGCCGCCCACGGCGAAATGGCCGTTGACCCAGCCTTCGAGGTTGCGCACCTGCGCATAGTAGTCGTAGCCGTATTTGTCGCCTACGCCGAGGGTTTCGACCTGGCCCGCCGACATGAAGTAGTCGAGGTTGTTGGCCACCTTGGCGGGAATTGCGGCGAAGTCGCGGTCGGCGAAGTTGTCGAGGTTGAGGTAGTAGTCGCCGCCGAGGAGGTCGCCCACCGTCTTGTAGTATTCAGTGCGGTTGATGCGGGCGGAAAGGCCGCCGGTGAGGGTGAACCAGTCGGCTGCACGCCACTTGGCGTTGGCCGCGAAGTTGAAGTCGTTCTGGTCGACGTGGCGGTGTTCGAGGATGTATTTCGAACGTTTCTTGCCCCACTCGTTGACGCTGGCACGGTTCACGTCGTAGATACGCTGCCAGTTGAGCTGGGTGACCGAAAGGTCGCCGTGGGTCCATGCGTCGCGGGCCCATTCGGCCTTGACGGGGCTGTTGCGCTTGAAGTCGGCGACGTCGATGCCATAGCCGCCGTAGTAGGGGTTGTTCTCTTCGAGATAATAGTAGCTCGGGAGGTTGCGGTAGTAGTCAGGCGACGGGTTGGGGGCGTCGTACCAGTCCATGGCCGAAGTCACGTTGGAACCGAAACGGCAGAGGAACGTGGCCGAGGCGCTGAACTTGTAGTTGGGCGTGAAATCGTATTTGAGGATGGCGATAGGCTCGTGGGTGGTACGGACGCGGGAGTTGCGCACCTTGCCGTCCTGCATACCCCAGTTGGAGTTGTAGAAGTTGCTGCGCACCAGATCGTAGACCTCCTGGGTGGAGGAATTCTGCATGCCGCGGGAGCCGGGAGAGGCCAGGAACGCCGCGCTCAGCTTATGGGCGTCGCCGAATTTCTTTTCGGCCGAGGCATAGTAGGCGAAACTGCGGTAGAATACGCCGGGAACCCAGTCGTTGCCGCCGAAACGGCCCGAGACGCTGAATGCGTAGGACCAGCCGTTGTCCAGGGGGCCGGATGCATATGTCATCATCAGACGCAGACGGTAGAAGGCGCTGTTGGTCAGCACGCTCCCCCGCCATCCCTTACGGACGTAGGAAGCCGTCATTGGCATATTGACGAGGCCGTTGTAGCCGCCGAGACCGTAGTCGGAAACCTCCAGTCCGGAAGAGGACATCTTCGCACGGGAAGCCTCGTTGAGGCCGCTCCACAGGCTGAACGGAGAATAGCCGGTGACGGCGTCGTTGAGGCGGACGCCGGCCACGTAGACATCCTGGGTCTCGCTGCTGTAGCCGCGGGCCTTGAAGCGGACGTTGCTGAAGTTGAACGCCGCAACCTGCTCGAAGACGTCGTTCTGCCCGAAGAGGACCGTAGGATTGTCGTTGTAGCCGCTGTCGTCCATGTCGAACTCCAGGAGGTTGTCTTCCATGGTGTCGTCCACGACCTGCGTCGGCGTCATCGAGAGGTTGAACATATTTTTGACGAAACCGTCGTTGACCGTCACCGACACGCGGTTTTCCAGGAAGGCCGGGGCCGAGATGACGAGGTCATACATGCCGTTGTCCAGGTTTTCTATGAGGAAGGTGCCATCCTGTGACGACAGGATCTCGGTCACCAGGACGTCGCCCTTGTAGAGTTTGAGCGAGGCCTGCTGGATGGCCGACCTGTCAGCACGGCTGACGACCGTTCCTTTCACGCCGCCCGTGTATTCCTGGGCGGAAAGACCCAGGCAGCAGAGAGCGGCGGCAAGCACCAGGATAAATTTCTTTGACATATGCTGTTACTTATTACTTACTACAATATAGGTCGGGAAGTGGTCGCTGTACCCGTTGGTGAAAACTCCGTTGGAGAAGGTGCGCTTGGGCTGGTCTTTGTACTGACCTTCGTCCTGGCGCATCCACGGCGTCGAGAAAATGCGGCCGTAGAATTTCTTCTTGACGATGGGCCTGATGGTAAGGCTTCCGGCGGGGGCTTTCACGAGGTTGGAGTTGACTACCAGGATGTCGTAGATGTTCCACTCTCCGCGGTAGGCCAGGGAGCCGTAACCGGCCTTGAGCATAGAAACAAAGGGCGAGAAGAAGTCTTCCTCCTTAACGTCTTCAATCTTTTCGCGGCCGTGCATGTAGACCGCCATGCTGTCGTCGGTGGGGTTGTCGTTCATATCGCCCATGGCGACTATCTTGATGCCGGGATATTTCTCCATGAGCTTCATGGATTCATCATACATGATTTCGCCGCCGCGGCTGCGCAGGTCGCCGCCCTTGCCGCCGATACGGGAAGGGAGGTGGGCTACGAAGAAGGCGAACATTTCGCCGTTCAGCATGCCCCTGACCATGAGGATGTCACGGGTGCGGAACCAGTTTTGCTGCTCCTCGTCCATGGAGAACTCGATTTCGTCGGAGTCGAAATTGAAGGGGATGCTGCGGCTTTCCAGCACGGTGAACTGCTCGGGCTTATAGAGCAGGGCGACGTCAACGCCACGGCGGTCGGGGCCGTCGTAGTGGACGATCTGGTAGTTGGCCTCGGCGATCTCCGGCTGGCTCACGAGGTCTTCAAGGACGTGGCGGTTTTCGATTTCGCTCACGCCGAGGATGGTGTGCCAGACCTTGTTTTCGTCCTTCATCGCACGGATGACGGAGGCCATGTTGTGGAGTTTCTTCTCGTATTTCACCTCGGTCCACTGGTTCGCGCCGTCGGGAAGATATTCGTAGTCGTTCTTGCCGTCGTCGTGATAGGTGTCGAAGAGGTTTTCGAGGTTGTAGAAACCTATGACGTAGCTGCGCTTCGGGCCTGCGGCGGATGCGGTGAGCACCACCAGGAGGCTAAGGAGTATGGTCAGTGTCTTTTTCATAGCCCGGTAAATTATCTCCACCATTCAACGGTCTTGGGATCCTGTGTCTTGATCTGGGCGGCCTTGTCGGCGCCTACGCGGCTCTCAAGGGCGGCGAACAGCTTGTAGCCCAGCTTCTTTTCCAGTTCGTCGATGGAAATGGCCCAGTCGCGGGTGTATTTGACGTTGCTCTTGCTTTCGGCGCTCCATTCCTCGTGGTCGAACCAGAAGCCGGCGGCCATGAAACCGTCGATGCCAACGCCCTTGATGGAGGAGTAGCGGAGGCAGGCCTTGAAGTAGGCGGTGGGGACGGTGATCTGATGGCCGGAGCGGTCGTAGACGTAGTATTTCGCGTTCTTGGTCACGCAACCGGTAACGCAGAAGAGGGTGTCACGGTCCAGCGACGGGGTCCAGGCGTTGGAAATCTTGTTTTCAAGATTGGCCCAGGTGCCGCCGTTGAAATTGTTGTTCTGCGGAGTCATGTTGGTGCCGTAGAAGGTCATGGCATTGTTTTCATACACTCCCTGACGGTGGTAGGAAGGAATCTGGTGGCCGCGTGCGTACCAACCGTTGTTGCCTTCGCGGTAGCCGCCGGAGACATCCTGCTGCAAGGCACTTTCCATAAAAGGATCGTAGCCCCAGGCCTCGGTGCGGGTGCCGCTCTGGAGGTTGGAACCGCGGATGGCGGCGTTGGTCGGATATGCAACCCAGAAAGCTACGCGGTCGTCGTAGTTGAAGTAGTAGGAGAAGTTGCGCGTCTTGACGCCCGCCTGGGTGGTCATGGCGTGGGCGACGAAGTCCATGCCGTCGCCGGCCTTGGTCTCGGGCAACTCAAGCCATGAAACGGGGGCGACCGCAACCGGAGTGATGTCCAGGGCAGAACCCGAAGCAGTGCCGCCGTCGCTTATCTTGCCGGACTGGGTGAAACGATATTCGGAGGCGTAGCCGGCGCAGTGGAGCGTAATGATGCAGGTGCGCGCGTCGTTGGCATCGTTGATGCCGTAGCTGAGGGTGACGTCAGCCTGGCCGGTGCCGCGGTTGGGCTCAACTTTGGCCCAGCCGGAACCGTTGCCCTCGGGATACGAGACCGAGAGGGTCCACGAGCTTTCCGCCTCAACATTGATGTGTTGCTGCTTGCTGTCCTGGGCCGCGGGAGTACGGAGCTGCAGGATGACAGGCACCTCTTCCGGCCCCTGCTTGCGGCATGAGACCGGGAGCATCGCCATGGCGGCAAGGACCGCCGCCACGATCGGCATAAAGTGTCTGGTTGCTTTCACGGCTTATTTTGTTACGAGTTGGATATCGTCGATACGGACGTTCTGGGCAAGGGAGTTGGTAAAGACCAGGGTCATGGTGCTTACACCCGCGGAAATGGTTATCGGGTAGGAGATGGTGAAGGGCTTGGCAGCCTCGGTGCCGGTAACTACATTGCCGACAGTGACGCCGGAAGTAGTCGAAGAAACGGCGTATTTGCTGGCGCTCTTAATGTTGTTGACCTTGAAGGTCAGGGTCGCCTGCGTTGCGCCTGCAGTAGGAATGCCGGTGATCGTCCATTCATCATCCGGATCAGCCGCCTCGGCCTTGCCGCGGAAGATAAGATTGGGCTGGGCGGTGCCGCCATCCATTTCGCTGTCCACTTTGATGGTGGAATTGGCCATCGTAACCGTATAGGAGACTTTTCCGCCGCCATAGACCGTGGTGCCGGAGTAGGTGTAGGCGGAGAGGGCCGTCTCGGCCGCAGCGCCGGTCCAGGTTTCGGCCCAAAGGACGGTGCCGGAGCCGGAGGGATCGGTGTTGCCGCCCTGCTGACCACCCTGCTCGCCGCCTTGTTCGCCGCCCTGCTCGCCGCCTTGTTCGCCGCCCTGCTCGCCGCCACCCTGCTGGCCACCGCCGCCTTCGACGGTGCCCTTGCCGGCTACCTTAACATTCCAGATCTCCCATGTACCGGCAGCGGAGGATGTGCTCTTGTAGACGAACGCGACCTTGATCTTCTGGCCAAGGAAGGAGGCCAGGTCGATGGTCTGGGCGTCGCCCGCGGAGGCGGACCAGTTGCCGGAAGCGATCTCCGGATATGTGATGGTCTGCTTGACCGGGTTGCCGTCGGCGCCTATGATGTAGACCATGGCCTCGTCGGCGACCGTGCCGAAGTATTTGTTGATGATCTGCAGGAAAGTCAGCTTCGCCTCGGTGGCCTTGGAGAGGTCGATTTCAGGCGAAACGAGCCAGCTTTCGGCGGCCTTGTTGCTGCCGGCGTAGGCGGAGGCCTTCATGTAGTGACGCTCGGCGTCGTGCTTCCAGACATAGCTCAGGCCTTCTTCCATGTTCTTGTTGTCGATGGTGAAGTTGCCCTGGCTGGCCTCGAACGTCTCCTCGAGGAAGGTCACGTCACCGACGACGGGCTCGGACTGGCCTGCGGTTACGGTCACCGTGCAGGTGGCGCTGGCGGCCGTGAATTTGCCCTCGACAGCGGCGACGGAGGCAGTGATCGTGGCGGTGCCGGCGGCCTTGGCGGTGATAACGCCGCCGATGACCGAAGCGACCTGGGGATTGGATGTGCCGTAGGTTATGGTGGCGGTGGAGTTGGTCGTGGCGGCATTGGTCACGGACTCGCCCACTGTCATGCTGAGGCTGGCCTGCGGGAACGTCACCGTGGCTGTCACCGGCTGGGAAGGAGCCGGAGCGGAGCCCTTGGCATAGAGCGTCGGGAGGGAGCGGGTCTCAGAGGTCGCATCGTAAGCGCCGGCGGAGTTGTACGAGGAATCGTACTGGATGAACTTGTTCCGGGCGGCGTTCGTGATCTTGAACGTGCCGTCGTTCTGCGGCTCGACCGTCCAGACGCCGGCCTCGGCCGGGATGCCTTCGGAGACGTTGAAGTTGTTGTGGGTGGCGTCCATGTAGAGGTAGCGGCCGTCGGGCTGCTTGATGTAGAAGCCGTTGTCCGCCGCCTCGAAGACGAACTCATCGGAGGTTTCGGCCTCGATGGTGCCCGTGGCGGAGACCGTCACGGCCGTGCTGTAGAGCCAGCCGTAGGTCTTGTCGGCAGCGACGCCGCTGACTTTCTGGTCGCCGAAGACAATCACGTAGCCCGTGCCGGCCACCACGGAGGAGACTTTTTCATAGACGTTGCCCGTCGGGGTGTCGGGGCCGGGGCCGGGAGTGTCGCCGCCCGGGGTGATGTCGATGACGGTGCCGGCAGTCGAGGACTCGGCGAGGGTCACGTCGTCGAGGCGGTAGCTGCTGGCTTCCTTGGTCGCAAAGCGGATATAGAGGGAATTTACGCCTTCAGGCAGGGTGAAGGTCGAGGTAGCGAGGGCCCAGGTGGCCGCTTTCACGCCGCCGTCAAAAGCGTAGGTAAGGTCGGCCCAGGTGGAGCCGTCGCCGCTGAGGGAAACGATGAACTTGCTGTAATCGAAGTTGTTGGCATCACCGGTGGCGCCATAGAGGCTGTGATAACCGCCGAAGGAAAGCGTATAGTTGCGGCCGGTGGCCAGGGTGATCTTCTCGATGACGAAGTTGCCCGTCTCGCCGAAGAAGATGTTGTTGGTGCCGGAAGCGCCGGTGTAGTCCTTCGACGGGGTGTTGCTGCGGACCGTGATCTTCGCACCGCCGGAATAGGTGACCGTGGTGGCGCCGGAGCCGGACTGGTTCTTATAGACATCGGAAGAACCGATCGCAGGCCAGGCCGTGCCGTCCTGCGTGGCGGCCGTCTTGTCGAAATTGTTCGTGTACACCACGCCGCCCGGGGTCGGGGTGGGGCCCGGATCCGGAGTTTCACCGCCGCCGGAGGTGCCGGTTTCGATCTTCACCAGACGGACTTCCCATGTGCCGGCCTTGGTAGTGGAGCCTTTGTAGCAAAGGCCTACCTGAATCTTCTTGCCGATGAATTCCTTGATGTCCATAGCTCCGGAGGAGACGAAGGTCCAGTCGCTGCCGGAAGGATAAGTGGGGATGGTGAACTGCTTCCATTCGCCGCCGACAGGACGTACATACACGAGCCACTCCTTGCTCATCGTGCCGGCGTAGCGTCCGGCGTGCTCGATGGAGAGCAGGGCGCTCGGGGCGTTGGTCAGGTCGATCTCCGGGGAGATGAGCCAGCTTTCGGCGTTGTAGTTGGTCGAATTGACATATGAAGTCGCCTTCATGCCCTGGGAGGTGCCGCCATAGGTCCAGACGTTGGAGACCGCGGCGTCCTTGCTCTTGTCCTCGATGGTCCAGTCGCCCTGGCCGGTCAGGAGGTTGAAGGAAACGATCACGCCTTCGACGGGAGCCGGGCCTGTACCCTTCTGGGAAATCTTGACCGAACGGGTCATGAGGTTGTTGCCGAGAACGAAGTCCACCTGGCCGGAGCGGTCGTAGCTGTCGTTAGGGTCGACGGTGATGACGACTGTGCTGGCGCCGGCAGAGGCCTGGCCGCGGGTGCGGCTGATACCGATCCATGAATCGCTGGAAGTGGCGCGCCAGTCGCGCGTCGAATAGATGGACAGGTTGTGACGGCCGCCAGCCTGATCGAAGTTCAGGTCCTGGCTTGAGAACATCGCGCTGGGAGCGCCCAGATTGGCATCTTTCTCCTCCTGGCAGCCTACAAACAGCGCTGCGGCCATGGCGAGGAGGGGTAAGAGAAGGTTTTTGACTTTCATTGTATGGTTATTTGTTTAATTTGCCTAGTTTGCAAATATACACATTATTCCGCGCATTTCCGCGCGCGCCCGCGATAAAAAGCCAAAAAAAGTCCGGCCCCAGAAGGAACCGGACAATCGGCAGTATTATATTGCTGCTAGAAGGTCAGGCGAACGCCGAAAATCATGCTCCAGCAGTTGCCGGCAGCCAATGCGCGGTCCCACTTGGTGTAGGACTTGAAGGCATCGACGCCACCGTTTGCGGCGGTTTTGGCCGTGGCGTTGGTATTCAGGGCGAAAGTAGGAGCAGTAGTGCCGCCACCATTGTTGACAACCTTGAGCAGGTTGAGGTTCTGGTAGCTCAGTGCGCTGGCGGTGTAGTAGTTGCCCCATGCCGGGTTGATGAGGTTGGCGACGTTGAGGATATCCAGGGTCAGCTGGAGGCCGAAGCGGTTCTTCGTGCCGAAGTTGCTGTAGATATCCTGAGCGAACTTGAAGTCGATGCGGTTGACCCACTTCTGCAGGTCACCGAAGCGCTCGACATACTGGCCCTTGTGGCTGCTGAGGTACTTGTTGCCGTCGACATACTCGAAGAAAGCAGTGCTCTGGTCGGCTGCGTTGGCAAGGAGAACATCGCCCTCTCCGCCGGGGAAATCGCCATATTTGACCTTACCGCCCGAGACGTAGATGTCGGCGAACTTGATTTCGCTTGCATCCTTCGGGACGTAGAGGAGGTCGGCCTTGGCACCGTCGCCGTTCAGGTCGTCAGCGTAGGTGTAGGAGATGCGGCCGTTGTGGGCGCCCTGGTAGAAGATCGAGAACGTGGAGGCGAAGTTGCGGGCGTAGCTGATCTTATAGCTCAGGCTGGCGACAACGCGGTGAGGGATCGAGAAATTGGAGTAGCTCAGCACCTCGTCGTTGAGGGAACCGACAGCCGTGTTGGCGGTCCAGACGGAGTAGGCGGTGGAACCGGGGTTGGCGGTCACGTCCTTGACGTCGGAATAGGTGTAGGCCACCATACCGGACAGGCCGTTGGAGAAGTTCTTGGTGAGCTGTGCGGTGAACTGTGCGGCGTAGCCCTTGCGGGTGTTGGTGAAGAGCATTGCCGAGGAAACATCGTTGTTGATCTTGTTGCCAGCGGCCCAAAGGGGACGGTTGTCGGCGCCTGCGAGGGTGGTGCTGGGGTCTTTCTGGTTGGCGTTGACCTGGAACACGGAGTAGATGTCCTTCGTGTAGAGGGCTTCACCCGTAAAGACCATGTCCCAAGGGAGCTTCACGTCGAAGGCAAGGTTGCTTCTCCACACCATCGGGAAGTGGAAGTTCTTGTCGACCATGGCCAGGTTGGCAGGAGTCGGCAGGCTGTTGGCATTAGGCGCGTCGGGGAATACCGTAGGATATTTCTTCAGCAGGTCGAGATAGTCGGGAGTGAACTTGAGATCAGGGAAGTTGGCTGCGACGGCCGTTGCATCGAAGGAAAGTTCAGGAGACTGGACCATGCCGCTGCCGCCCACCTGGTTGGTGAACCATACGAAGGGGTTGACACCGGTGAAGAGACCCGTGCCGCCGCGTACCTGCAGGGAACGGTCGCCGAGGACATCCCAGTTGAAGCCGACGCGCGGGTTGATGCTGATGCGGCTCTTGGGCCATGTGCCGGTATCCCATGCCCCGCCGGGATATTTGCCTTCCTGGGCGACCTGGAGGATCTTGTTGTTGGTCTCCATCTTGTCGAGGTAGAAGGGCATCTCGAAGCGGACGCCGTAGGTCAGACGGAACTTGCGGGTGATCTCCCACTCGTCCTGGATGTAGGCGCTGGCCTGGCTGTAGTGCATCTGCTGGCCGGGAACATTGCCGCCGTAGTAGCCGTAGGTAAGACCCATTCCGATAGGAGCCTTGTCCTGGAGGAAGTCGTCGACAGAAGCATAGCGGTAGTAGGAGGTACCTTCACGGGTGTAGATGTTGTTGACGAACATGTACTCGAAGGAGGCGCCGGCGGTCAGGGTGTGGTTGCCGAGGTTGAAGGTGATATTGTCGGTAATGTCGACGGTGTTGTTGTCGACGGTGTTGCCCCATGTGAAGAGCTCGTAACCCAAGGACATGTAGGCATTGCCGTCCTTCCAGATGTCCACCTGCGGGAACTTGGCGGAGGGAGAGCCGCGGCGGTCGCTGATAAGGTTGACAGTTGCAAGGAACTGGTTGGACACGACGTCGGAGAAACGGGAACTGAGTTCAGCGGCGAAGGACAACACATTGTTGTTCATCGTATAGAAGTTGTTGCTGAACGGGACGGACTGGTCGCTGGAACGGCCGGCGGTGGCCCTGGCGAGACCCGACGGGCCGGAAGTGGGGTTAGGGGTGTTCCAGACGGAGTTGACGACATCGTTGAAGCGGAACATCAAGTGGTGGTCGTTGTTGATGTTCCAGTCGATGCGGGCCATGATCTTGTAGCCGTAGTTGTTGAAGTTGGCCCATCCGCCCTCTCCGAAGGTACCGGGATCATAGGTCCAGCCCTTCGAAGGGTCGAGCAGGTAGTCCTTGACCTTCTGGAGGTCTTCAACGGTGGTACGGGCGATGCCTTCAGCCTTGTTGGCTACACCGTCGGTCGAAGGACGGTAGGCAGGGCCCTGGGCACTTGACGGAGCATATTCGGCATTGACGAAGAAGAAGAGCTTGTCCTTGACGATGGGGCCGCCGACGGAGAAGCCGTAGGTCTGGCTCGTAAGGTCCTTGGCACCGTTGACGGTCTTGTCGGCCACCTTGTCACCGTGCATGCCCTTGAACATCTGGTAGGTGTAGACGCTTCCGTCCCAATCATTGGTACCGCTCTTGGTTACGGCGTTGATGGCCGCACCGGTGAAACGGGACTGACGCACGTCGTAGGGCGAAAGGTTCACCTGGATTTCCTCGATGGCTTCGTAGGAGACGGGGTTGCCGCCGCCCGGCATGTCGGCATTGAGGCCGAAGTTATTGTTGAAGCCCGAACCGTCAACCATGAAGTTGTTCATACGGTTGTCGCGGCCGCCGAAGCTCAGACCATTGGACTGAGGGGTGAGCTTGAGAACATCGGAGATGGAACGGGTGCCGGTAGGCAGGTTGGCCAGGTCGCGGCTGGTGAAGTTGGAAGATGCACCGGCTTTCTCGGAATTGAGGATGGGGTTGCCCACATCGGCCGTTACGACCACACCTTCAAGGGAGAGGGACTCCTCGACCAGACGGACGTCGTGGACGTAGGTTTCACCGAGCTTGAGGATGATGCCGTCGGTCACGGATTTGCCGTAGCCAAGCATTTCGATCTCAACGCGGTAGGGACCACCGACGCGCATGTTGTGGATACGGTAGTTACCGCTGCGGTCGGTAACCGTGTGGTAAGTTGTTCCGGAAGGCGTGTGGACCGCGAGGACCACTGCACCTGCTACATCACCGGTCGAGTCGTAGACGCGACCTCCAAGGGAAGACGTTGTCACCTGTGCGAAGGCGACGGAACCTGCAAACATCGTAGTGATTGCAAGCAAAACCAACAGAATTGATTTTTTCATATAAAAATAAGTGATAAAAAAAGGTTGTTTCAAAAAACGTTAAAATGGCGTCCCGACACTCGGAAACGCCATTTTCATTAAGGTGCTTGTTGGGTCAGTGTGGCCTTCAACGGGTCTGCCACTCCTGCGACCCTTATGGTAAAGCTCGCCGAGCGCTCGGCTCCGGTAGTGTTCTGCAGGACTACCACGGTAAGGGTGCCGTTGTCGGTGCCGCCGGCGGAGTATTCGGTCACCCAAGGGTAGTCGCCGTCAGCCTCGACCGTCCAGCTGCCCGACATGTTGGTAAACTCTATTGCAAACGAGGCGACGGTGCCGGTGGCGGGGAGAGTCAAGGTCGCAGGATTTACGACAACCTGGCTCACAGCCTTTTTGTGGTCTTTAAGCACCGAGGTGGCCGCTATCGGGATGCCCCAGTCGCCGCGGCTGGACCAGATGGTAACCTGGTCGCCGACCTTGATGCCCTTGGAGTTGAGCTGGCCGTCGGTGTATTCCTTGCCGCCAACCCCGTCGTAGAGGCCTGCGACGTAGATGGAGCCTGTTTCATCTTTGATGTAGAAGTTGCTGTATTGCTCGCCGTCCACGATCTGGAACACCGTGCCGGTAAGGGCGTAGAACATTTCGGTGTCGACCGGTTTGGCCATGAATTCGGCGATGGTGAGGGCGTCGACGTCGGTCCGGCCGGTCTGGACAAGCGTCAGTTCGAGGTCTTCAGCACCTTCGGAACTTACGACGAATGTGGCCGTGCGCTGCTTCATGGTGGTGTTGGCCGCAAGGGTGACGGTGATGTCGCCGCTTTCGGTGCCTTCCTTCGTGTAGTCGGTGACCCAACTGCATTCTTCCTTGAGCGCGACCGTCCATTTCTGTTCGAGGTTGGCAACCTTGAGGGCGAACTTGGCGGAAAGGTCGGCAGCCGCGGCCGTCACCTTCGGGTCCGCGCAGGTCAGCATCGGGTCGGTCGGCTCGGTCCACTCTATCGGATAGGTCTTCATACCTTCGGGAGTGCCTTTGTAGGATCCGCGGGTGGTCCCGATCTTGAAATGCCATCCGACGTTGACGCCATTCCTGTCGAGCCAGCCGTCGGTGAACTGAGGGCCGTTTTTGCCGTCGTACAGGCCGTAGATGTAGATTTCGCCGGTTCCGTCGTTAAGGTAGAAGTTGGAATACCTGTCGGATTGCGTGACCTTGGTGATCTTGCCGGTGAGGATATAGAAGATGGAGTCGTCGTCTTTCTTTTTCAGGAATTCGGCGACGGTGATTTCCTGGATGAGCTCGCCCAGGGCGCCTTCCTGCTCCACTCGGGCGGCCGAGCCGACGAAATCGCCGGTCAGGGAAATGAGGGCGCTGCGGTTGTAGTCTTCATTCTTGCCCATGTGGACCGTCAGGGTGGTCTTACCTGCGCCGCCGGCAGTCGGGAAGACGCTCACGTCGTCGACATTGTCGCGCGAGGAACCGGGGTATACGACGGCTTTCCAGTCGACGGTGGAATAGACCGTGATCGTTACGTCACCGCCGTCTGCGCCTAGCTGATAGATGCCCTGGTCGGTGGAGACGAGCGGCTGGTCGACAGGTGTTGACATCCGGCAGGAAGCGATTGCCAGAATTCCGAGGATTGAGAGAATATGCTTGACTTTCATGGCTTTCTGCTTTTAGAAGATGTAACGTGCGCTGAAAATCATCTGCCAGGTGGAATCGAAGCCCGTGTAGCGGTTGAAGGTCTCATAGAGCTTGTCGGACCCGTCGGCGCGGAAATTGAACACCGGTTTGGCACCCTCCGTATACACATCCTTGGCATTGGTCAGAACCAGGGGCTTGGCGCTCTGGCGTGCGCTCCACTCGTTGCCCCATGCGGGATTGAGCAGGTTGCCGATGTTCTGGATGTCGAGGCCCAGCTGGATGGTGTGTTTGTAGGAACCGGTGAAGAAGTAGAAGTTCTGCTTGAACTGCAGGTCGAAGTGATGGGTCCAGGGACCGACGAGGGCATAGCGCTCGGCGACCTTGCCGGTGTGAGAACGCAGGTAGGGGTCTTGCTGGATGTAGTTCCAGAAGTCGCGCTTCTGGTCTTCGGCACGATAGACGATGGCTTTCTGGGCGTCGGTGTAGCCGGAGCCGGTGAAGGGCTTGTAGTCTTCGAACTTCCAGCCGTCGTTGCCGTAGATGTCTTCATAGGTCGGGATGTCCATCGGATCGTAGGCGTTGGCGCCGGTGTTGAGGATGCTGCTGCCGGCGTAGTAGCTCGGAGTATAACGGCCGACCGGGCCGCCATAGTAGGTAAGGGTCACCGAGGATCCGGCCCATTTGAGATAATCTATGGAATAGGAGACGTTGGCGATAACGCGGTGGGGCATCACGTAGCTTGCCCAGCCGAGCTCGGGCTCGTTGGCGCCTCCGATGCCGCTCAGACCGTTCCAGACGCTGTAGAGCTGGTCGCCGACTCCGTCGTTGATGACCCGGGATGCGGCGTGGGTGTAGGAAACGGAACCGCTCAGGCCGTGCCAGGGTTTCTTTTCGAGCTTGGCGGTTACGCTGTAGTACCAGCCCCAGAGTTTCGGGTTGGTTACATTATAAAGAAGATAAGCCGCCGTGATCTGGCTGTCATAGGAACCGTTGGCATAGTAGGGACGCGCGACGATGTCCTGCGTCTCGGTGAGCCTGGTAGGGTTCTTCAGGCCGATGTTGCGCACGGTCACCGGGTTGATATCCTTCTTGAAAGTGCCTTCGACCGAAGCGACGAAACCGCCGGGCAGCTCGGCATCGAGGGCCAGGGATGATTTCCACGACATCGGGCTCGTCAGGTCTTTGTCCATAAGGGTGATGCTCGTGAGGTTCAGGCCCGAGGCTTCCGGCGAGAATCCTTCAGGATAAACCTGGGCCAGAAGGGCGTCGCGGCTGCCGGAAATGGTCGGAACCGTCTGGCCGGCCGCTACGCTGCGGGTAACCGTGGTCTGGAGCACGCCGGCGTCGCCGCTCTGGGCTACTATCCACACGAAGGGGATGCGGCCGATGAAGATGCCGGTACCGCCGCGGGCGACAAGCTTGCGGTTGCCGAGGATGTCCCAGTTGAAGCCTACGCGGGGAGATGCGGTCAGGCGCGACTTCGGCATGTCGACGGTGTTGTATTTGCCGTCAGGATAGCTCAGAGTGGGAGCGAAGGTGGTCTGTTCGACACGCTGGTTGCGGTTGAAATCGAGGCTGGGATAGATGGGAACTTCGAGGCGGACGCCCGCATTGAGCTTGAAGCGGTCGCTCACCGACCAGTCGTCCTGCAGGTAGAGGGCGAACTGGTAGAAATTGAAATGGGGATATTCCTGGGCGAAGGTGGAATTGTTGCCGTGGGTGATGGCGAACTGCGAGGGCGTGTCCAGCCATGTGCCGGCTTTCAGGGCATCGTAAAGCTCCTGCTCGTCGTCAAATTCATAGACGAAAGCGCCTGCACCCATACGCTGGAAGCCGTTTTTGGTCACGTCGCTCTCGAACTGGACACCGGCCAGGAGAGAGTGGCTGCCAAGGCTGTAAGTGAGCTCATCGGTCGCAACCAGGGTGGTCACATCGCGGAGGTTGCCGTAGGAGAAAGGCTCGTAACCGAAAGAGGTGTAGGTGTTTCCGCCAACGGCAACATCAACGAAGGGGAAGAAGCCACCATCGACATGACGGGGCTCGTACTGGTGGGACCAGGTAAAGCGCAAAGCGTTGCCGAGCGTGCCGTCGAGGAAGCGGGAGTTGAGTTCGGCAGCGACCGAGGAGTGGTTCTGGTCCTGATAGTAACGCGCGTTCTGGAAATAGAGGGCGTACATCGAAGTACGGTTTTGCGATGTATAGCCCGTGTTGGCAAAGCCGGTCGTCGAGGTGGACGGAGCCGAGGCATAGCCGCTGTTGACCAGGGAGTAGCGGATGTTGAGCCTGTGGTCGCGACTGATGTTCCAGTCGATACGGCCGAGGAACTTGAAGGAAGGAGTTTCGGTGTTGTAGCCGAGGTACATACCGGGGTCGTAGCCGTATTTGGAGCGGAGCTGGCTCTGGATCAGGTCGAGTACCAGGGCGCTCGGACGGGCGACGCCGTTGCTGCCGTTGGAGAAGACGTTGCCTCCTTCCACGTTGACTATCTTGCCGTCCGCGTCAAGGGTGCGGTCGGAGAGCTTGCGGGTGGGGCCGGGGGATACGCTGCGGTCCCATTCGGCGTTGATGAAGAAGAAGAACTTGTCCTTGACGATGGGGCCGCCGACCGTGAAACCGCCCATGTTGTAGTGGTTGTTGGTCTTGGAGAGCTCGACGCCATTGACATTGTAGCCCTGCATGTCCTGGTTGCGGAAATACCAGTAGGCGGTGGCGTGGTATTGGTTGGTACCGGACTTGGTGGTGGCGTTGATGCCGCCGCCGGTGAAGCCGGACTGACGCACGTCGTAAGGGGTGATGGAGATGGCGACCTGGTCGAGAGCCTCGAGGGAAATCGGGCTGCCGCCGGCCGGAAGGTTGGAGCCGATACCGAAGGCGTTGTTGAACGCCGCACCGTCGACGGTCACATAGGAATCGCGGTAGGAACCGCCTCCAATGTAGGTCTTGGTGCCACTGACATAGGCCTGCGGCGTCTGCTTGAGGATATCGTTCATGCTGCGCGAGATGCTCGGCAGCGACATGATCTGCTTCGACGAAAGGGAGGTCATGGCGCCGGCGCGGTCGGAACGCATGTTGGACGAGCCGCTTTCCGCGGATACGGTGACGGCGTCAAGCTGCATCGACTCTTCAGAGAGGTTGGCATTGAGCAGCATGTTGTCCGACAGGGCGAGATTGACCCCGGTGTAGACCTTGTCGGAGTAGCCGAGGCACGAAACCGTGACGGTGTAGGGGCCGCCGGCGGTCATGTTGGGAATCCTGTAGAGGCCCTTGGTATCGGTTACGGAGTAGAATTGGGATCCGGTCGGCTGGTGGACGGCAACTACGGTTGCGCCCGCCAGGGGCCCTTGCTTGTCAGTGACTTTGCCGCTTATGGAGGAAGTAGTCACCTGGGCATGGGATACCACCCCCGCGACCAGAAGACTGATAGCGAGAAGGACCGATTTGATAGCTTGCTTCATATTGGGATTACGTCGTATTATTCCAGTCCACAAAGATAACCATTTCCCCCGGATTGACAAACCGCTCGAGTAAAAGATTTTCAAAGTTTCTTTCTTTCGGCAAACTTTTCCCGTAAAGCTTTGCGGTCTCGGAAAAAGGCCGTATCTTTGCACCTGCCTTGAATGGGGACGTGGACAGATTTGCCTGCTTGCAACCACGGAAAAAAATGCTAAAATCGTCTGGCGGCCCGTCCGCCCTCCGCTTTAGCAGCCCGTCCCCACGGCGCTGTTATTTTTTTTACCATGCACTATCTATTTACATCCGAAAGCGTTTCCGAAGGCCATCCGGACAAGGTGGCCGACCAGATCAGCGATGCCATCCTGGACGAGTTCCTCCGTCAGGACCCCGAAGCCAAGGTGGCCTGTGAGACCTTCTGCACCACCGGCCTGGTGGTCGTAGGAGGCGAAGTTACCTCCGACTCAGCCTATGTCGACATCCAGAAGACCGTCCGCCGCGTCATCCGCGAAATCGGCTACGACAAGGCCGAATACCAGTTCGACTGCAACTCCTGCGGCGTTCTGAGCGCCATCCACGAGCAGAGCGCCGACATCTTCCGCGGCGTCGAGCGCACGGACGGCGAGCAAGGTGCCGGCGACCAGGGCATGATGTTCGGCTACGCCTGCAGCGAGACTTCCGAATACATGCCGCTGCCCCTGTACCTGTCGCACCTGACGCTCAAGATCCTGGCGGACATCCGCAAGAAGGAGCCGTCGCTGATGCCCTACCTGCGTCCCGACGCCAAGGCCCAGTTCACGGTGGAATATGACGCGGAGACGCGCCGTCCGGTCCGCATCCACACCATAGTCCTTTCCACCCAGCACGACGAGTTCACCCCCGGCTACGGTTCCTATGCCGAAGCGGTGAGCGCAATCGGCGAGGCCGCGGCCGACCGACTGATGCATGACGCCATCGAGGACGACGTCCGCAACATTCTCATTCCCAATTTGATATCCCATCTTCCCGAAGAATCGGCCGCGCTCTTCGACGGCAAGTTCATCCTGCACGTCAACCCCACGGGCAAGTTCGTCATCGGCGGTCCTTCCGGTGACACCGGCCTCACCGGAAGGAAGATCATCGTCGACACCTACGGCGGTCGCGGGGCCCATGGCGGCGGCGCATTTTCCGGCAAGGACCCGTCCAAGGTCGACCGCAGCGCAGCCTACATGGCGCGTTACGTCGCCAAGAACATGGTGGCGGCCGGAGTGGCCTCCGAGATGCTGGTCCAGCTGTCCTATGCCATCGGCGTGGCGCGTCCGGTCAGCATTTTCGTCGACACCTACGGCACCGCAGCCCCGGAAGTCGCCGCGCTCGCCGGCGGGAAAGCCCTCGCCGACGGTTTCATCGCCTCGAAGATCGCTTCGCTGTTCGACCTTCGCCCCGCAGCCATCACCGAGCGCTTCGGCCTGAAAAACCCCATCTACGCCCCTACGGCAGCCTACGGCCACATGGGCCGCACCCCCTACCGCAAAACCCTCCGCCTCCAGCGTAACGGCCGCTCCGAAGACATCAACGTCCAGTTCTTCGGCTGGGAACTCCTCGACAGCGTCGACCCCATCAAAAAAGCATTCGGACTATGAAAAAGGTTTTGTTGATAACCGCCGTTGCTGCTGCAATGTTCAGTTGCGGTTCGCAGAATGGCGAAATTTCCATCGTTCCGGCCCCTTCGCAGATGGAAGCCCGTTCCGGGTTTTTCCGCGCCAAGGGTGCACAGGTCAGCTACGATGCCGCTCTGGACGAGCGCAGTGTCGCCGTGGTGGAACGCTTTGCAGGCCATCTGTCCAAAGCGACCGGAAAGGCCGCAACTCCGCAATCGGGCGCCCTCAACAAGGGTTTCGTTTTTTCGGCAGACACCTCCGTTCCGGCCGAAGGCTACACGCTTTCCATCGACCGCAAAGCCGTCCGGATCGGCGCATCCGACGCCAAGGGCTTTCTCAACGCCGTCCAGACCATCGGGCAGCTGATGCCGACCGACTGGTTCGCCGACGAGCCCGGCCGCTCCGTCCGCTGGGTGTTGCCGCAGCTGACCATCACCGACACGCCGCGCTTCGGCTACCGGGGCCTTCATCTCGACGTCGCCCGCCACTTCTTCGCCGTGAACGAGGTCAAGAAATACCTCGATTTCATGGCCCTGTACAAAATGAACCGGTTCCACTGGCACCTGACCGACGACCAGGGCTGGCGCATAGAAATCAAGCGATATCCCCGTCTGACCGAGGTGGGTTCACGTCGTCTGCGCGAGAGTCTCGAATTCTTTGAAAAAGAGCCCGTGACCGGCAACGAAACCCCTTACGGGGGCTATTTCACCCAGGATGAGATCCGCGAGGTCGTTGCTTACGCCGATTCGCTCGGCATCACGGTGATTCCGGAAATCGACCTGCCCGGACACATGGTCGCGGCGCTTGCGGCCTATCCCGAACTTGGATGCACAGGCGGTCCTTACGAGGTCCGTCCGACCTGGGGGCTTTCAGACGATGCGCTCTGCCCCGGTAAAGAGGGGACGTTCCGCTTCCTGGAAGATGTTCTGACCGAAGTCATGGAACTTTTCCCCGGCGAATATATCCATATCGGCGGCGACGAGTGCAGCAAGGTCATATGGGCCAAATGCCCCGACTGCCAGCGCCGTATCAGGCAGCTGGGACTGCGTTCTGACGACCACTTCTCCAAGGAACAATACCTCCAGGCCTACGTCACGGCCCGTATTCAGCGTTTCCTCGCCGACCATGGCCGCAAGATTATCGGCTGGGAAGAAATCCTCGAAGGAGAGCTCGGCCCCGGCGCGACGGTCATGTCGTGGCGCGGCGCCAAGGCCGGCATCAAGGCCGCCCAGATGGGGCTTGACGTAATCATGAGTCCGACGACACATTTCTATTTGGATTACTACCAGAGCGCCGAAGACAAGGAGGCAGAGAGTCCGCGCGCCATCGGCGGCTTCCTGCCCGTCGACACCAGCTACACTTTCCGCCCGCTGGACGGTATCCCCGAGCAGTTCCACAAGCATGTGCTCGGCGTCCAGGGCAACCTCTGGACCGAGTTCATCGCCACTCCCAAGCACCTTGAATACATGCTCATCCCCCGCGGCCTCGCCCTCGCCGAGGCGCAATGGAGCAACGAAGACCGGAAAGACTTCGAACGCTTCAAGGCGGCCCTCCCCCACCAGTTCGAAATCCTCGAAAACCTCGGCTACACCTGCTGCTACGCCATCTTCGGGCATAGCGGGCTGGAGTAAGGCGGCGGGCGCGCGGCTGCGGCGCGTCGGCTGGGGCTAGCGGCGGCAGCTGGCGGGTAGGGCTGCGGCTGGCGACGGGCTGCGTTACGGCTGGCGGATTGCCGCCCCAAAATATTCCGCCCCCGACTTTAGGAGGGGCGGATTTTTTTAGTTATTTTTGCAAAAACTTCGTGGTATGAAATATATTATCCGTATTCTCCTTTGCAGTGTCGCCGCGCTTGCGGTGGTCTGCTGCGGCGGACGCAAGGCCCGCAAAGAGGCGGCTGCAGCTGCCGAGAAAGCACGTCTGGACTCAATCGCACAAGCAGAAATGATTCTGAAACAAAAACAGGCCGAAATCACAATGGCCGCCCTCGAAGACGAACCGGTCTTCGACATCGTCACCAACCTCGGCACCATCAAGGTCCGCCTCTACAGCAAGACCCCCAAGCATAGGGCCAATTTCGAGAAACTCGCCCTCTCAGGCTACTACGACGGCCTTCTTTTCCACCGCGTCATCAACGGTTTCATGATTCAGGGCGGCGACCCCTTCACGAAAGACACCTCCATGGTGGCACGCTACGGACAAGGCGGCCCCGACTATACCGTTCCCGCAGAGTTCGTCCCTGAATACCGTCACAAGAAAGGCGCCCTCGCCGCAGCACGACGTGGCGACGCAGCCAACCCGATGCGCGAGTCCTCCGGTTCGCAGTTCTATCTCGTCCAGGACGAGCGCGCCTGCGCCCAGCTTGACGGGCAGTATACCGTCTACGGTGAAACGGTTGAAGGTCTGGATGTTATCGACAAGATCGCCCGCGTCGCCACCGACCGCCGCGACATGCCGTTCAATCCCGTCCGAATCCTGCGCATCGAGCTTGACGAGGTCTCAAAGCCCGCTCCCGCCGATTCCACGGCCGCCGCGCCTGCGCCCGAAAAGTAGTCCGTCGTCCGATGAAACGCCATATTCACGTAATAGGCCCGTAAACGCGTGGAGGATAATCCATTAACTAGCATAAACTTATGCAAAATGGCTGTCACGATTTCGAGACAGCCATTTTGCGTAATGCGCTGATTTGTAAGTATTTTGCCTCCACGCGGTTGCGGAGCCAGGCGGCTTATTCAGTTATTCATTGGAAGCAGAACAGAATTAGCAAGGTGTTGCTAAAGAGGTGGTTAGTTCTGTTTGAATAAGCTGAGTCGGAGCCTGACGAGGCGGGAGACGATAGCGGATTCGCTGCGGCCGAAACGCTCAGCCATTTGACCGAAGGTGGCACCGTCTTCGTACATGGTTTTCAATGTTTCATCGTCTTCGGCGAGCCATGGTTTTCCCGCGGGTTTCGGGACATAGAGTCCCAGTTCTTCGAGCTTGATTCTTATCGAAGAGGGGGACCGTTGCAGTTGCGCCGACATCTCCTCGCGTGTTCGAGCGTCGTTTGCCATCATGGTCAATTCCAAAATCTCGTCGTCGGACCATGGTTCATTGAATTTCGGGTACTTCTCCTTGATTTTAGCATACGCTTCGGGAGACATGAAAAAAGCGCTTCTTCCAGACATAGTACTAGTTTTATAAATATGGACCGCTTCCCTGGTGGGCCCTGTAACCGACTGCAAGTTTCGTAAATGATATCCGTTTACAGAACTTGTAAACGGATAATTTTATATCTATATGAATATCAATATTTTACAGCGGTGATATCTATGAAATTATGCGAAAAACCTGTTCGACTTACGCCGAACGCGAAAGAAAAAACGGCCTCAGAAGCATCTCAGAGAGCGATTGCGGCGGACAAAAAGCGAAAAAAGCGTTTCACTTCGGGCGCGGGGGACGTAGCAGTGGTGGAAGACGAGGAGGACGCGGCGCGGGCAAGGGCGGATGAAGCAGCGAAGGCGCGCGGCGGGGAGTGTTGCAAATGAAGAAAAAAGTCTTTAATTTTGGGATTGAAAAATAATGAAACAAGCCATGGTCAACAAAGCTACAAAAGCCACGATTATCTCGCTGGTCTCCACGGTACTGGTCATCATCGTGATGGCATCATGCTGCACAACAATCGATTCCGCTTCGGTGGGAATCCGTTTCAAGAAATGGTCTGCGAACGAGCAGCTGAAAGGCGGCGTGGAGGGGACATGCCGCGGATGGGTGTGGTACAACCCCATCACCGAGCGCATTTTCGAGTATCCGACATTTATCCAACGCGTTACATATGAGCCGTTTACGGTCAATCCGAAGGATGCGGCCATTTTCTCGATGACCCCGACCCTGGCCTACCAGATCGACGAGTCGAAGGCCGTGGACATCTTCGTCAAATACCGCAAGCCGGTGCGCGAACTGGAGATGGGCTACATAAACACCTGTATATTCGAGGCTTACCGAACCTGCGCCAACAACTACACTTCCGACGAGCTCATGGCCAACCGCGCCAAATTCGAGACGGAAGTCCGCGCGCGGCTCGACGAGTCGATGAACCAGGAAGGCTTCATAGTCAGGGAGTTCACAACGAAAATCGACCCTCCGGCATCGTTGACCGCCGCCATCAACGCCAAGAACGAAGCCGTCCAGAACGCCCTGAAGGCCGAAAACAAGGTCAAGGAAGCCGAGGCCGAAGCCAAAATCGCAATCGCCAAGGCCAAGGGCGAAGCCGAGGCCATGAAGATCCAGGGCGACGGTGAAGCCTACTACAACCGCGTAGTCGCCGCATCCCTCAACTCGCTGCTGGTCCAGCAATATGCTATCGAAAAGTGGAACGGCGAACTGCCCACCTACTCCGGAGGCGGCACCCCGTTCATTAATCTCGGAAAATAATGGTAAAAGTCAAACCCTTTGCGGCGATACGTCCGCCAAAGGAGCTGGTCACGGAAGTGGCGGCCCCTCCATACGATGTTCTTAACTCCGTGGAAGCCAAGCGAATGGCCCGCGAGAAATCCCTCCTCCACATCACCAAGCCGGAGATAGATTTCGACCCCATCGCCCCCGAGCACAGCCAGCAGGTCTACGACGAGGCCGTGGCCAATTTCAAATCGTGGCAGGAGCGCGGCTGGCTGGTCAGGGACCCGAAACCATGCTACTACGTCTACGCCCAGCGCATGGGCAAGCGCACGCAATACGGCCTGGTCCTCTGCGCCAACACCGACGACTACGCCACCGGACGCATCAAGAAGCACGAGCTCACCCGCAAGGACAAGGAAGACGACCGCATGATCCACGTCCGCATCCAGAGCGCCAACATCGAGCCGGTCTTCTTCGCCTACAAAGACAACGACGAACTCTCCGCCATCGTGGCAAATGCCGTCAAGGCTGCGCCGGAATACGATTTTACCGACGAAAACGGCTTCGGCCACAAGTTCTGGCCCATAACCGACGATGCCGTCATTTCGCGAATCACGGAAATATTCTCAACGCAGGTCGACGCCTTCTACGTCGCTGACGGTCACCACCGCACGGCAGCTGCCGCACGTGTTGGCGCCGAGAAGAAAGCCGGCAACCCGCATCACACCGGAAATGAAGAATACAACTGGTTCATGGCAGTATGCTTCCCGCAGAGCCAGCTCCAGATCATCGACTACAACCGCGTCGTCCGCGACCTGAACGGACTCACCCCGGAGCAGCTGCTCGACGCCCTGACCGAAGACTTCGAGGTCAAACTGGCCTCCAAGCCCCGCTGCGGCCGTCCTGCCAAGCCCGTGGCCCCTTCCGCCCTGCACGAATTCTCCATGTATCTGGGCGGATGCTGGTACAGCCTCACCGCCAAGCCCGGCCGTTACGACGATTCCGACCCGATCGGAGTCCTGGACGTAACCGTCCTATCCCGTCTCGTACTGGACAAGATACTCGGCATCAAGGATTTACGCACGGACAAGAGAATCGACTTCGTGGGTGGCATCCGTGGCCTCGGCGAGCTGGCCGCACGCGTCGACAGCGGTGAAATGGCCGTAGCGTTCGCGCTCTACCCCGTGTCGATGGCCCAACTCATCGCCATCGCCGACAGCGGTCAGATCATGCCGCCCAAAACCACATGGTTCGAGCCGAAACTCCGCAGCGGCCTCGCAATCCACACTTTCTGAAAACTTTTTGAATAAAACGTGCAAAAAAGTTCCGATTTGGCACGAAAATGGTAATATGAAACGTTTGAAGACATATTACATAAGCTCGTTTCATTCATATTGAATAAGTGAAAATCAAAGCCCGGAACCAGTCGTGAGACTCGTTCCGGGTTTCTTTTACTTCAATGACTGGAACAAGGCGAAGGCTACGGCAACACGGGCCAGTCGTCGGTACGGAAGGGAACGGCAGGAATGCCAAGGACGTTGGTCAGGTTGCCGTCGGGAAGGTTGTGGAAGCTATAACGCACGGCGACGGGCCGGGGAACGCGCGGGCTGCTGACCACGACGTCACGCGAGAAACGGTAGAAGCCGTCCTTGCGGATATGGGCGTCGGCAGGATAGAATTTGCGGTCGGCTCCGGCGATCTCAAACCCCTTCAGAGGCACGTCAGCGAGCGGATCGAGCGGGCAAAGCGTGCCGGGAGAATCGAACGAAACCGTCGCCTCGTTGCCGGAGAACGTCACCCCCTTGTAGATCGGCGCGTGCCACGACACCGTAGCACCGTCTTCAATGCCGCCGGCATCGCCGTAGGTATCATGAAGGGCCAGCATCACGAGCCGGTCGGCCACCTCCTTCTTGCGGGAAGGATGGATGAAATGAGGGTCGCCAAGGTCATTGGTCGGCGCCATGCCGCTGTTGGGAATCAGCGAAAGCGCCTTGGTCTGGGCCTCCCACAGCAGCGGAAGGGTCAGGTCGCCATAGCGGGAACTGTCGAAAGGATTGCAGTAGTCATATGGCGCGAGCATCGCATAGTAGAACGGCATCTCCTCGCCGCCTCCGAAGGCAGTGCGCCACTCATCCACCATCTCGGCCATAAGCCCGGCATAGACCTCGGAATGTTCCTTGTTGCTTTCGCCCTGATACCAGAGGAAACCCCGAACCGTATAGTTGCGAAGCGGCCATATCATGCTGTTGTACAATACTGCAAGGGCGTTGGGACCGTCCATCTCCCCTACTTCCGGGAAAGCCTTCGCCGAAAGTTCGCGGCTCATCCAGGCCTCGATGCGCGTGCCTCCCCAGTCGGCCTCGATTATTCCGACAGGCACTCCGAGCGCATCGGACAGCCGCGCGCTGAAGAACCAGCCGAGTGCCGAAAACTCGCTCACGGACGCGATGCTGGCATGGGACCACGACGCGGGAACATCCTCCTGAGGGCCGTCGAGCGCACGCCTGGGCGTCTTCATCACCCTCACCAAGCGGTGGGACGGAGCCTCCAGCAGAGCCTCCAGCGAACCCTCAACGGGCTGGGACTGATAGCCCATCACCGGCATCTGCATGTTGCTCTGGCCCGAGCATATCCAGACTTCGCCAAGCAGGACATCGCTGACCACTGTCTTTTCGCAGCCCTGACGGAAGCTTACGCTGTAAGGGCCGCCGGCCTCCGTTGTCGCGACCGACACCTTCCATAGGCTGTCGGCATCGGGCCGCACCCTGTAAGTCTCTCCATTCCAGGAAGTTTTAATAGTAACCGTGCGCCCCGGGACGGCCTTGCCCCAAAGATACGCCGAACCATCGCGCTGCAGGACCATCCCGTCGGAAATCGGCCCGGGCAGTTCGACATGACCGGCACACGACCATACCAGGAACAAGGGAGCAATAAAACGGATGATGTTTTTCATTTTCATATGGTTTTAGATACAACAAAATCAGCTGCGGCCCTCGAAGCGGTCGAGGGCGGCGGAAGTGAGGGCGCGGCCGAGATCGGCGATTTCGCGGGCGCGGGAGTAGCCGTCGACGCCGTGGAAGGAGTCGTAGGGCAGCGAAATGAGCACGTCCGGAGGGCAGACTTCGATGGCCATGCGGGCTATGGTGTGGTTCATGATGCCGAAGCTGCGGTCGAGGATGGAGACGTAGTTGTCATCGGCTGCGGTGGGGATGCCGCGCTCCCGCATGCCGGATTCCAGTAGGCGGACCTTGCGGTCGTTACGGATGGTCTCGCGAAGCAGTTTGCCGCTGATTTGGCCGGCAGCCCGAAGACGGTCCAGAACGGGGCCTTCATGATCAGAAAGAGTCTCACGCAGCCTCTCAAGGGCACTTTCGCGCATGGCGGCTTCGTTGGCCGACAGCGCCTTGCGCCCGTCGAGGAAGCGGCCTATGTCCTCGGCATCGATCCTGTTGACGTTGAACCCGACGAGGATGTCGCCCTCCGTGCGCGGAACGCGATTGAGCGGGAAAGTATTGGTCATGCCTCCGTCGACAAGGGTACGGCCGCCGCGACGAACTGGACGGAACATCGAAGGGATGGAGATGGACGCGCGGATGGCGTCGAACAGCGGACCTTCGCGGAACAGGACCTCCTCGCCGGTATAAAGGTCGGTCGCAATGGCGACAAACGGAATAGGAAGATCCTCGATGTTGCACTCCGGGACATTGGCCTTGATGGCCTTGATGACACGGTCACCCTTGACGAGATAGTTGCGGCTCAGCGAGAAATCCATCAGTCTCATCACCTTAAGGGGGTCGAGGGCAAACAGCCATTCCTTGAATGCCTCCAGACCGCCTGCGGCATATACGCCGCCGACAAGCGAACCGGCGGAAGAACCTGCTATCGACGAAATTTCATATCCGCGCCGGAGAATTTCCTCGATGGCGCCGATATAAGCAAACCCGCGCGGCCCGCCGCTGGACAGGGCCAATGCAACTTTTCCCTTACTCATCGTAAACGCTTATCGCAACATTGGTGCAACTTCCTCGATGGCGCCGTCGTTAGGCGAAGGCTCTATGCCAAGCAAATGGCACACAAGCGGATAGACGCTGACATTGCGGAACTGCGGACAGCGGAATCCACGCTTGAAATCAGGGCCTTCCGCACGGAAAATCGCCTGCATGTCGCGGTCGGAAGGACGGTAGCCGTGGGCGCCGCGCTTCTTGCGGGGCTTGTCGACAAGCTGCCAGCCACATTCGGGAATAACCACAACGTCGCCGATGCGGGGACTGGTGCCATAGTTCAGCTCGGCCGGAACCTCTTCCTTCTTGTAGACGGAAACGTGTTCCACATTCGCAAATGCGGCGAGGACGGAGTCGCGGCAGGCCTCATTCTTCGTGAAAATGGAAGTGGGGGCGCCTGTCGTGATGCGGTCGTACCACGATTTCTTGATAAAGTCATGCGGCTTGACGCAGCGGTCGGGGCTGATTCCCGTCATTCCGTGGTCGGACAGGACGATAAGGTCGACCTTGTCCTTCAGACCCATCTTTTTCAAGCCGTTACGCAGGCGCGCGACCATCTTGTCGACCCTTCTGACCTCAACGCCGACACGAGGGTCGTCAGGGCCGAATTCATGCCCCGTATGGTCCGGTTCGTCGAAATAAAGCATCAGAAGACGGGGACGCTCAGACATGGGCTTGTCGAGAAGGGCAAGGGTGGAGTCGACGCGTGCCTCATAGCTGAGCATATCCACGCCGTAGCGCTTCCAATAGCTTGCCTGACGGCCGCCGATGAGATATTCCGAGGCCACCCAATAGTGGATGCCGGCCTTTACGCCCTGACGCTCGGCCGTGTTCCATATCGGCTCGCCGAGATAGAAGGCCGGATTGTTCTTTTCCGGGGAGGACATGGAATAGTATTTCCCCAGGTCGGCCGCCCAGAAAGAATTGTTGACCAGACCGTTATGGTCCGGCACAAGACCCGTGGCGATGGCATAGTGGTTAGGGAAAGTCGAGGCCGGGAACGACGGCAGCATGTCGGCCCTGACCCCTGTGCGACCCATTTCATCTATCGTCGGCGACTTGTATTTTTCCGGATAGTCCCAGCGGAATCCGTCACACGAAACCACGATGACGTATTCGGCCTTGGGCTTGGGAAGATTGGCCGACCGTGCGGACAGCCCCGGCAGGAGGCAGAGGCCCAGAAGCAGCAGAATGGAACGTAAGTATCTCATATCAATTGCATAGGCTATTGCATAGCCCCGCCGACGAGGTCGAGGATTTCGGCCGTGATTTTCTGTTGGCGGGATTTATTGTATTCGAGTTTCAGTGCCTGCAGGAGTTCCTCGGCGTTGTCGGTTGCCATCTGCATGGCGACGGTGCGGGCGGCGTGTTCCGCGGCACTGGCGTCGAGAAGCGTCGTATATACCTTCAGGTCAAGCACTTTCGGCAGCAGTTCGGCAATGAGGGAGTCCCTGTCGGGCTCGATGATGACGTCGGGCTCAAAGTCGCTGCCGTCATGGGCGGAGAACCCGGCAGACGCGTCCAGCGGCAGATAAGTCTCCCGGACCGACGGCTGTGAGGCAGTGGAGTGTAAATGGTTGTAGACAAGCTCGATACGGTCGAAACGACCGGAGATGTACCCCTCCGTGAGGATACGTCCAAGGGCTGCGGCACCTTCGTAGGAAGGCCTTGCGCTCAGGCTGGAATAGTCGTCGCCTGAGGTGAATCCCAGACGGCGCATGGCATCGGCCATCTTCCGGCCCACAGGGAAAACGCTGACTTCCACCCCGGCCAGGCGGTATTCCTCTACGACCTTGGTCGCAAGTTTCACCACGTTGGTGTTGAAGGCTCCGCAGAGGGACTGGTTGGAAGCGAAGCACACGAGGGCGACGCTGCGGACTTCGCTGCGCGGGGCCGACAGGGCGGCGAGCAGGTTTCCGTTCAAGGGACCGCCCTCCGCACTAGCACCAGTGGCGGCGGTGGAGAGGATGCGGGAAAGACAGGCCTGATAGGGGCCGAGGTTGCCGAGGGCCTTCTGGGCCTTGCGCAACTTGGCCGCCGCGACCATCTTCATGGCCGAGGTAATCTTCAGCGTATTGCCCACCGAAGCGATCCTTTCCTTTATTTCCTTGAGCGACGGCATTATTCAGCTTTGAATTGCGAAGCGACTATTGCGGCCTCGGCGTCGAGGACCGACGACTGCTCCGGACCGTATTTCCCGCTGCCGAGCGCTTCAATGACATCGGCGTGAGACGCGCGCATCCTGTCGAGGAACACCGTCTGGAACTCGCGGACGCGGTCGACCGGCACATCGGCGAGCAGACCGTGCGTACCGCAATATAGGATGGCCACCTGCTCCCCTACGGGCATGGGGCTGTATTGAGGCTGGATGAGCAGCTGATTGTTCTTGCGGCCCTTGTCGATGGTCATCGCCGTGACCTTGTCCATATCCGACGAAAACTTCGAAAACGCCTCGAGCTCAGCATATTGCGCCTGGTCGATCTTGAGCGTACCGGCCACTTTCTTCATGCTGGGCACCTGGGCCGAACCGCCGACACGCGACACAGAAATGCCCACGTTGATGGCCGGGCGGAAGCCCTGGTTGAACAGCGAACTTTCCAGATAGATCTGACCGTCGGTGATGGAAATCACGTTGGTCGGAATGTAGGCCGAAACGTCGCCGGCCTGGGTCTCGATAATAGGCAGGGCGGTAAGGGAGCCTCCGGCCTTTACGCGGCCGCGCAGGGACTCCGGAAGGTCGTTCATCTTCTCGGCAACTTCCTGCTGTCCAATTATTTTCGCAGCGCGTTCCAGAAGGCGGGAATGCAGATAGAACACGTCGCCAGGATAGGCCTCGCGACCCGAAGGACGGCGAAGGATAAGCGACACCTCGCGATAGGCCACGGCCTGCTTTGAAAGGTCGTCATACACCACGAGGGCATGGCGGCCGGTGTCGCGGAAGTATTCCCCTATCGCTGCCCCGGCAAAGGGCGCATAGTATTGCATGGCGGCCGGATCCGCAGCGGTGGCGGCAACGACTATCGTGTAGTCCATCGCACCTTTCGCGCGCAGCGTCTCGACGATGTTGGCCACCGTGCTACCCTTCTGGCCCACAGCGACATAGATGCATATCACCGGCTTCCCGGCAAGGAATTCCGAGCGCTGGTTGATGATGGTGTCGATCGCGATGGCCGTCTTTCCCGTCTGCCTGTCGCCGATAATGAGCTCACGCTGTCCGCGGCCGATGGGGATCATGGCGTCGATGGCCTTGATGCCGGTCTGCAGGGGCTCGCTCACCGGCTGGCGGAAAATCACCCCGGGAGCCTTGCGTTCGAGCGGCATGTCGACCATGTCGCCTTCGATGGGGCCCAGGCCGTCGAGAGGGTTGCCGAGAGGGTCGACCACGCGTCCCAACAGGCTCTCCCCCGCAGGGATGGAAGCGATGCGGCCTGTTCGGCGGACCGACATCCCCTCCTTGACCTGGTCGGTGGGACCGAGCAGGACGGCGCCGACGTTGTCCTCTTCCAGATTCATGACCACGGCCATGACTCCGTTTTCAAACTCCAGCAGTTCGCCCGCTTCGGCGCTCGCGAGTCCGTAAATACGTGCTACGCCGTCACTTACCTGCAGAGTGAAGCCCACCTCCTCGTATTTGACCGAAAGGTCGATATTGCGGAGCTGCTCAAGCAGGACGCCGGAAATCTCACTCGGGGTTATATTGTTTGTCATACTATACGTTTGTTCTTGTCTATGAATTCAGTACGCAGTGTTTCGAGCTGCCGCCTGACGCTGGCGTCGATGCGATAGCCGTCTACGGTGAAGATGATGCCGCCCAGGATGGACGGATCCACCTTCTTGTCGAGCCGGACCTCGCTGCGGGTCATCTCGGAAGCCGTGCGTATAATCTTGTCTTCGAGCCACTTCGGAGGCTCCGACGCCGTCACCATGGAAGCGAAGCGTATGCCCTGGGAACGGTACCAGCGGTCCACGAACCCGTGGAGAATGAGGCCGAGCACAGGCAGCCGGCCCTTTCGGGCAACCAATTCGAGGAAAGTCTCGAGCGAAGGCGATATCGCCTCGGGCGCAAGGGCGGCACGGAGCAGGTCCATCTTTTCCTTGAGCGACACCCCGCCAGCATCGGCAAGAGCCCGCCTGAATTCCGGCTGCCCCGACCAAATGGCGACAATCTTTTCGGCCTGGGCCCTCACCGCCTCCCCGTCACCCCTTTCCTGGACATACAGGAGCAGGGCGCGGGCATACCTGGAAGATATGAGGCCTACATTCACGATTTATCCGTATTTTGACGGGAGGTCATTTCGTCCACGAGACGGTTGAGGTAGGCTGCCTGGGCGTCGTCGTCGGAGAGTTCCTTGCGCAGGACCTTTTCCGCGATTCCGGTCGAGAGCAGCGCCACCTCGCGACGAACTTCGCGCAGCGCACTCTCTTTCTCGGCGGCAATCTCGATGCGTGCCTTTTCGATGAGCTTATCCGCCTCCTGGCGGGCTTCCTCGCGGGCCTGGGCGATCATCTGCTCCCTCGTGCGGGTGGCTTCGCGGATGATTTCGGTCTGCTCGGCGCGGGTCTTGTCGAGAAGGCGCTGCTGCTCACCGGCGAGCTCCTGCATCCGGGCCTCCGCCTCACGGGAAAGCCGCAGGGCCTCATCTATATGCCTCGTCCGCTTTTCCACGCCCTGGGTGATGATCGGGAAACCGAATTTCCACAGGAGGAAAAGGACGATGCCGAAGATGAGGACCATCCAAAACAGGAGGCCGCTGTCCGGAGTGATCAGGTCCATCTACTTGAGGATAATGGCCAGGAAACAGACGATGATGGCGAACAGCGCGGCGCCTTCCACCATACCGGCGGCGATAATCATGGCCGTGCGCAGGGGGCTGGCGCTCTCGGGCTGGCGCGCGATGGCTTCCATGGTGGATTTGCCGATCATGCCGATACCGAAAGCGGCTGCGAAAGCGGCGATGGCGGCTCCGAAGGCGGCGGCTACTTTGCCGAGCACTGCGGACTGGAGTAAAATCATGCTAATCATACGTTTATACTTTAATTGAGTTTATTCTTCCTTTTGGCGGGCAAGCCCGATATATATGGACGAGAGCATAGTGAAAACATAGGCCTGTATGAAGGCCACGAGGCATTCCAGCAGGTCCATGAACACTCCGAAGACGACCGACACCACCGTCATGGCCCCGAAGAGCACGGCCCCGTATTTGGCCATGATGAAAATGATGCACACCAGACTCAGGATAAGTATGTGACCTGCAAGCATATTGGCAAAGAGACGGATTGTCAGCGACACCGGCTTCATCAGGGTGCTGAATATCTCGATGACCGGCATTATGGGCTTGAGGAATCCCGGCACGTCGGGATTGAAAATATCTTTGTAGTAATGCTTTGTACCGGTAAGGTTGACGGTCAGGAAGGTGCAGATGGCCAGGACCATGGTTATGGCGATATTGCCGGTCAGGTTGGCCCCTCCGGGGAAAAACGGCACGATGCCGAGGAAGTTATTCAGGAGAATGAACAGGAATGCCGTGCAGAGATAGGGCGAATAGCGACGGTAGTCCTGCTCGCCGATATTGTCGCGGGCCATCTCGTGTATCATCATGACCAGCGGCTCCACGGCTGCGGCAAGGCCGGAAGGCGCTTCCTTTTCAGGGTCGTGACGGCGGTACCATCGCGCCGTAAGGAGAATCACCACCACCAGAAGCAGGCAGCTCATCATCAGCGACAACACGTTCTTCGTGATGGATATATCGAACGGCCTGACCCCTGCGGAATCGACGATCTTGCCGGAATCCGGGTCGATATGGAAACCTTCATACTCCCCCTCCTCGAGATGATGGGATGAGAAAACGTGCCATCCGGTGGTGCGGCTGCGCACGATTACGGGCAGCGGGATAGCTATGGAATGGCCGCGCCAGGTTGTTATATGCCACTCATATGAGTCGCCGATATGGCCGAATATGATGCCCGGAACGTCGACGTCGGTCCCGCCTGAAGGCTGGTCCGCTCCGGCGGCCCTTAGGCTGCAGGCAATAAGCAACAATATGAGCATCAGCCGTTTCATCCTTCTATGCACACGTTTACGACGTTGTCACGCACCTGGGCAAAGCCGCCCGATACGGGAATTGAGCTTTCCGAGCCGTCTTCGGCGCGGTAGGTTATGTTCCCCGCTGAAAGCGAAGTCACCAGCGCGGCATGGTTGCGCAGCACCTGGAAGGCGCCCTTGCGCCCCGGCAGGGTCACCATCTGTACCCCGCAGGAAACAAGCACCGCCTCCGGCGACATGACTTCGAGTCTGAGAAGGGCTTCCATTGCTTAATCCTTTGCTTGTGAAAGAATTGCCTTGCCCTTTGCCATGGCATCTTCTATGGTGCCGACATTGAGGAAGGCCTGTTCGGGAAGGTCGTCCACCTGGCCGTCAAGGATCATCTCGAAGCCCTTTATCGTATCTTCGATGTCGACCATGACGCCGGGGATGCCGGTAAACTGCGACGCGACGCTGAACGGCTGGGAAAGGAAGCGCTGGACGCGGCGGGCACGGGCCACGGTGAGCTTGTCTTCGTCGGAAAGCTCGTCCATGCCCAGGATGGAGATGATGTCCTGCAGCTCCTTGTAGCGCTGGAGTATCTGCTTGACCCGCTGGGCGCAGTTGTAGTGGCGCTCGCCGACGATGTTGGGGTCGAGAATGCGGGATGTGCTGTCGAGCGGGTCGACTGCCGGATATATGCCGAGGGCGGTAATCTTGCGGCTGAGGACCGTGGTGGCGTCAAGGTGGGAGAATGTGGTGGCGGGGGCCGGGTCGGTCAGGTCGTCAGCCGGCACGTAAACGGCCTGTACTGAGGTTATGGAGCCGTTTTTGGTGGAGGTGATGCGTTCCTGCATCTGGCCCATCTCGGTGGCCAGGGTGGGCTGGTAACCGACAGCGGAAGGCATGCGCCCCAGAAGGGCCGAGACTTCGCTGCCCGCCTGGGTGAAACGGAAGATGTTGTCGATGAAGAAGAGGATGTCGCGGGGGCCTTCGCCCGTGGCGCTGTCGCGGAACGACTCGGCAAGCGTAAGTCCGCTCAGGGCCACGCTGGAGCGCGCTCCCGGCGGCTCGTTCATCTGGCCGAACACCATGGCGACCTGGGACTTTTTCATCTCCTCGGCATCCACCGTGGAGAGGTCCCATTTACCCTCTTCCATGCCCTTGCGGAACTCTTCGCCATAGCGGATGACGTCCGATTCTATCATCTCGCGGATGAGGTCGTTGCCCTCGCGCGTGCGCTCGCCTACGCCGGCGAAGATGGAGAAGCCGCCGTGCCGTTTGGCGATATTGTTGATCAGTTCCTTGATGAGGACGGTCTTGCCTACGCCGGCGCCGCCAAACAGCCCGATCTTGCCGCCCTTGAGGTAGGGTTCCAGCAAGTCGATGACCTTGATGCCGGTCAGGAGGACTTCCTGCGACGTGGCAAGGTCTTCGAATTTCGGCGGATCGCGATGGATGGGAAGGGCACCTTCGGGGGAGAAATCGCCCAGCCCGTCGATGCCCTCGCCGGTTACGTTCAGCACCCTGCCGCGAATCTGGGCGCCGACAGGCATGGATATGGGGGCTCCGGTGCTTACCGCCTCCAGCCCGCGACGCAGGCCGTCGGTGGAGTCCATCGCCACGGTCCTGACCGTGTCTTCGCCTATGTGCTGTTGCACCTCTACGATGAGGGTGCGCCCGTCCGGGCGTCTTATTTTCAGCGCATCGTGAATGCGCGGGAGTTCCTTGGATGTCTCGTCATGCCCGAAATCGAAATGGACGTCCACAACCGGGCCTATGATCTGTGATATGTATCCGACGGTAGGATTGGTCATAGTACTATTGGCTTAATCCGCGGCCTTCCGGCCAGCGAACTACAAAGATACAAAAAATTCCGGACAGCCTCACGGTTTCCGGCATGATTGAGTCAGATTAGCTATGTCGGTAATGTAAAATCGCAACTAGCCGTTTATGATCACCGGATTTAAAGAGGAAGGGAGCCGAAGGCGAAGCGGCCGGGGAGGGAGGGTTCTGGCTTGGGGAGGAGGCGGAAGGAGGAGCGGCGGGCGGAGGGCCGGCGGACGGCCAGGGACTGGTCGCCGTCTATGAGGGCAAGGACGGCTGCGAGCATGGGCTCGGACGGGTCGCCGAGGGCCACCTGGTCTCTGGGATCGTCGTCAGCGGCGAAATCGGGAACAATGCCGGAAGGGGCGCAACGAGTGTAGCCGTCCTTGTCGGCAAAACGGGAAATCATTACGTAGATACCCCAGGAGGCCGTTGCCTGGACAGCAAGGTTCATCTCGCGGGGGGAAATCTGCGAACCGAGAGACCTGTACCAGGACGGGGCCTCCAGCACGATGCCGCTGCAGAATTTACCGTGGGTCTGCTTTCCGACAACGGTCACATCGCCGTAAGGAGCGAGGCAGCCGATAAGCGACTCGGAAGCGGAGGCCGTACCCTCGGAAACGATGAAATAAATATGCTCGGGCGACAATATGGCGTCGGAGACGTCGACGACCTGAGGGCTGTCCGCGACGGACGAAAGGTTGATGGAAGTGCTGAACCTGACGGTGTTGTCTTCAACCTCCGCAGCTACATCGCTGTTGTAGACTTCCGTCGAGTAGATGCTGCCGGCAAGCACCTCCCCTTCCTGGGCAAGAAGCGCCGCAAGTACCTGCTCGGTAAGGACATAGCCGCCGCCATTGTAGCGAAGGTCGAGGATTACGTCCTGCACCCCGGCATTTTTGAACTGCCTTGCGACGGCAGGCAGGTCCTCGCCGGAACGGGGCGTGAAACCGGTGTAATGCAGATAGCCGATAGTCCTTCCTGCGTGCGAAAAGGTCTTGACCGTCTGGATGGGGTCTTCGTACATCTGGACGGCCGAGAGGCTGATATTGCGCGACCCGGCGTCGGTAAGGGTCATCTCGTCGGAGGAAAACGCTGCGGTCAGGACTTCGACATAGTTGTCGAATGTCATCTGCTGGTTGTTGAGCATCGTGATGACGTCGCCGCGCACGAGGCCGGCTTTTGCCGCCGGAGAGCCGTCGAAGGTGTATGCCACGACCATCTGGACGCTGTTGTCTTCCAGAAGATAGAGCACATAGTCAAATCCGAAGGTCTTGCCGGTTCCGTTTACTGCCGACAGGAAAGACTCGATGTCGTCGGTCATCATCGACCAGCGGTCGTCTTTGTAGCGAACCTGCTGGACCTTTTCTATGGGGTCGTCGGAGTAGGACCATGAATCTATGGCGTCGGCGACCTCCTTGTTCCAAAGGTAGAAGGAGCTCATTACGCTGGCGCCGAACAGGTTGGCATAGCGCCACTGCTGGGAACCCTCGCCGGTGCCGCCTCCGTCAACGCCGTGGCAACCGACGGTGAGCCACAGAAGCGGAAGCAGCATGATATATCTCAGAACTTGTCTCATTCAGTAAAAAATTATTATTCCGCTTGCAAATATACATTTTCCCCGCGGTTTTTTCGTAACTTTGAGGGACTAAACCAAAATTTCCATGCATATCGGCATAGCAGGCAACATAGGCTGCGGAAAGACCACCCTTACCAGGATGCTCGCCAGCCACTACGGATGGATCCCAAAATACGAATCCGTCACCTATAATCCGTATCTTGAAGACTACTACAAGGATATCCCGCGCTGGTCATTCAACCTCGAGGTCTATTTCCTGGAGCAGCGTTTCCGCGACGTACTGGAGATTTCCCGCAGCAAGGACGTCATAATCCAGGACCGCACCCTGCTCGAGGGCGTCTACATCTTCGTGGCCAACAACTACGCGATGGGCAACCTCTCCGAACGCGACTACACCACCTACATGAACCTTTTCCGCGCCATGATGTCGCTGGTCAAGGAGCCCGACCTGCTGATCTACCTGCGCTGCGGCATCCCCCACCTGGTCTCCCAGATCCAGAAGCGCGGCCGCGACTACGAGCAGTCCATCAGCATCGACTACCTCACTGGCCTTAACGAACGCTACGAAAAATTCATCGGCGAAGACTACAAGGGCCGCGTGCTGACCATCGAGGCCGACAATCTGGACTTTGAAAACCGCCCGGAAGATTTCGAGCTAATCACCGAAAAAATCGATGCGGAACTTTATGGGCTGTTCAGTAAATAAAAATTCGTACCTTTGCATACTTTAATTTGCGCATTATGCATATCGCCATCGCAGGAAATATCGGCAGCGGAAAGACGACGCTGACCAAGATGCTGGCCGCACACTACGGCTGGACCCCGAAATTCGAATCCGTCGACTACAACCCCTACCTCGCCGATTTCTACGAGGACATGGAGCGCTGGTCGTTCAACCTCCAGATCTACTTCCTCAACAAGCGTTTCAAGGATGTGGTGGACATTTCCCGGCAGAGCGAGGTCATCATCCAGGACCGCACCATCTACGAAGATGCCCGCATCTTCGCGCCCAACCTCCACGCCATGGGCCTGATGAGCAGCCGCGACTTCGAAAACTACTCCGACCTCTTCGACCTGATGATGTCGCTTGTGCGCAAGCCCGACCTCCTTATCTACCTCAAATCTTCCATCCCCAACCTTGTGGCGCAGATCCAGAAGCGCGGCCGCGAATATGAAAAGAGCATCCGCATCGACTACCTCACCGGCCTTAACGAGCGCTACGAAAACTGGATCAAGGACTACGACGGCAACCTGCTGGTCGTGGACGCCGACCGCTACAAGTTCGGCAACAAGCCAGAGGACTTCGAGGCCGTCACTGAAATGATTGACAATCAATTGTTCGGATTATTCCCGCAAAATAACAAATAACCAGACTCACCATGGCAGAAAGACCAACAATCATCGATTTCGTAGAAAAGTATACCAGGCAGTTCCCGAATAACGTCTATCTTCGCGAAAAGGTGGACGGACAGTGGAAGGAAATAACCCAGGAGCAGACCCGCCAGACCGCCTACAAGATCGGCGCGGGCCTTATGTCCCTCGGCCTTGAAAAGGGCGACAAGATCGCACTGCTCTCCGAGAGCCGCGCGATGTGGATCCTCTCCGAGCTCGGAGCAATGTACGCCGGCGCCACCGACGTTCCCCTTTCGGTCAACCTCGGCGAAGGAGCCGACCTTATCTTCCGCATCAACCATTCCGAGTCCAAGTGGGTTCTCGTTTCCTGCAACCATCTGCCGAAGATCCGCAAGATTCTTCCCGAGTGCCCTCAGGTCCAAAAGGTTATCGTCTTCGACGACACCGCCTTCACGGTCGACGCCCTCGAGGACAAGGAAATCCGCATCTCGGAAGTCATCGCCGCCGGCGAGGAGTTCCTCAAAACCCGCTACGACGAGTTCGAGGCCCGTTTCAAGAGCATCGGCCCCGACGACTACGCAAACATTTCCTACACCTCCGGCACCACCGCCGACCCGAAGGGCATCCTCCTGACCCACCGCAACTACACCGCCAACGTAGCCCAGGGCAACAGCGTCATCTCCATCGGCGAGAACGACGTGATGCTTATCATCCTCCCGCTCGACCACTGCTTCGCCCACGTAGCCGGCATGTACACCATGATGTTCTACGGCGGCAGCATCGCCTTCGTCCCCATCGGCAAAAACGCCCTGGCCACCCTCAAGAACGTCCCTGTCGCCATCCGCGAAACCCGTCCCCACGTGATGCTTTCCGTGCCGGCGCTGGCCCGCAACTTCAAGAAAAACATCGAAAATGGCATCAAAGCAAAGGGCCCCTTCGTGGAGAAACTCTTCAATTTCGCCCTGCGCAACGCCATCAAATACAATAAGGAATACTACAACCGCGGCACGGGCGGCACCTTCTGGCGCAAGCCCCTCGTCGACCTCTTCGACAAGACCCTCTTCAAGACCGTCCGCCAGAGCTTCGGCGGCCGCATGAAGTTCTTCGTCGGCGGCGGCGCCCTGCTCGACATCGAGCTCCAGAGGTTCTTCTGCGCCGTCGGCATGCCTATGTTCCAGGGCTACGGCCTCACCGAGGCGACGCCTATCATCTGCGCCAACTCCACCGGCCACGCCATCTTCGGCTCCTCCGGACGTATCGTCAAGCCCATGGACTGCAAGATCTGCGACGACCAGGGCAACGAGGTCCCCATCGGCCAGAAGGGCGAAATCGTCGTCCGCGGCGAAAACGTCATGGCCGGCTACTGGAAAAACCCCAAGGCCACGGCCGACACCGTCGTCGACGGCTGGCTCCACACCGGCGACATGGGCTACATCTGCCCCTTCGACACCGACTTCCTCTATGTCGTAGGCCGCTTCAAGAGCCTGCTCATCGGCGCCGACGGCGAGAAATACTCTCCCGAAGCATTCGAAGACAGCCTCCCCGAAGTGTCGAAATACGTCTCCCAGGTCGTTCTCCACAACAATCAGGACCCCTACACCATGGTGCTCATCGTTCCCGAAAAGGACGCCCTGAAGGACTATGTCAAGAAGGCCGGTCTCGATCCGGAGAGCCGCGAAGGCAAGATTGCCATGCTCGACAAGATCCAGGCTGAAATCGACACCTACAAGACGGGCGGTCCCCACGCCGACCTCTTCCCCGACCGCTGGCTCCCCAACGCCGTCGTAATCTGCGACGAGGCGTTCAGCATCGCCAACGGAATGATGAACTCGACGATGAAGATTGTCCGCCGCAAGGTCGAAGACCACTACGCCGACCGCATCGCCTATTCCTACACCCCCGAAGGCAAGCAGCTTCACAACGAGAAGAACATCGCCTCGCTGTAAACGCTCCTTATACGACAATTGGGGCTGACTAAAAGAGATTCTTCGGCAGGCCTTACCTGCCTCAGAATGACATCAGGCTGTCATTCTGAACGTAGTGAAGAATCTTTTTGGCCAGCC
>ONKE01000014.1 GCA_900318355.1 uncultured Bacteroidales bacterium
CTACCCATTCCGAACAGAGAAGTTAAGCCCGTCATCGCCGATGGTACTGCCCCACCAGGTGGGAGAGTAGGCAGCTGCCGTTCTTCGGAGAGCTCCGGTTCAATCGAACCGGGGCTCTCTTTTTTTATCCGGCAGCGCCAAATGCCGCACTGTTCGTGCCGGAGTTCTTCGCGGGGCTGATGTTGTGGAGTGGGGGGAATGGCGAAGTGGCTTTTTTGTGAAAAAAACGGAAAAATAGTATATTTGTAGAATTATAGTATAATTCTTATGGAAGAGAAAAGTATAAAAGCCAGAATCTGGAATGAGGCGGGTCGTGCCGGGCTGGCGCTTGGCGGGCTTTGCGTTGTGTGCATGGTGCTGAGCAGTTTGGTCGGCAAGTTGCCCACTGAGGGTAATGTCGGGATGAGTACTCTGTCGACGTTGCTGTCCTTTTTGATATGGGCGGTAAAGTTTGGCGGGTGCATCTGGCTGATGATGGTATTCATGAAGGCTCTTGTCCGCAAGAATCCGGATTTTACCGGTGCCGAGACCCTGAAGTTCGGAACGGCGTCGGCTTTGCTGTCGGCGATCATCGTTGCGGGATGGTTCCTGTGCTATGTACTTTTCATCGCGCCGGATACTTTTACTGATTCTTTCAATCAGACCATGTCGCAGATGGGAGGTTCGCTCGATGCCAATGCCAGGCAGATGATGGAACGGATGAAGGATAAGATGCCCGTCATCGGATTTTTCTCCCAACTGATTTATTGTTTCCTATATGGATATGTCCTGTCGCTGATTCTCTCGCGCAATATCCCCTCGAGAAATCCTTTCCAGCAGGACGAAAGTATTCAAAATGCAGACGATGATGAGCAGTAAGGATGTCAGCATAGTCGTTCCGCTTTTCAACGAGGCGGAGTCCCTTCCGGAGCTTTGCGGCTGGATAGGGCGTGTTGCCGGGTCTCAAGGCTGGGATTATGAGATTATCCTCGTCGACGACGGAAGCAACGACGGCTCTTGGGATGTGATTCGCGACCTTTCCAAGGACAACAAGGCGATACGGGGCATCTCGTTCCGTCGCAACTACGGGAAGTCGGCGGCGCTGTACTGCGGCTTCAAAGCGGCCTGCGGACGGGTGGTGTTTACCATGGACGCGGATCTCCAGGATTCGCCGGACGAGCTTCCCGAGATGTATCGCATGGTGACCGAGGAAAACTACGATGTCGTTTCCGGCTGGAAACAGCACCGCAAGGACAACAAGCTGACGAAAAACCTGCCCTCGAAGCTCTACAACGCCACGGCACGCTGCATAACCGGGATCAAGCTCCACGACATGAACTGCGGTTTGAAAGCCTATCGCAGCGAGGTTGTCAAGAATATCGAGGTCTACGGCGAGATGCACCGTTACATTCCGTATCTTGCCAAGAATGCGGGATTTACCCGGATAGGGGAGAAGCCGGTCGTCCATCAGAAGCGTAAGTTTGGAACGAGCAAATTCGGCATGGAACGCTTTGTCAACGGCTTCCTGGACCTGCTGAGCCTGTGGTTCCTGAGCACATTCGGCAAAAAGCCGATGCACTTTTTCGGCTTCACCGGGATACTGATGTTCCTCGTAGGCGACATACTGGCCGTTTGGATCATCGTGGCGAAGCTTGTTCATCAGGCGCACGGCCTCAAGTTCAGGGCCGTTACCGACCAGCCGCTGTTCTATCTCGCGCTTGTCGCCGTGCTGGTGGGTGTGATGCTGTTCCTGGCCGGATTTATCGGCGAAATGGTAGCACGTTCCGCTCCCGAACGCAACCAGTATAATTTAAAAGAAGAATTGTAATGAAACGCTTCCTGCTTGCCCTTGGCTCCTGTCTTGCGTGCGTCGGATTGCTCGGCGCGCCTAAGCCGACCCTTATGCCGGCGGATTCGGTCGAATCCTTGGTCCGCGGGCAAAGCCGCAATATACTGGGCCTGAACGATCTGCTTAAGACCTTCAGGGCCGGCGGCGACAGTGCGGCCGTGGGACGGACCCTGTCGGCCATAGGCAAGTACTACAACAACAGCGGAGACTACATCAAGTCCATCGACGCTTATAAGGAAGCATATTCAATCGAGGCGAAATATTCGACCGTATCGCAGTCGGTCTACACGCTTATCGGCCTTGCAACCAGTTGCAGGAGGATCGGCGCCTATTCCAGCGCATCGGACTATCTTTTCGAAGCCCTGATGCTCCTGGAGTCCAGCGATATTTTCAACACGCCGGAAGGGAAGAAGCAGCGCTCCTATGTCTACAACGGCCTCGGCAATGTCTACAAGTATCTGGACAACGGGACGGAGGCTGAGAATTATTTCCGTAAGTCCCTGGCCCTGGACGAGGAAATAGACAATTACCTGGGCATTGCGATGAACCTGTCGACCATCGGCAACATCTACGAATATCGCCACGAATATGACTCGGCGGCCGTCATGTATGCCAGGGCGCTCGAATACAACAAAAAGACCAATGCCCGCAGCGGTATCGGCGTGAGCTACAACCGTTTGGGACAGCTTGCATGGACGGTAGGCGACGCGAAGAAGGCCGAAGAGTCGTTCCTTGCGGGCTACGATACCCTCAAGCGTGCCGGCGACCGCTGGAACCTGGCCAAATCCGCCACCTCGCTGGCATATATCTACACAGAAAACGGACAGTATGACAAGGCCCAGCGATATCTGGACGAGGCCCATTCGATCGTCCGAGGCAAGCACGCTTTCGGCTACGAGGCTGAGATTCACGCGTATCAGGCCGAACTGAATGCGCGTCAGGGCAATTGGCGCAGCGCCTATTCCGAAGCCCTGCGGAGCATGGCCTATGCCGACAGTTCTTCCACCCAGAAAAACGAGCAGGCCGTCGCCCAAAGCCGTATCAAATTCGAGCAGGAACGCAACCGCATGGAGATGGGCAAGGTCTTGCATGAGAAGGAGATAGAGGTGGAACGCCGCAATCTCATACTTATCCTCGGCGTTACCATTTCCCTGGCCCTGCTGCTTATTATCATCCTGCTGGTCCGCAACGTCCGGCTGCAGAAAAAGCGCAATGCCGAGCTCTTGGAGGCCAACGCGGTGAAAAACAAGTTCTTCTCCATCATCTCGCACGACCTCAAGAACCCTGTAATAGCCCAGAAGAACACCCTGCAGCTGATAGTCGACAATTACGAAAAGCTGCCGAAGGACCTGGTCTATGCCCAGTGCAAGGAACTGTCGAAGTCTTCTGAGTCCCTTCTGTCGCTCCTTATGAGCCTGCTCGACTGGTCCCGCCTGGAAGTCGGGAAAATGCGCTGCGAGCCGATCCGGATCAACCTTCTCAATGTCATAGAAGACACCGTCCGCCCCCTGGCCGAGCAGATGTCCCTGAAGAATATAAACCTCCGGACCAAGGTGCGTTCCGACCTTTATGCCAATGCTGATATCAATATCACTTCCACGGTCCTCAGGAACCTGGTCAGCAACGCAATCAAATTCTCCAGTCCCGGCGACTCGATCCTGATCGGAGTCTCGGAGGAGGGGAATGGCAAGCTGCGTCTTTCGGTCAGCGACTCCGGCGTCGGAATGAGCCGCGAGGATATAGACAACCTCTTCAAGCTGACCAACGCGGCGACCACCCGCGGAACGGCCGGAGAGACCGGCAGCGGCCTGGGCCTGATCGTTTGCCGGGAAATGTTGTCGCTTGCCGGCAGCAGTCTCCAGGTGAGCAGTGAGCTCGGCTCCGGATCCACCTTCTCTTTTGTCGTGGATAAGACCGAATAGACGTTGTTTTCCATGGTTTTTCCGCTGAAAATTGCTAAATTTGCAGATTGAATTATAGAGAAACAAGATGTCGCAAATCAACATTACTTTTCCTGATGGCAGCGTCCGCAGTTATGAGCAGGGCGTTTCCGGCCATGATATAGCCATGAGTATCAGCCCCAGGCTGGCTGCAGATGTACTTGCTGTTTCCGTAAAGCCTGAGGGAGACAACGATCCCGCAAGCAAGGGCACCGTCATCGACGTCACCCGCCCGATCATGGAAAACTGCCAGGTCCGTCTCCTCAAGTGGGAAGACGACGAGGCCAAGCGCGTTTTCTGGCACTCCTCCTCCCATCTTATGGCAGAGGCTCTCGAGGCCTTGTATCCCGGGGTCAAGTTTGGCATCGGTCCCGCCGTGGAAAACGGCTTCTACTATGATGTCGACTTCGGCGGCAAGCCCATCTCCGACGCCGATCTGCCCAATATCGAGAAGAAGATGCTCGAGCTCGCCCGCCAGAAGCAGGAATTCCGTCGCATCGAAGTCTCCAAGGCCGACGCCCTGGACTATTTCACCCGCAAGGGCGACCCCTACAAGTGCGAGCTTATCAGCGAGCTGGAAGACGGCACCATCACATATTATGAAAACGGCGATTTCACCGACCTGTGCCGCGGACCCCATCTTGCCAATACCGAGGTTATCAAGGCTGTCAAGCTTACCGCCCTTGCCGGAGCATACTGGCGCGGCGATGAAAAGCGTCAGCAGCTGACCCGAATCTACGGCATCACCTTCCCCAAGAAGTCGATGCTGGACGAATATCTCATCGTGCTCGAAGAGGCAAAGAAGCGCGACCACCGCAAACTCGGCAAGGAGATGGAACTCTTCATGTTCTCACAGCGTGTCGGCCAGGGTCTGCCTCTGTGGCTTCCCCGTGGCGCCGTCATGCGCTATGAACTCGAAAGCTTCCTGCGCCGCAAGCTCAACGAATCCGGCTACTTACCGGTGGTGACTCCCCATATCGGCAGCAAGCAGCTCTATGTGACATCCGGTCACTATGCGAAGTATGGCAAGGACTCCTTCCAGCCCATCCATACTCCCCAGGAGGGCGAAGAATACATGCTCAAGCCCATGAACTGCCCCCACCACTGCGAAATCTACCGCAGCGCTCCGCGTTCATACAGGGATCTTCCCCTGCGTCTTGCCGAGTTCGGTACCGTCTATCGCTACGAGCAGAGCGGCGAGCTCCACGGCCTGACGCGAGTCCGCAGCTTCACCCAGGACGACGCCCACATGTTCGTCCGTCCCGACCAGCTCAAGGATGAGTTCAAGAAAGTCATCGACCTGATCCTCTACGTGTTCAAGGTCTTCAAGTTCGAAGACTACACGGCTCAGATCTCCCTCCGCGACAAGGTCAACCGCGACAAATACATCGGCAGCGAGGAAAATTGGGAGCATGCCGAGGCCGCGATCATCGAATCAGCTGCAGAGAAGGGTCTCAAGACCGTTGTCGAATATGGCGAGGCCGCATTCTACGGTCCCAAGCTCGACTTCATGGTCAAGGACGCCATCGGCCGCAAGTGGCAGCTCGGTACAATTCAGGTCGACTACAACCTGCCCGAGCGATTCGAACTCGAATACACGGATGCCGACGGCTCCAAGAAGCGCCCGATCATGATCCACCGCGCACCGTTCGGTTCCATCGAGCGTTTCACCGCCGTTCTCCTCGAACACACCGGCGGTCATTTCCCGCTCTGGCTCGCTCCGGATCAGGTGAAAGTGCTGCCTGTCAGCGAAAAATATGCAGATTATGCAAAAAAAGTTTGCAATTTGCTGAATTATTCCGAACTTCGCGCTTCCTTGGATGACCGTAACGAGACGCTTGGCAAGCGTATACGTGAAATCTCCCTGCTCAGGGTCCCCGTTCTGGTCATCGTCGGCGAGAAGGAACAGTCCGAAGGGGCGGTTTCGGTTCGCCTGCGCGGAGAAGACAAAGGCACTATGCCTACAGAAGAATTTGTGCGCTGGTTCAAGGACGCCGTAAAGGCCGAGCTTGACCAAAGCGCTCAATAATATAGTTTAACTAAAACACAGGAGGGCTTTTTTATCGCAACGCCTTACAAACCACACTTCAGCGGCCCGAGGCCGTCTGGTGTGAAACCCCGTCCCGCCGCCGGCGGACATCCCGCCCAGCGTCAGAAAGGGGAAAATGAACCTAATATCAATGAGGAGATAACCTCTCCCCAGGTACGTCTGGTCGGTGACAACATCCCGACTCCGGGTATCTATCCTCTGTCCGAGGCCATGAAGATGGCCGACGCCATGGATATGGATTTGGTGGAAATCAGTGCGAAGGCAGAACCTCCCGTGTGCAAAATCCTGGACTATCAGAAATATCTCTATCAGCAGAGGAAGAAAGCCAAGGAGATGAAGCAGAACGCTTCGAAGGTCGTCATCAAGGAGATCCGCTTCGGGCCCAACACCGACGAGCACGACTTCCAGTTCAAGCTCAAGCACGCCCAGGAGTTCCTCGAAGAGGGCTCCAAGGTAAAGGCTTCAGTCTTTTTCCGCGGCCGCGCCATAATGTTCTCCGACCAGGGAGAGAAGCTCCTTCTGCGTTTCGCGGTCGAGCTCGAGGACTACGGCAGGGCTGAAAACATGCCCAGGCTCGAGGGAAAGCGCATGATAATGATGATAGCCCCTGTAAAGAAGAAATAATCCCGCGATGGGATGTAATATTATTATTAACTAATTAACAAACAAAGAGATGGCAAAGCTCAAAACCAACTCCGGTGCCAAAAAGCGCTTTACGCTTACCGGATCGGGAAAGATCAAGAGAAAGCACGCTTACCACAGCCACATTCTCACCAAGAAGACCAAGAAGCAGAAGAGAAATCTGGACCACTTCGCGATCCTCGACAAAGTCGACGTCCGCCGTGTAAAGGAACTTCTTGTCCTCTAAAACAAACCTATTTATCGTTTAACTTGGAAAGCAGTCGCAAAAGAGTCCGAATAGTGACCACTGCCTCCGGAAAAAAATTCAATTATGCCTAGATCAGTTAACTCTGTGGCCTCCAGGGCCCGCCGCAAGAAGATTCTCAAGAGAACCCGCGGTAACTTCCTCTCCAGGAAAAACGTCTGGACGGTAGCGAAGAACACCTACGAGAAAGGTCTTACCTACGCCTACCGTGACCGTAAAGCCAAGAAGCGCGAGTTCCGCGCCCTGTGGATTCAGCGTATCAACGCCGCCGCCCGTTCCTACGGAATGTCCTATTCCCAGTTCATGGGCAAGCTCGCCAAGCAGAACGTCGGTCTCAACCGTAAGGTCCTTGCCGACCTGGCGATGAACAATCCCCAGGCTTTCGAAGCGATCATCAACTCCGTAAAATAAGCCAGAGTGATGGGCTGGAAGGATTTCTGCCGCAACCGTTGGGTCCGTCTGGGTTTCTGGTCGGTACTCTATGTGCTGTGGGTCGTCTGGCTCGGAAATTATTGGTGGCTCCTCGGTCTGATTCCGATTTTCGACGGTCACATCACCAAGAAGGTGAAATGGCTGTTCTGGAAGAAAGACTACAAGGAAGGGGAGAAGCACAACGCACTGCTCGACTGGCTCGACGCCATCATCTTCGCAGTGGTTTTCGTGACCTTCATCAATATTTTCTTTTTCCAGGCCTTCAAGATTCCTTCTTCGTCCATGGAACGATCCCTGCTGACAGGGGACCATCTCTTCGTCAGCAAGCTTACCTACGGTCCGAAGATTCCCCAGACGCCGCTCACCATTCCCTTTACGCACAACGTCATTTTCGGTAAAGAGTCCTATTCCACCCTTATCCAGAATGACTACCGCCGCCTCAAGGGCCTGCGCAATGTCCGCAGGGGTGATTATGTGGTGTTCAATTTCCCAAATGGCGACTCTGTCCTGACCAAGGCCCCGGCAGATGACTACTATGCAGTCTGTCGCACAGCCGGAAAGAAATATGCCATAGCTAATTACGGCCCTGTGAAGGTCCGTCCCGCCGACAAGAAAGACCACTACGTCAAACGTTGCGTGGCAGTCGCGGGTGATACGCTGAGCATCAAGGACGGACAAGTCTATATCGGAGACCAGCCTCAGGAAGTGTGGCCCGGCGTCCAAAGCACCTACGCTGTCAAGACGAACGGCTCGCGCATCAACGACAGGACTCTGGAGAAAATGGGGATAAACCTTTCCGAACTATGGTACGACGGCACCCTCCCGGGCTATCCGGCGATGCCTCTGACCGCGGAAATGCTATCGGCTGTCGAATCCTGCGCCAACGTTGTGGAAATCACTCCCAACAACGACGTATATCCTCCGGACTATCCGGATTCATACAAGCTCATCTTCCCGTTCTCGGAACATTTCCGCTGGACCCGCGACAATTTCGGGCCGCTGTGGATTCCCCGTAAGGGAGTGACGGTAGCTCTGACGGAAGACAATCTTCCGCTGTACGAGCGCTTGATCCGCGATTACGAGCATCATGAGCTTAAGGTTTCGGACGGAAAGATATATATCGACGGGCAGCAGACCGACTCCTATACCTTCGGGCAGGATTATTATTTTATGATGGGCGACAACAGGCACAATTCGCTTGATTCCCGCTACTGGGGATTCGTCCCGGAAGACCACATAGTCGGACGTCCCGCCCTGATATGGCTCTCGACAGATTCCCACAAGGGTTTCCCGGCCAATATCAGATGGAACCGATTCTTCAAATTCGTCTGATTCAGACGGGTTTTCTTGGAATTCCGGAAATAAAACGCGATATTTGCAGTTCGCCAGTGAAATGAAAATTAAAAAGTAAAGATATTATGGCAAAGGTTTGTCAAATTACAGGCAGAAAGCGGATGGTCGGCAACAACGTCGCCCACTCCAAGCTCCGCACCAAGCGGACGTTCGGCATCAACCTCAAGACCAAGAAGTTCTGGTCTGAGGAGGAGCAGCGCTTCATCACCCTCAAGGTTTCCGCCAAGGGTATGAGGACCATCAAGAAGAATGGCCTTGAGGCCACCGTCAAAGAAGCCCAGAAAAAGGGTTACGTTAACCTTGTTTAATTCCAAGCGCTATGGCAAAGAAAGCAAAAGGAAACCGCGTCCAGGTTATTCTGGAGTGCACGGAGCAGAAAGAGAGCGGTGTACCGGGAATGTCCCGCTACATCACCACCAAGAACAAGAAGAACACGCCGGAGCGTCTTGAGATGCGCAAATACAACCCGTATCTCCACAAGGTGACCCTTCATCGTGAGATTAAGTAAAACAGGAGGATTAAGCTATGGCAAAAAAAGCAGTTGCAACATTCGCCGCAAAGGCCGGCTCCAAGAGCATGGTCAAGTGCATCCGCATGGACAAATCTCCCAAGACCGGTGCTTACGTTTTCACAGAGCAACTCATCGAGTCCGGCAAGGAGAAAGATTTCTTCAAGAAATAATCTGTCCTGTCAGCAAGAATTACAGCCCGGCTATGTTCCGGGCTGTTTTTTTTGTGCCTAGAATTGATTATCTTTGTGGGATAAAAGAAAAGAGGATGGGTATATTCGACAAAGGGGTCAAAAAGACCAACCAGAACTTCTTCCAGAGGCTTTCACGCGCTATCGTCGGACGTTCGCGCGTGGATGAAAACGTCCTTGACGCCATAGAGGAAGCGCTGATTTCCTCTGACATGGGAGTTGAAACCACCCTGAAGATAATCGACAATCTCGAAGACAGGGTGGAAAAGGACAAATACATGTCGATGGACGAGCTCGTGGACATACTCCGCGACGAAATCGGCAAGCTGCTTGGCGTCGACGGAGCCGAGACTCCCGAACCATTCGATTTCTCCAAAAAGCCGTATGTTGTCATGGTCGTCGGCGTCAACGGCGTCGGCAAGACGACCACCATCGGCAAGCTTGCCGCCAACCTTCGTGCGAAAGGTAAGAAAGTCGTCATCGGCGCGGCCGACACTTTCCGTGCCGCTGCGGTAGACCAGCTTGCCGTGTGGGCCGACAGGGCCGGAGTGGAGATCGTCCGTCAGGAAATGGGCTCCGATCCGGCTGCGGTGGCATTTGACACGGTCAAGTCGGCCGTTGCTAGGGATGCGGACGTCGTCCTTATCGATACGGCAGGGCGCCTTCACAACCGCATCGACCTGATGAACGAGCTTACGAAAATCCGCAACGTAATGCGGAAAGTGATTCCGGACGCCCCCCACGAGGTGCTGCTGGTCCTTGATGCAACGACTGGCCAGAATGCCTATCAGCAGGCCCAGGAGTTCTCAAAGGCGACCGACGTCACGGCTCTGGCCATCACCAAGCTCGACGGCTCGGCCAAGGGTGGCGTCGTCGTCGGCATCGTCGACCGGATGCGCATTCCGGTCAAATTTATAGGCATAGGCGAGGGGATAGACGACCTGAAGGTCTTCGACCGCAGGGAGTTTGCGTCTTCGCTTTTTTCAAAGGATGATATACAATAAAATACGTTTATGAAACTATCCTACGATTGGCTCAAAGACTATCTACAGTGTGACCTCGACCCCAAGGGAGTTGCCGAGGCTATGACCGCCATAGGCATCGAGGTCGACAGCGTCAGCGAGCAGGAAGAAATACCGGGAGGCCTTGCAGGCGTCGTTGTTGCCCACGTCCTCACTTGCCAGGAACATCCTGACTCCGACCATCTTCACATCACCACCGTCGACGACGGTTCTCCGGAACCCGTCCAGGTGGTCTGCGGCGCACCCAACGTCGCGGCGGGCCAGAAAGTCCTTTTCGCCCGCATCGGCACGGTGCTCCCCGGCGACTTCAAGATCAAGAAATCCAAGATCCGCGGAGTCGAGTCCTTCGGCATGATCTGCGCCGAAGACGAACTCGGCATCGGCGCGAGCCACGACGGCATCATGGTCCTTCCCGACGACGCCGTGCCCGGTACTCCCGCCAAGGAATATCTCCACCTCAAGACCGAGGCGGTCATCGAATATGAAATTACCGCCAACCGCGTCGACGCCGCCTCTCACATCGGTGTCGCCCGCGACCTCTATGCCTATCTGAAGAGCAGGAACCTTCCCTGCAAATTCGCATATCCCGACGTGTCGGAGTTCAAGGACGGTCCCGAAGGGCTTTGCAGCCCAGAAGGCGAGCTTGACGGCGCCATTCCCGTAGAGGTCGAGGACCCCTGCGGCGCTCCCCGCTACACCGGCATCACCATCCACGGCGTGAAGGTCGGACCTTCCCCTGAATGGCTCCAGAAGCGGCTCCTGTCAATCGGCCTGCATCCGATCAACAACGTCGTGGACATCTCCAACTTCGTCCTTTTCGAACTCGGTCAGCCGCTTCATACCTTCGACGCCGGTAAGATTGCCGGTCGCAAGGTCGTTGTCCGCCGCGCCGCAGAAGGCGAAAAGATGAAAACCCTCGACGGTGTTGAGCGTTCCCTCAAGGCCACGGACCTGGTAATCGCCAATGTCGAAAAGCCGATGTGCATCGCCGGCGTTTTCGGAGGTGAGGATTCCGGCGTAACCGAATCTACGACAGACGTTTTCATCGAAGGTGCGTATTTCGACCCTGTCTCCATCCGCAAGACCTCCAAGACTCACGGACTGCAGACCGACGCTTCCTTCCGTTTCGAGCGTGGATGCGACCCTGCGATGGCGCCCCTCGCCGCGAAGCGTGCCGCCCTGCTGATTCTCCAGCTGGCCGGTGGCAAGGTCGTCGGCAAGATGCAGGAAGTTTATCCCACGCCGATCCCCAAGGCCCGAATCGACCTCGACTACAACCGCATCGAGGGCCTTATCGGCAAGAAAATCGGCCACGACACCATCGAGGCCATCCTCACCGCGCTCGCCTACGAGTTCGTTGAAAAGAGGGAAGGCGGCGCCCTTGTTGCCGCTCCGTCATACATGGTGGACGTGACCCGCGAATGCGACGTGGTCGAGGAAGTGCTCCGCATCTACGGCTACAACAACATCGAACTGCCCCACGGAATGCGCATGAGCGTATCTCCCACGCCTAATCCCGATCCCGAGTCGGTGAGGAACTATATTTCCAACTTCCTTGCGGCCAACGGCTTCGTCGAGACGATGAACAACTCCCTAACGAAGGGAGCCTACTACGACAAGCTCACAACCTTCCCGTCATCAGCCTCCGTGCGCGTTGTCAACCCGCTGAGCTCCGACCTCGACGTTATGCGCCAGACCCTTATCCTGGGCGGTCTCGAGGTCATTTCCTACAATCTCAACCGTCAGGTTTCTTCCCTGAAGACCTTCGAATACGGCTCCGTCTACCGCAGGAAGGACGAAGGAGACGGCACTACTCTCCAGTCATACGAAGAACATCCTTGCTTCACTCTCATGATGACCGGCCCCACCGAGAAATCGTGGCGTGCCGAAGCGGGGAAGGGGAGCTATTTCCGCCTCAAGGGCTATCTTGAGCTGCTTCTGCGCCGTTACGGCGTAGATATCTATACGCTTGAGACCGAGGCCGCTCCCGAAGACATTTTCGCCGAAGGCCTGACCTATCTCATGCCCGGCAGCCGCAAGCCCCTTGCCGTCATGGGTACGGTCAATCCGGGCCTTGCCAAGCGTTTCGACATCAGGCAGAGCGTGTTTGCCGCGGAAATCAACTGGCCGGCCCTCTTCCAGATCGTCAGCCGCGTGAAGGTCAAGTTCACCGAACTTCCCAAGTTCCCCGGCGTCCGCAGGGATCTGGCGCTGCTCCTTGACGAAGGCGTTTCCTATGCCGATCTCCGCCGGAGCGCCGTCCGCGCAGCGAAAAAGCTTCTGCGTCAGGTGATTCTCTTCGATGTCTATCGCGGCGACAAGATTCCTGCAGGCAAGAAGCAGTATGCCCTCGGATTCTTCCTTCAGGACAATGAAAAGACCCTGACGGACCAGGAGGTCGAAAAGACCATGTCAAAGCTGCTTGCGACCTTCCAGAACGAATTCGGCGCCATTCTCCGTTAGACGATGAAGCGTATCTGCCAATATCTCCTCGCCTTTGGCGTTACCATGCTGCTGGTTGCCTCATGCAGCCGCGGCCGCGTCATCCCGCGTGGCGATATGGCGGAGATCTACGCTGAAATGTTCCTTGTGGACCAGTGGCTCAAAAACGACAGGGCCGCTTCCCGCATCGCAGACACGTCGCAGGTCTACGTGCCAATCTTCGAGAAGTACGGATACGACATTGACGATTATCGGAAGACGGTCCGGCGCTACATGGAAGACCCTGAGCGTTTTTCCCGCGTGTTCGAGCAGACGCAGAAGATCCTTCAGAATCGGCTGGACGAGATGGCGGAGGAAGACAGGCTCAGGGGCACCCTCGACAGCATCCGTCTTGCAAAGTCCCATCGCGAGTTCCGCGTACCGGTGCCGGTGGCAGAGCAGTTCAATATGCCTTATCGCTCTGACACTCTGGTGATTGAGTGGGACACTACCGGTCGCTACGTCATTCGTCATCCGCTGACCGATACTCTCTATATGGGGCCGCGAATGTATGTGGCCAACATGGACTCGCTGAGGCGTCTGGACTCCATAGCCGCGGCCAAGGCCGATTCGCTGCGCCGCATCGATTCGGTCGCTACGGCCAGGCTCGATTCCATCCTTGCCGCCCGTGCCGATTCTCTCGCCCGTATCGATTCCCTTGCCAGGGCCGATTCGCTCGCGCGCATCGACACTGCCGTTAATCGTAAGTTCGATATGAAAAAGCAGGAGAAGCTATGAAAAGGTTTGCTGCCCGGTACGTCTACACCCTGACTTCGGAGGCCCCTCTGAAGGATGCTTTCGTTGAAGTCGACGACGACGGCACCGTCCTGCGGGTAGGCGTTTGCCCCGATCCTGCGAAGGAAGATAATTTCATCGAGGGAGCCATAGTCCCGGGTTTTGTCAACGCCCATTGCCATATAGAACTGTCCTACATGTGGAAACTGTTCCGCAAGGGGACCGGCATGGCCGGCTTTATCGACCAGATCAACGCCCTGCGCGACACCTGCCCGCCGGAAGAAAAGAAAATGGCGATTTCCTCGTGGATGAAAGTCCTGTGGGACAGGGGAGTAAGCGCGATGGCGGACATAAGCAACTGCGCCGACTCATTTGCCATCAAGGCTTCGTCGCCCCTATACACCCGCACATTCCTCGAAGTGTTCGGCACCGAGCCGGAAGATTGCGGCCAGGTCATGTCTTCGGTGCGTAAGCTCCAGGAAGAGGCGCGTTCGTTCGGCCTCGACGCCGCTCCGACGCCGCACGCCTGCTACACGATGAGCCCGCAGCTTCTGACGGCATCAAGCGCCGACGCCCTTAAGGAAGGCTTCCTGTCCTTCCACAGCGAGGAGACGCCGCAGGAAGAGGAGATGATGCTTACCGGCACCGGTGTGATGGCCGACAACCGTCGCGCTGCCGGAATGAGCCTGCCTCCGGTTACGGGCACTTCTTCGCTACGCTATTTTCTCGACCGCCTGGCCGAGATTCATCCGGCTCCTTTTGCCGAGCATATACTTCTGGTTCACGAAGTTTGCATGGACCGTGAGGGTATGGACGCCGTCAAGGCAGAGCTCCCCGGCGGGTTTGTCGCCCTGTGCCCCCTGTCCAACCTGTTCATCCACAACATGCTCCCTCCCGTGGAGGAAATGTCGCGTGCGGGTCTTCGCCTGTGCATAGGCACTGATTCGCTTTCCAGCAATGACGACCTCAATCCGGTCGCCGAAATCTTCTGCCTGCAGCAGCATTTCCCGTCCATCCCGCTTGGCCGGATGCTCGGTTGGGCATGTCGCGGCGGAGCGGAATTCCTTGGAAAAGAGGATGTTCTCGGCACGCTGGAAGAAGGCAAACGGCCGGGAGTGGTAGTAATTGACAATCTTGGACCTGACGGCCTTCTGACCGCGTCCAGCAACTCCCGCCGGCTGGTATGATGCGCGAAACCCTTGTTTTCGGACCCATTCACAGCCGCAGGCTGGGGTCGTCGCTCGGGATAAACGTTCTTCCCGAAAAGGGAAAATTGTGCAATTTCGACTGCATCTACTGTGAATGCGGCTGGAACAGCGAAGGCAGGGGCGACACTCGTCTCCCTTCCGCCGAAGAATTGGAAGCCGCATTATCCGCAAAGCTGGAATCATGCCTGTCTGAAGGCACTCCCATCGATTCGATAACATTTTCCGGAGACGGAGAGCCGACTCTCAATCCGGATTTTCCCCGCATGGTCGACGTCGTTTTGTCCCTGAGGGACAAGTATTTCCCCGGCGCGAAGGTCAGCGTTCTCTCCAATGCGACGCGGCTTTCCCGCCCGGGCGTGTTCGAAGCCCTGCGAAAGGTCGACAACCCGATTTTGAAGCTCGATGCTCCCACAGACGCCCTCGCCGGCCTTATCAACCGTCCGGTTGCGGGTTACAGCGTTGAAGAAGTTGTTGGCAATCTGCTCCGGTTCGGCGGCGATTTCGTCCTCCAGACCATGTTCCTGCGCAGTCCGGATTTTGACAGTTCCTCTGCCGAGGTCCTCGGGGGATGGATGGAGATTGTCCGCCGCGTGCGTCCCCGCGAGATAATGGTCTACACACTGGACCGTCCCGCGCCCATGGCCGGCCTGCAGAAATTTTCGGCCGAGCAGATGCGCTCGCTTGTCCAACCGCTTATTGATGAAGGATATAAAATACAAATTAAAGCTTGATATCTTATGGCAGATTTATTCGTAAAATACGGTTATACTCCCGATAAGGAGGCGATAGACCGGAGTCTGGACATACTGTCCAAAAATCTCGAGAACGTTGTTTCTCCCCAGGTGCTCAAGGACTGCTTCTCCCTGATGGACCTGACTTCCCTCAAGACGACCGACACCGAAGAGTCCATTTCCAAACTCGTGGCAAAGGTCAACGCCTTCAAGGCCGATTATCCGGCCTATCCGCTGCCTGCATCAATCTGCGTTTATCCCAACTTCGCGGGTTTGGTCAAGAGCCGTCGCGAAGACCCTGAGGTTCACGTGACCACCGTCGCCGGATGCTTCCCCACGTCGCAGAGCTACGTTGAGGTGAAAGTCAAGGAGTGCGAAATGGCAGTTGCCGCCGGTGCTGACGAGATTGATATCGTCCTGGCCCTCAATTCTTTCCTTAGCGGTGATTACGCCAAGGCCGGAAGTGAGATCCGTGCCATGCGTCAGGCTATCGACAAGGCCGCCGCTGCGCAGAAGAGGCATGTCATCCTCAAGGTCATCCTCGAGACCGGCCTTCTCGTGACGCCTGAGGCCATCGCCAACGCCAGCTTCCTTGCAATGGAGGAAGGTGCCGACTTCATCAAGACGTCCACCGGTAAGGTCGATGTCAATGCGACTCCCATGGCGGCATACGTCATGTGCCAGTGCATCAAGGCCTTCTACGAGCACACCGGAAAGAAGGTGGGATTCAAGGCTGCCGGCGGACTCTCCACCGCGATGGATGCAGTGTGCTACTACTCAATTGTTTCCTCCATCCTGGGCAAGGATTGGCTCAACAAGGATCTTTTCCGTTTCGGCGTCAGTCGTCTCGGCAACAGCCTCCTGTCGGCCATCGAACAAAAAACCGTCGCCTATTTCTAGGCAACGGTATCGTTCGTTCCACGGCCTGTCCGCTTATCGCCGGCTGGCCACGGAGAGATAATAAATCAGCGTAGCAATGGAACCGAGGGCGGCAATCACGTATGTGTAGGCCGCCCATTTCAGTGCATCTATTGCCATCGGGCGGGTTGCCGCGTCAGTAATTCCGGCGTCCGAGAGCCAGTCGACGGCCCGGGCGCTGGCGTTGATTTCCACGGGGAGGGTGATGACGCTGAACAGGGTGGTCATGGCGAACAGGGCTATGCCGAGCCAAAGCAGCTGCGGGAAGATGTTGACCATGAGAACACCGGCCAGAAGCACCCACATCACGGTTTTGTTGGCAAACGTGACCACGGGGACCAGTGCGCTGCGAAGTCTCAGCGGCAGGTAGCCGTTGGCATGCTGGAGAACGTGGCCGCATTCGTGGGCTGCGACTGCAGCGGCTGCGACGGAATCTCCGCCATAGACTTCCTGGCTGAGGTTGACTGTCTTTGTCTGGGGATTGTAGTGGTCGGTGAGGGAGCCGGCGATGCATGTCACTTTGACATCCGTGATGCCGTTGTCGCGAAGCATCTTCTCTGCGACCTGGGCGCCGGTTATGCCGCCGGTGTTGCGGACTGCGGAATATTCTTTGAAACGCTTCTGGAGCCTGTTCTGGACCCAGTAGCTAAGCAGCATTACGGCAATTGAAATGCCATAGATAAGCCATGTGTTCATTTTGTGAAGGTGTTATGGTTTGTCTGTATGTGACGGCTTCGGCCGCCGGTTTACATTAGCAAAATGCAGGCCCGGCAGGGTAATGTCAGGATATTTTTGTAATTTTGTCATTCGATATGAACAGAGAGGACGATTTTTCGAGGTTGGAGCTCAATCTGGCGGCCTGCCGGTCAAATTACCGGTATTTCAGGGCCGCCTTGGAGCCGTCTACGCGTTTGCTGGTGCTGGTAAAAGCCAACGCCTATGGACATGGAGCAGTGGAATTTGCCGCTATGATGCAGCGAGAGGGTGCTGACTATCTGGCGGTTGCCTACCCGGTGGAGGGCGTCGAGCTTCGCCGCTCCGGTATCAGCCTTCCCATCCTTGTCCTCACGGCCGGAACCGACTTCTTCCCCGAAATCATCGACTACCGCCTGGAGCCCGGAATCCCTAATCTCTACACCTTGAAGGCTCTTTGCAAGGTCTTGGAAGAGAGAAATATAAGGAATTATCCCATCCACCTGAAGATGGACACGGGAATGCACCGTCTCGGCTTCGTGCGCAGCGAAATCGATCAGCTGTGCGAGTTCCTCGCTGACTGCCCCTGGGTTGAAGTCCGTTCGGTCTACTCTCATCTTGCGGCGGCCGAAGACCCTGCGGAAGACGAATTTACGCTCGGACAGATCCGCCTTTTCCAGGAAAATGCCGACCTCCTGTCATCCCGTCTCGGGATCCGGCCCATGCGTCATATCCTCAACTCTGCCGGTATCGAGCGTTTCCCGCAGTATCAGATGGACATGGTGCGTCTCGGAATCGGTATCTACGGCATCAGCGCTCTTCCGGGCGTGAGACTTTCCCCGGTCGCGTCTTTGAAGTGTAAGGTGTTGCAGGTTAAGCAACTGGGCGACGGTGACACGGTCGGCTACAACAGGCGTGGCCATGCCGGGCCGGGCACTGTAACGGCCACGGTACCGGTTGGATATGCCGACGGAATAGACCGCCGTCTCGGATGCGGTCGCGCCAGCTTTTCGATAGGCGGACACCGCGTTCCGACCATAGGCAATATCTGCATGGATATGTGCATGCTCGACGTTACGGGGCTTCCGGTCAAGGCCGGCGACACCGTCACCATCTTTGGCGAAGATCCTACTGTTGAGGAACTTGCCGGCATCCTCGGGACTATTCCCTACGAGATCCTTACTTCCATTCCCCGCCGGATAGAGCGGATCGTAATCCGCTAAATCATCATTCCGGCACGAAGGGCGTCTGCCTTTTCCTTTCCGCAAACGCTTTCCACTATGGCGAGGGCGAAGTCGACCGCGCAACCAGGGCCGCGACCCGTGATGAGGTTGCCGTCAGTTACGGCCGGAGCCTTTTCGTAGACCATGCCGGCCTGCTGCATGAGGCCCTCGAATCCGTCGTAGCACGTGGCTTTCCTGCCGGCGACGCCGTTTAGCTTCGAGACCACCACTCCCGGCGCTGCGCAGATGGCTGCGATGGTGCCGCCTTCGTCGAAGTGGCGCTGCGCAATAGCCATAAGGTCAGGCTGTTCGGAGAGATTTTTCGCTCCGGGCATGCCTCCGGGGAAGACCATCAGATCTTCTTTTTCCGTATCTTCAAGCCTGAGGTCGGCCAGAAGTTCCGGCCATATCCTGTCGACGGTGACGGTTATGCCGTGGGCTCCGCTGACAAAGCCTTCTTCGTCTATCGAGACGGTCTCGGCGTCGATTCCCGCCCTGCGCAGGATATCCACGGTGGCCAGAGCTTCAATTTCTTCGAATCCGTCGGCCAGGAAAACGTATGATCCTTTCATGGTATGAATGTTTTGTGCAAGTTAGGGAAAAATATGGATTTTTGCAAGTATCCGTTTCAGGGGTTCCTTTGTAAGTAATTGGATGATATGCGGTTATAAAATATTTTCAAAATAAACGTTTTCAAGTTCTGTAAACGGATAAGCCTCCGTAATTTTGCCCCGGAACAAATGATGATGCTATGAAACGTCTAACTATGCTTTTCGCAGCGGCAGTGCTGCTCGGCGCTCCGGGGTGCCAAAAGGGTGACAGTCAGTTGCCTGACTATGAAGACATGTCAACGGGGGAGGCTCTTTCCCACGAAATGATAGTGCTGGGGAAGAAACTCGACGACCCTTATTCCGTCTCCAACATGACCAAGGCCTTGTCTTCCCTCTATCCGACCAAGGCCATAACGACCTTGACTCCGACCGACGTGTATGTGCGTTTTCTTCCGAAGTCGGAGGAAGAGTACGACAGATTGTGCGGCATGGGTATCGAGATGCTCGACCATCCGCTTGACTATCAGATAATTCGGGACGGCGATTATTACCATGACCCGCTGATTGCCGACGATTCCATGACGTGGCAGTATGCGGTCGTTCCGCATGGCTTCGCATTGCCGAAGGACATAACCCACGAGATTCTGGACGACTGCTTCATATCCGACCATGCTGCGACGAAGGCCTCGGATATAGATTGGGAGGCCGTGGAACGCGAGTCGTTCCGGATGACTGGTAACGGCGACCTCGTCCTGCCTCAGACAAAGGCCGGAGGGGAGTGTCCAAAAGGGCGGATAACCATTGTGGATGAAAACTATGCGGGAGGGAAGCCGTTCGGCGTCGCCGGCGTCAAGGTCGTCGTCAACACTTTCGTGAAATTCGCCTCGGCCTATACCGACCGTGACGGGTATTACGAGATTTCCAAGCGTTACTCTTCCAATATTCGCTACAGGCTGCTGTTTACCAATTCCTCCGGCTTTTCCATCGGGTTCAACGCTATCCTGATTCCTGCGTCGATGTCCACCCTCGGCAAGAGTTACCCCTCGGGCCTCGATGCGCAGATCAGCCGGGAATCGGAGCGCAAACTGTTCTGCCGCTGCGTGGTCAACAATGCCGCCTACGACTACATCTCGCGGTGCACTGAAGAGGATATGGGCATCTCGCGTCCGCCCATGGATTTGCGCATCTGGATATTCCAGGGGCTGAATTCCAGCAGCACCGTAATGCTCCATCACGGGACGCTCCTGGGCGAATCGATATTCTCCAAATACCTCGGCAATTACAGTTCGCTGCTGGCCGTTTTCCTGCCCGACATCACCATTGGCGCAAAGGACCATAATGATTACGCGAGCCTTTATTCGGACACTGTCCATGAGCTTGCCCACGCCAGCCATTTCGCCCAGGTCGGGCTGAAATTCTGGAACAGCTATATCTGGTATATCATCAACTCCTTCATAGCCACGGGAAAGACCGATTACGGGGATGGTACCGGTGACGGTGCGGGGATATGCGAGATAGGCGAGATGTGGGGCTATTTCATGCAGAATCTGATGTTCAACGACCGTTACGGCGGCACGATGCCTACTGCCGGACAGGTGTGGTGGTTCAAGCCCCAGATACTGCGGTACCTTCACGACAGGGGACTTTCCCGGAGCGATATCTATGCGGCACTCGTTGCCGACGTGACCGACAGGGGAAAACTCCGCGACAAGCTGATCTCGCTTTATCCCGACCGCAGAGCCATTATAGAACAAGTATTTACGCGATATGCCGAATAGTATGAAAACCCGACTTGCCATCTTTCTGATCGTGGTTGCGACCGGTCTGCAGGCGCCGGCACATGCCCAGAAGCTTGCCGTTTCGACCAATGCTCTCGACTATGCCGATTTCGGTACGTTGAATGCCGAGGTATCATATTCGCTCTCAAGGCATTGGGGCCTGACTGCCGGAGTGAGGTACAACCCTTTCATGTACACTTCCGACGGACACGAACTCTCAGCGCGTCAGCGGGCTTTTTCCGCCGGGACACGATACTGGCCGTGGCATGTGTTTTCCGGATGGTGGTTCTCCGGGAAGGTGCAGTACCAGGAATACAACCGTGGCGGAATCACGTCCTTGCAGACCCGCGAGGGCGACCGCTACGGAGTTGGAGCCGGGGCGGGATACACCTACATGCTCACACCGCACCTCAATATTGAATTCGGTCTGGGAGGGTGGCTCGGCCTGGATGTTTTCACCGAATACGACTGTCCGGTGTGCGGAATCACGCAGGCGTCGGGGCGCAGGTTTTTCATCCTGCCCAACGACCTTCTCATAGCCCTGAGCTATGTCTTTTAAGATTTCCTCGGTTCTTGTCCTCCCTCTGGCGGCCCTTTTTACCGGCTCCCTTTTCCTGGGCTGTTCCATCAGGGAGGACAGGAATTCCTGTCCCTGCGTTGTGAGGCTAGACGTGGAGGAGGCCGTGGCAAGAGCCGGGTCCGAGGTGCTGTTGATGGTGTGGAACCAGGCCGGAGAACTGATTAGACGCGATACTTTGCCGCCGGGCACGGATTGGTGGTCTTTCGGCGTGGAGCGTGGTGCGATAAGGTTTGGACTGTACTCCTCGCTTTCCCTGCCCCTAAATGACGGGAGCATAGTGATTCCCCGGGGCGCTGACTGTCCCGAGGTGCTTCTGGATGTTGTCAGCGTGGACGCTTCCGGCGAGTTATTGGAATATCACGCCGATTTTCAGAAGCCCTACTGCAATCTGCAGGTCGAGGTGTCAGGTTTGGGCGGCGGCTTTCCGTTTGACCTTGTTTTTCAGGGCGGCGTCGCCGGATTTGACGGAGATGGCCATCCCTCGGCCGGCGAATTTGCGGCAGATGCGGCCGTGGACGCTTCCGGAGTCTATTCGATTTGCATCCCGCGCCAGACGGATTCTTCGCTTATGATGGAAATAGTCGACGACCTCGGCATCGCCCGCACCTTTGCGATAGGGGAGATCCTCTCCGGCGCTGGATATGACTGGACCCAAAAGGACCTGGAAGACAGGAAAATTGTGCTGGACTATTCCCGGACGAGGATGACTCTCGGAGTCTCGGGATATGCCGATTCCGGAACTTTCGAGGTCGTGCTTTAGGATTTCTTCTCAAAAAGATTGCGGATTCACAAAAAATAGCTATATTTGCAATCCACTTCGAGCGCGGGTGGCGAAATGGTAGACGCGCTAGTTTCAGGAGCTAGTGTCCGGTGAGGACGTGACAGTTCGACTCTGTTCCCGCGCACAAAGGATGACTTTTCAGGTCATCCTTTTTTTGCATTTATAGGTCCCGTAAATGTTTTGATTTGATGCAAGAAATCGGTATTTTTGTAGAAATCAATCCTGTCTGAAATGAAGAAACTAATTGTATCTCTTCTACTGGTGTTCTCCGCTATAGTAGGCACTATGGCTCAGTCTGCCAACGCTTCTTTGAAGGGACGAACCGTCCTTGGAACGCTCCCGGCGCCGAAATCAAGTTTTGGAGGAGAAGGAGTTGTAGTCGTCTCTATTTGGGTAGATCAGTACGGCAATGTTCAAAAGGCAATACCAGGAGCCCAAGGAACCACCCTGGTGGATTCCAAAGTATGGGCTAATGCTCGAAAAGCGGCAATGGAGGCGCACTTCAATATGAGTGGCGATGCTCCTGCTTTACAGGAAGGGACGATTACTTATAAATTTACTGTTACATCAACAACTAAAGAAGATACTCTACCATCATTCATTACCAATTCCAAGGATGAGAAAAGAGACAATATTCTGCTGTTCATGGGGATACCGGTTGATGGCGCTCCCGAAGATGTCGAACAGTATCTCCTATCAAAAGGTTTTGAGAAAGAGAGTTATGAGGACCATCTAACAGGCGTTTTTAATGGAGAAAAAGTGGAGATTCGCATCAATGACAATCACGGCAAGGTCGACTGCATCAATGTAGCTTACGAACGTACTTCTGACGAAAATGATACGAGGATTAAATACAATAATCTTCTTTCACGGTTTAACCGCAACTCAAAGTATGTTTCATTAATGCCAAGGGAAGAACTGCCTCTGGGCGAAAGAGTGTACTGGAATATTGAAAAGAATAGTAAATACTATGACTCAATCTATTTCGCGCTTATCCCGGGCACACCAATTGATTCTTGGAAAGAAGAATTCCTATTAGAATATAAACTGCGATATGGAAAACCAGTCAACACATTGTCTTATGAGGAGATAGAGGAAGTTCTGTTCTGCTTGCCATCCACTGTTTCTGATGCGGTAAAGGGTATCGTATGGTTCACGATTGTTAATCAATATACAATCAATATAAACTATGTAAATCTCCGAAACCGCCCTCGAGGTGAAGACTTATAATCAACTATAGGAGCGCCAAATATAAGGAGAATATGAATCAAGGAGTTATAATACGGTGTTAGTGGTAAGCAGATTGATAGATATACCTTTGGCATGGAGGAACCTTGGAAAAACTGCAACTATTATGCAGTCGGTGAAGAGGTTTGATTGTACCACCTCCAAGTTTAGTATTCTCCAAGATTACGTAAATGATTAGTGGATAGGTGTTTGTTGAAAATTGTAGATAAGATGAAAGTGTATAGGAAGACGGCGCGGGTGGCTCGCGTTGAGGAAATGGAGGCAAGGTTTGACAGGGTAATGGCTGCGCTCGACGAAGCCGTGGAGGCTGGCGGTGGGCTTTCCGGTCTTAATGACGATATTGAGGCCCTGAGGGAGTACCTTGGTTCGGGGAAGTGGCAGAAGGATTTTGAGGCTGATGAGCAGGGAAAGTTGCCGGAGTCTTTGAAGCGGGGCGTGCTTAGCGAGGATGGCCTGTGGAACCTGTTGGAAGAGGTTGACGAAAGGATATACCGTTAGTCCCTGAATATCACGGGCTGATTGGACCGTCGAAGGGGCGGACAATCGTGGAGGATAACTACTTAAATAGCAAGAACTTATGCAAAAGGCCTGTCTTAATATCAAGACAGCCCTTTTGCGTTATGTGCTGATATTCAGGTGGTTTGCCTCCACGGTGCCGGGCGGCAAAGGGACGGCAAGCTTTATTCCCACTCGATTGTTGCCGGCGGTTTGGAGGAGATGTCGTAGACGACGCGGTTGACGCCGCGGACGCTGCGGATGATGTCGTTGCTCACGGCGGCGAGGAAGTCGTAGGGGAAGGGAAACCAGTCAGCGGTCATTCCGTCGGTGGATACGACGGCCCTCAGCGCTATCGCATTTTCATATGTGCGTTCGTCTCCCATGACGCCTACGCTCCTGACCGGGAGGAGGATTGCGCCTGCCTGCCAGATGGCCTGGTAGAGGTTTTGTGCGACGCGGGAAGGGTCGGAGGCGTCCTGGAGGTTCATCTTCGAGCAGTCGTAACTGCGCAGGGCGCGCATGAAGATGTCGTCGGCCTCGCGCAGGACGGCAAGGCGCTGAGGAGTCACTTCGCCGAGCACGCGGATTGCAAGGGACGGGCCGGGGAAGGGGTGGCGCCCGACGAGCTCTTCCTTGATGCCGAGCGCGCGGCCGACCCTCCGGACCTCGTCTTTGAAAAGGAGGCGGAGCGGCTCGACTATGCGGAGGTTCATCTTTTCGGGAAGCCCTCCCACATTGTGGTGTGACTTGATTTTGGCTGCGGCGCCGGGGATGCCGGCGGATTCGATGACGTCGGGGTAGATGGTGCCTTGGGCAAGGAAGCCGGCCCCTTCGATGCTGCGGGCTTCACGCTCGAAGACTTCGATGAAAAGGCGGCCGATGGTCTTGCGCTTGGCTTCGGGATCGGATACGCCGGCGAGGGCGTCAAGAAATGCTCCGGAAGCATCCACTCCCTTGACCTGCAGGCCCATGTCGCGGTAGGATGAGAGGACGTCGGTGAATTCGTTTTTGCGAAGCAGGCCGTTGTCTACGAAAATGCATTGCAGATTGTCTCCGATGGCCTTTTTCAGCAGGACTGCCGCCACCGTGGAATCGACTCCTCCGCTGAGGCCGAGGATGACCCTGCCGTCGCCGACCTGATCGCGGATTTCACGGACGGTGCGGTCGATGAAGTTTTCAGGCGTCCAGTCGGCTTTGCAGCCGCAGATGCCCAGAACGAAGTTGGAGAGGATTTCCAGGCCCTTTTCGCTATGGTAGACTTCCGGATGGAACTGGACTCCGAAGGTGCTCTCACCGGCAAAGGCGAAGGCTGCGTTTTCCACGTTGGTGCGTTCCCTGCCGTCTTCGGTCTTGACCGTTCGGGCGATGGGGACGGCGCCTTTGGGGAGGCGGGTTATCGTGTCGCCATGGGACATCCAGACGTTGCAGCGCTGGCCTATGCCGTCAAGAAGGGGAGAGGGACTGCTCACGCAAAGCGTCGACCTGCCGTATTCCCTCGATGGAGAAGGCTCGACGCTTCCGCCGAATTTCTTTGCCAGCAGCTGGGCGCCGTAGCAGATGCCGAGGAGGGGGAAACGGCCGCGGATTGAGCCCAGGTCGATGTCCGGAGCGCCGGGGTCGGAGACGCTGCACGGGCTTCCGGAGATGATAACACCTTTGACGTCGGGCCCGAGGGACGGAATTTTGTCGTAGGGGTAGATTTCGCAGTAGACGTTAAGCTCCCGCAGGCGGCGCCCGATAAGACGGGTCACCTGAGACCCGCAATCCAGAATCAGAATCTTCTCAGCCATTCTCTAAATGAGGTTTGTGCAAAATTACGCCAAAAAGTTTATATTTTCATGGGAATTCGGTAATTTTGCAAGTTAATTATTGTTGGATATTAGTATGGAAGTAAGAAACATCGCCATCATCGCCCATGTTGACCATGGAAAGACCACCCTGGTGGACAGGATGATCTACCAGGCCAACCTGGTACGCCGCCCCGAAAATCTTGGAGAATTGATCCTCGACAACAACGATCTCGAGAGGGAACGCGGTATCACCATATTGGCAAAAAACGTCTCCGTCGAATACAAGGGAGTAAAAATCAATATCATCGACACTCCGGGCCACAGTGATTTCGGCGGCGAGGTTGAGCGCGTGCTTAACATGGCCGACGGCGTCCTGCTGCTGGTCGACGCTTTCGAAGGCTGTATGCCGCAGACGCGTTTTGTCTTGCAGAAAGCCCTCCAGATGGGCAAGAAGCCCATTGTCGTGGTCAACAAGGTCGACAAGCCCAACTGCCGCCCGGACGAGGTGCAGGAGGAAGTGTTCGACCTGATGTTCTCGCTCGGCGCCAATGAGGAACAGCTTGATTTCAAGACTATTTTCGGCAGCGCCAAGCAGGGCTGGATGGCCGAAGACTGGCGCAAGCCCGGTAACGACATCACTCCTCTGCTGGATGCCATTCTCGAGGTTATCCCCGCTCCGGAGGTCGTTGAAGGCACTCCGCAGATGCTCATTTCGTCCCTGGAATATTCTCCCTACGTGGGCCGTATCGCCGTCGGCAGGGTAACCCGCGGCACTCTCAGCACCGGCATGCAGATAAGCCTCTGCAAGCGCTACGACATCGTCGAGAAGCAGAAAATCAAGCAGCTCATGGTGTTCGAGGGCCTTGGCAAGCAGAATGTCGACCAGGTCCGTTGCGGCGACATCTGCGCCGTCGTCGGCATCGAAGGCTTTGAGATTGGTGACACTATCGCCGATTTCGAACATCCGGAAGCTCTCCCGCCGATTGCGATCGACGAGCCTACGATGAGCATGCTCTTCACCATCAACAATTCTCCTTTCTTCGGCAAGGACGGCAAATATGTCACTTCCCGTCACATCAAAGACCGTCTCGACAAGGAGCTGGAGAAAAACCTCGCCCTCAAGGTCAAGCCCGGCCTGAACGCCGATTCATTCATAGTCTACGGACGCGGCGTCCTGCATCTTTCCGTCCTTATCGAAACCATGCGCCGTGAAGGATTCGAGCTGCAGGTCGGCCAGCCCAAGGTCCTGGACAAGACCATCGGCGGCCAGCGCTGCGAACCTATCGAAGAGCTGACCATCGAGGCGCCCGAGGAGTTCGTCGGTACCTGCATTGAGATTGCAACGCGTCGCAAGGGCGCTCTCCTTCGCATGGAGCCGCGCGGCGACCGCACGCTCCTGGAGTTCGACATCCCCACCCGCGGCCTCATGGGACTTCGCAGCAACCTCCTTACCGCAACCCAGGGCGAAGCCGTCGTGGCCCACCGTTTCAAGGAGTACCAGCCGTTCAAGGGCGAAATCGAGCGCCGCAACAACGGTTCACTCGTCTCTCTTGAGACCGGCCAGGCAATCGCCTATTCGATGAACAAGCTGCTCGACCGCGGCCGGTTCTTCGTCGAGCCCGGCGAGGAAATCTACGGCGGTCAGGTAGTAGGGGAGCACACTCGCGAGCGCGACCTCGGCGTCAATATCTGCAAGACCAAGAAACTGACCAACGTCCGCGCAGCCGGAAGCGACGAGAAAATCATCCTTCCCCCCGCTATCAAATTCTCGCTTGAGGAGGCCCTGGAATACATCCAGGACGATGAAATGGTGGAGGTGACTCCCCACTTCATGCGCATCCGAAAGATTATTCTCGACCCTCTGGAACGTAAACGCCGCGCGGAAAGCGAAGCATAAAGGCCGGAAAGACGAGAAAAATATTGCCAAAAGAATTTTTTTTCGTACCTTTGCATCCCTTAAATCCGTTTATGGGCGAATGATGGAAGAATATATCATACCTTTGAATGGATTGCCTGTCGGGAAGAAGAGTTTCTCCTGGCATGCAGGGCAAGAGTTCTTTGGCAGATTCGACAATGCAGATATTCTGGATGCAGACCTGTCCGTGGAGGTGATGGTGGAGAAATCCGGTACCTTCATCGGTGTGGACTGCTCACTGGAAGGGACATTGACCGTCCCGTGCGACCGTTGCCTGGAAGATCTCCGGCTACCGGTACGGGCGGAGGTCCGGTTGCGTGCAAAGCCTGGGGAAGGAGTCCCGGAAGTCGAGACGGAGGGAGGACGCGAGGTCGTGTTCTACAGCGTTGAAGACGGTATCCTGGACTTGTCCCAGACCATTTATGACTACGCGCTGCTGGCCCTTCCGCTACAGCGGGTTCATGAAGAAGGTCTCTGCAATCCTGACGCGGTCAAACACCTGGGCCGCGGTTCTGTAGAGTCGAATAAGCCTGAGGGGCAGATTAACGACAGCCCTTTTGCAGCCCTGAAAGGCCTGCTGGGGAACTGAACGATAATAATTTAAATAAAGTATAAAATGGCACATCCGAAACACAAACTCTCCAAGCAGCGCAGAGACAAGAGAAGAACTCATGATTTTGCTGCTACTCCGACGCTGGCTACTTGCCCCAATTGCGGTGCAACTGTGATTTACCATCGCGTCTGCCCTGAGTGCGGTTACTATCGCGGTCGTCAGATCATCGTCAAGGACGAGCAGTAATCCATTCTCTGCCGGGCTGCCGCCCGAGCGGTATGGCCCGATAGTTCAACGGATAGAACGGAAGTTTCCTAAACTTTAGATAGAGGTTCGATTCCTCTTCGGGCTACTACTTTGGAATTCTCAATACTACTGAGAATTCCTTTTTTTATTATCTTTATGAAACCAAGACCATAATGAAGACTTGATAGAGCACCGAGATTCAGACAGGAACGGCGGGTATTACGCAAAATAGTTTTGAATTTTTCGTCATTTGTTTCTATATTTGATACGTTTCCAATCCTGTTGCCATGAAACTAAGAATATCAGCAGAAACCTACATTCCCCCCCAGAAACGAGTCTATGTAGATATGGATGGCGTTATAGTGGATTTCGATTCCGGTGTCAATCGGCTGAATACCAAGACTCTGGCGCAATATGTCGGTAAGTATAAAAATGCCCCCGGAGTCTTTGCCCTTATGGATCCGATGCCCGGAGCCATAGATGCCATCAACCGCCTTGCCTATAAATTTGACGTTTACATCCTGTCTACAGCCCCTTGGGATAATCCCACGGCATGGTCAGATAAACTCAATTGGGTTAAGCAGCACCTCGGCAAACCTTTCGAAAAGAAACTTATTCTTTCCCACCACAAGGAATTGCTCTGTGGTGACTTTCTCATTGACGATTGGGACAAACACGGCACATCCAAGTTCCAGGGCGAATGGATTCAGTTCGGCAGCCCGCAGTTCCCGGACTGGGATGCAGTAGAAGATTATTTGAATCAAAGAGTATAAATACCATGGCTAAAACTGATTACATCAAACAAATCATCCGGTTTAATGCCGATAAAAACGTCATTAGACTGAAAGAGAAGTATAACGAAGCATCATTCTTTGAGATTATCGCAAAGGA
>ONKE01000008.1 GCA_900318355.1 uncultured Bacteroidales bacterium
ACAGGTTGGCCATATAAGTGTCTTTACTATGGTTCAAATCTTAATCCTACAAATTTAGCGATTTTTATTGATACTTATGGGAGGAACTATCCTGTGTTTTTATAACTTATTGAATGAACGGTCGTTAAATAATTGCCTTCCACTTCAAATTTGATTAATTTACATAAAAACCTCCCTCAATCGCAGGAACTTCCCCGAAGGGGTTCCGAAGCGGCGGGGTGGGAGGTTGTTGAAAGATTTGTGGAAAAAATTGTAAAAGTATGGAAGAAAATGGAAAATTATGTGTACCTTTGTAGCTACAGCGTGAAAGTAAAGTAATTTGGTTTTATGACAAAGTTCCTCGGCGAATATGCGGCCAAGATCGACGACAAGGGAAGGGTGGTCTTCCCGTCGGCGCTGAAGGCCCTTGTGCCCGAAGGAAGTGAGTTCATCATCAAGCGGAATCGGTTCGCCCCCTGCCTGGATGTATTCACTTCCTCCGAATGGGAACGTCAAAGCGAAGAACTCCGCTCACGGCTGGACACATTTTTCAATCCGGAAGATGAAATGTTCTGGCGTGACTATACGAGAGGCACCGCTACCGTTGTCCCCGACGGGAAGCTGGGCCGCATCTCGGTGCCCAAGCGGCTGCTGGAGCATATCGGTGCTTCCAAGGAAGTGGTATTCTCGGGCAGCGGCTACAAGATCGAGATCTGGAGCAGGGAGAACTTCGAAAAGAATGAACTATCCGACCAGCAATTCAACGCCATCGCCCAGAGACTGTCCCAGAAAAGATAGGAGGGCGGAACATGTCGGAATACCATACGCCCGTCTTGCTTGAAGAAAGCATCTCGGCTCTGTTAGGGGATTTATCAGGAACTTATATCGATGTCACTTTCGGAGGCGGTGGACACGCCGCCGAGATTCTTTCACGCTTATCCCCCGGGGGTAAACTCCTCGCCTTCGATCGTGACAGCGACGCTTTGGGCAACCGGATCGACGATCCGCGTCTTACGCTTATACACAACAATTTCCGTTTCATCCACAACTACGTTCTCGCACTCGGGTGCGGCAGCGTGGACGGAATCATCGCCGACCTCGGAGTGTCGTCCCACCAGTTCGACACGGCCGGCAGAGGCTTCTCCTTCCGCTTCGACTCCCCTCTCGACATGCGGATGAACCGCGAGGGTGGGCGCACGGCCGCCGACATCGTCAACACGGCTTCCGCCGAGGAACTGGAGCGCATCCTCCGGCTTTACGGCGAAGTGGACGGCGCCCGCAACGTGGCCAGGCTGATAGTCTCGGCGCGCGACAAGGAACCAATCGTCACCACCGGACAGCTCGACGCCGCCATCGAAAAGGCCATCCCGCGCCAGGCCGCACACAAGTCCCTCGCCCGCATCTACCAGGCCCTCCGCATCGAGGTCAACCAGGAAATGCGCTCGCTGGAGAAGATGCTGCAGGGCGCGGCCGAAAGCCTCAAACCCGGAGGACGGCTGGTGGTCATCACCTACCATTCGCTCGAAGACCGCATGGTGAAAAACTTCATCCGCACCGGCAACGTCGACGGACGCGAGGAAAAGGACATCTACGGACGCATCCACGCCCCTCTGGAGGCGGTCGGCCGCAAACCCGTCGTACCGGAAGAATCGGAAATCGCAGGCAACACCCGGGCCCGCAGCGCAAAGCTCCGCGTGGCCGTCAAAAAGGAGGAAGAAGCATGAAACGCATTTGGGAAATCATACGCAACATTTTCTCGGCCATCCTGCACGGAGAGCTGATGATGCGTCTCCACCTGGACAAATACTTCCTCCATATCGCCTGGACATTCTTCCTCATCTGGATGCTCATCTGGACGGGTTACAAGGCGGAAGGTACCATGGCGAAGGTCGAAAAAGGCAAGGCCGCGCTCGCCGACATGAAAATATACCATGCCCAGAAGACCGTACAGCTCGTGAGCATGGGACGCATAAGCACCCTGGAGCGCCTCCTCCAGGAAAAGGAATCGGAAGTCGGGCTTCCCGAAAAACCCGCAGACAGGATAACGAAATAACGAATGGCGACAAAGCAGAATATGGAACCGCAGAAAAAGCAGCGCGACAGTATAGGAACGGTCCTGTACGGTCTGTACCTGCTGTTTCTGCTGCTCTCGGTGGTGGTCCTCGTGAGGATCGCCTATCTGCAGCTGTTCTACAAGCCCGACCCCGCCATCGCAGCATGGTTCAAGCCCAGGAGCGAAAAGGTCGTGCTGGAGCCCCTGCGCGGCGCGATCATCGCCCGCGACGGCCGCCTGCTCGCAATGTCGACGCCTCTGTACCAGATTTTCATGGACTGCACGGTCATGAAGAAGGCCTACAAGGACCAGCCAGAAAAGGAAGCGGAGTGGCGCGAAAAGGCCAAAGCCCTCTCCGTGGGCCTTGCCGGAATCTTCGGCGACAAGACGTGGAACGCCTACTACGACCTCATCATAAGCAGCCGCGAAGCTGGAAATGCCTACGTCAAGATAGGCCGCAGGGTCGACCACGAGACCATGAAGCGCATCGCCGCGCTGCCCCTGTTCGAGGAAGGCCCCAACCGGGGCGGCTTCCTTCCGAAGAAGTTCGACTCCAGGCAATATCCCTACGGCTCCCTCGCCCGCCGCACCATCGGCTACGTCAAGGACAACAGCAAATCCTCCGGCAACAGCATGATAGGCCTCGAGGGCCGGTTCGACTACGTCCTCCACGGCAAGGAAGGCGTGGAATGGATGAAAGTCACCGACAACCGCGACCGCATCCACAACTACGACAGCGTCTACGTGCGCCCGGAAGACGGCCTGGACGTCCGCACCACCCTGGACATTGACATCCAGGACATCGCCGACCAGGCCCTGCGCCGCCAGATCGAGGAAAGCCCGAAGGTCGAAGGCGGCTGCGCCATCGTGATGGACGTAGAGACCGGCGCCATCCGCGCAATGGTCAACCTGCTCCGCGACTCGGTCAGCGGCAAGATGAACGAAAGCTACAACATGGCCATTGGACGTGCCGGAGAGCCCGGTTCCGTGTTCAAGACCTCCACCCTGATGAGCCTGCTGGAAGACGGCAAGGTGACCCTATCGGACGAAATCCCCACCAACCACGGCGCCGTAAAGGGCTTCTCGATCGACAACCACATCATCGACTACGAACGTGAAAACAAGACCAACAAGATCAGCGTCCTCCACGGTTTCGAGATTTCGTCCAACTACGTTTTCCGCCGCCTGGCGATAGACGCATACGGCAGTTCGCCCAAGGTGATGATAGACAAGCTCTACCGCTACAAGCTCGGCGAAGCCTACGACTTCGACCTCGACGGATTCACCACTCCGACCATACCCTCCCCCGACTCACGCTACTGGAGCAACACCGACCTTGGTTCCATCGCAATCGGCTACACCGTGGCAATCACCCCTCTCCACACCGTAACATTCTACAACGCCATCGCCAACAAGGGCCGCATGATGAAGCCCTACCTCGTCGAGAGCATCGAAGAAAACGGCATCGTCAGGGAAAAACGCGGTCCCAGCGTACTCAGCGGCAGCATCTGCTCGCGCGCCACGGCCGACACCCTCACCCGTGCGCTGACCATGGTAACGGAAGAAGGAACGGGCAAGACTCAGCTCGGCGGCGCAAGCTGCCCCGTCGCCGGCAAGACCGGCACGGCGCGAATCGCCCAGTCGGGCGGCTACACCAACGAAAAGGGCCAGATCCAATACCAGGGCACTTTCGTGGGCTTTTTCCCCGCGAACGCCCCGAAATATACGACCATCGTAGTACTGTACTCAAACCCGGGCACGGGCATCCTCTACGGCGGCACCATGCCGGCCAAGGCCTTCCGCGAAATCGTCGACAAGGTCTACGCCCTCGACTCCGCCAACGGAACGGTGCTCTCGGCTAAGGCCCCGATGCCTAAATGGAACTAAAAAGAAATGAGATATTTAAGTGAAATACTGAAGGCCATTGAGCCGCTCGAGACCATCGGCAACACCGACGTTGAGCTCAGCTCCATCTGCAGCGACTCCCGCAAAGTGACTCCGGGCGCCCTTTTCGTCGCCGTCCGCGGCTACGCCAGCGACGGCCACGCCTACATCGCCCAGGCCATCGCCGCCGGCGCCGCGGCAGTCATCTGCGAAGAGCTGCCGGAGCAGACGGGCAACGCGACGTTTATCCGGGTCGAGAGCAGCCGCAAGGCAGTTGCCCTTGCCGCAGACGCGTTCTATGGCCATCCTTCAGCCAAACTGACCCTCGTGGGAATAACCGGCACCAACGGAAAGACGACCACCGTCACGCTCCTCTACAACCTGTTCCGCAGCCTGGGCTATCCCTGCGGCCTTCTGTCGACAATAGCCAACTACGTGGGAGAGAAGCGTCTGGAGACAGCCAACACCACTGCCGACCCCATCACCATCAACTCGCTCCTGGGCGAAATGGTCGAAGCCGGATGCGCCTACTGCTTCATGGAAGTCAGCTCCATCGGCGTCGAGCAGGACCGCGTGACCGGGCTGAAATTCAAGGCAGGAATCTTCTCCAACCTCACCCACGACCACCTCGACTACCACAAGACCTTCGCAGAATACCTCCGCTGCAAGAAACTCTTCTTCGACAACCTCCCCGCCGACGCATGGGCCATCATCAACATCGACGACAAACACGGCCGCGTCATGGTGCAGAACACCCGCGCAAAGGTGGTCACCTACTCCTGCAGGAGCATAGCCGACCATACCTGCCGCATCATGGAGGAGAGCTTCGAGGGCATGCAGCTGCGCATCGACGGCCGCGAGACCTGGACCCGCCTCATCGGCCAGCACAACGCCTACAACCTGCTCGCCATCTACACGACCGCCATCCTGGTCGGAGCATCGGAGGAGGAAGCCCTCGTGGCGCTGAGCAACCTATCATCGGCATGTGGCCGCTTGGAAACCATCCGCGGACCGCACGACCTGACCGCCGTCATCGACTACGCCCACACGCCGGACGCCCTCGAAAACGTGCTCAAAACCCTCAAGGACATCTCCTGCGGACGTCAGATCATCTGCCTGTTCGGCTGCGGAGGCGACCGCGACCGCACCAAGCGTCCGGAAATGGCGAAAGTCGCCGCACAGTACGCCGACCGCATCATCGTCACTTCCGACAACAGCCGCACCGAACGCACCGAGGACATCATGGACGACATCCGCGCCGGATTCTCCCGCGAAGACGCCGCCAGGGTCCTCTACATTTCCGACAGGAAGGAAGCCATCCGCACCGCCATCCTCACGGCACCGGACGGGGCGTGCATCCTGCTTGCCGGCAAAGGCCATGAAACCTACCAGATCATCGGAACCGAGAAGAGGCATTTCGATGAAAGAGAAATAGTTAACGACGTGTTTAAGACCCTGTAACCACCATGCTTTACCATCTTTTCGACTACCTTCAGCAATTCTATGACATCCCCGGACAGAGGCTTATGTCCTACCTGTCCTTCAGGGCCATCCTGGCCAGCGTAACGGCCATGCTCATAGCCCTTTGGGCCGGAAAGGGCATCATCGGCCTGCTCCAGCGCAAGCAGATCGGAGAGACCATCCGCGACCTCGGACTGGAAGGCCAGATGCAGAAGAAAGGCACCCCCACCATGGGCGGAATCATCATCATCCTGGCCATAGTGGTCCCGGTGCTGCTTTTCTGCAACCTCACCAACATCTATGTCATACTCCTGCTGGTCACCACGCTGTGGTGCGGTGCCATCGGCTTCACCGACGACTATATCAAGGTGTTCAAGGGCCGCAAGGAAGGCATGAGCGAAAAGGGTAAGCTTCTCCTCCAGATCGCCCTGGGCTTCGTAATCGGCCTTACGGTGTGCTACAACCCCGATATCGTGGTCCGCGAAAAGGTGCTTGGCGAGGATGTCGAATACATCTCCGAACACAGCGACTCGGTCGACGTCAACGCCCAGAGGGTCATCACCTCGGCACAATGGAAGGACGAAGACGTCGTCAAGAGCACCAAGACGACCATTCCCTTCGTGAAGAGCCACGAATTCGACTACCGTTCCCTCTCCCCCTTCAAGGGCGCATGGGGCTGGTACGCAAAATGGGCCATCTACGTGCTGATGATCATCCTCGTGATAACCGCCTGTTCCAACGGCACCAACCTGACCGACGGCATGGACGGTCTGTCGGCCGGGACCTCGGCCATAGTCGGCGTCGTGATAGGAATCCTGGCGTGGCTGAGCGGCAACCTCGTCAACTCCAACTACCTCAATATCATGTATATCCCTGGCACCGGCGAGATTGCCATCTTCATGTCGGCCTTTGTCGGAGCCCTTATCGGCTTCCTGTGGTATAACTCCTACCCGGCCCAGGTGTTCATGGGCGACACCGGAAGCCTCACCATAGGCGGCGTCATCGGCGTAGCGGCGATTCTCATCCGCAAGGAGCTGCTGCTCCCCATCCTCTGCGGCATCTTCCTCATCGAGAGCCTGTCGGTGCTGATGCAGCGCTTCTACTTCAAATACACGCGCAAGAAATACGGCGAAGGACGGCGCATCTTCAAGATGGCACCGCTCCACCACCACTACCAGAAGGAAGGCATCCCGGCGTTGATCAAAAAGCCGGTGAGGGCCATCCCGGAAAACAAGATCGTGGTTCGCTTCTGGATCGTAGGCCTGATACTGGCCGTATCGACCCTGGCACTCCTCAAACTTAGATAACAAACTGAAAATCATCATATAAAATGTCAAGAATAGTAGTTTTAGGCGGCGGCGAAAGCGGGGTTGGATCCGCGGTGCTTGCAAAAGTCAAAGGTTTCGATGTATTTCTCTCCGACAAGGGCGAAATCGCGCCGGCATATGCCGAAACCCTGCGCAAATGGGACATTCCCTTCGAACAGGGCCAGCACACCGAGGAGCTGATCCTCTCGGCCGACGAAGTCGTAAAGAGCCCAGGCATTCCGAGCGAAGTGCCCATGGTCCAGAAGATTATGGACAAAGGCATCCATGTCATCTCCGAAATCGAATTCGCCGGACGCTACGACAGCGCCAAGAAGATCTGCATAACTGGAAGCAACGGCAAGACCACCACGACCTCGCTCATCTACTACCTGATGCGAAACGCCGGGCTCAACGTCGGTCTCGGCGGCAACATCGGCAAGAGCTACGCCTACCAGGTGGCGACCGAGCATTTCGACTACTACGTGCTGGAAATCAGCAGCTTCCAGCTTGACAACTGCTACGATTTCCACCCGGATATCGCCATCATCACCAACATCACCCCCGACCATCTCGACCGCTACGGCTACGACTTCGAAAACTACGTCAGGGCCAAGTTCCGCATCACGCAGAACCTCTCCCCCGACGACTGCTTCATCTTCGACTCCGACGATGAGATTACGGTCGGCCACCTGGGCAAAATCGTGATGCAGGCCAAACGTCTGCCGTTCACCCAGAAGGGCGAAGTCGAGCAGGGCGCCTTCCTCAAGGAAGACAAAATCGTCGTCCGCTACGAAAAGGAAGAGTGCGACATCTACCTCAAGGAGCTCGCCCTCGGCGGCAAACACAACATCTACAACTCCATGGCCGCGGCCCTTGCAGCCAAGGCCTCCGGCATATCCAACAAGGTGATCCGCGAGTCCCTCGAGACCTTCCAGCCCGTCGAACACCGCCTCGAGCCGGTGCTCAGCGTCGGCGGCGTCCTCTACATCAACGACTCCAAGGCCACCAACGTCGACTCGGCCTGGTACGCCCTCGAGTGCCAGAAGAAGCCCGTCGTCTGGATCGTCGGCGGAAAGGACAAGGGCAACGACTACAGCGTCCTCGACTCCCTCGTCAAGGAAAAGGTCAAAGGCATCGTCTGCCTCGGCGTCGACAACGCCAAGATCCACGCCCATTTCGACCCCATCGTCGGCGCCGAAAACACCGTCGACGCCAAGAGCGCCCTCGAAGCAGTCCAAAAGGCCAGCAAAATGGCCTCCGACGGCGACGTCGTCCTGCTCAGCCCCTGCTGCGCCAGCTTCGACCTTTTCACCAGCTACGAAGATCGCGGCCGCAAATTCAAAGAAGCCGTCCGTAGCCTATAGCGGAGGGTCTGTGCGGAAGCGGAGGAAAGGTTTGGTGCGGAAAACTGTGGCCGCCCATGGCCACATGAATGGGAGGGGCGAAACTTGGTGGGAGATAGCGGAGGAAAGGTTTGGTGCAAAGACTTTGGCCGCCCATGGCCACATGAATAGGAGGGGCGAAACTTGGTGGGAAATAGCGGAGGAAAGGTTTGGTGCGGAAAACTGTGGCCGCCCATGGCCACATGAATGGGAGGGGCCCAACTTGTTGGGAGGGACGAAGCGAAGCGGAGGTTTTCCGCACTAAACCTTTCCGCAGCGAAATTTAACAGATAAGAATTAGATTTATAATAGTTTAGAAAAAAAATAAGATACCATAATGGCAAAGAAATCGGCAACAAAGGCGGGGTTCTGGAACTTCGTGGACAGTTTCAAGGGTGACAAGGTCATCTGGATGATTGTCCTTATGCTGATCATGTTGTCGATTATCGCCGTATCGTCATCCACCTCACTCCTCGCCGTCCAACAACACGTCACCCGCTCCGCGATCATCAAGGAACAGCTCATCGTATCGCTCGTTAGCCTCATACTGATAATAGGCATATACAACATACGCAACATCAAGGTGTTCAGGGCGTTGGCCAAATGGGGATTCGCCGGGTCGGTGTTCCTGCTGGCATGCCTCGACCTCCACGTCAACCTGCCGTTCTTCAAGGCGCTGTACATCAACAGCGCATGGCGCATCATCAAGGTGTTCGGCTTCCAGCTCCACGTCTTCGAGGTCGTGAAAATCGCCATGATCCTGTATCTGGCCTGGGCCGTGGAAGCCTACAAGACCCATAACTTCAAGATAGCCAACTGGTTGTCGACAAAGAAGAACTTCGCTTGGATCGGGAAGGACATCTGGCAGAAAATAATCTACATTTATGCGCCGATCCTCATCGTCTGCGTTCTGATTGTCGGCGGCAGCCTCTCGAGCGCCCTCATCATCGGGGCGACGCTCGCCGTGGTCATCATAGTGGGAGGCATACCGGTCCGCGAGCTGATACCGTTCATCCTGGTCGGCGTCATCGGACTTGCCGGGGTCATCGGCATCAACAAACTCTCGAACGGAAAATACTTCTCCCACCTTGGAACCGCCGTAGCGCGAGTGTTCTTCTCGCCGGAGCAGGAACTCGAAGAGGCCATCGGAACGCCTGATTTCCAGAAGGTTCTCGACAAGGTCCGCCAACCCATCAGCGCAAAGATTGCCGTCAGCGAGGGGCCGAAAGGCATAGGAAAGAGCACCCAGAAATACGTCGTGCCCATCATGTTCGAAGACTACATGTTCGCCTTCATACTGGAAGAATACGGCCTGCTCGGCGCGATCGTGGTACTGCTGCTGTATGGCAGTCTGCTGGCCAGAGGGTCGTTCATAGTGAGGGGAACGCCCGAGATTTTCGCGAAGACCACCGTGGCCGGCCTCACCATCCTCATATCGTGGCAGGCCATGATGCACATGATGATAAACGTCGGGCTCGGCCCGCTCACAGGACAGACTCTGCCGATGATAAGCCACGGCAAATCGTCGATGATAGTTTTCAGCATAGCCTTCGGTATCATCCTGGCTATCAGTCGGATGGCGAAGGAAAGCATAGACAAGGCAACCGAAGATGCCGCACCAATCGTCTCGGCAAGGCCGGACGACGACGTAAAGGCCGGACTGGACGAATTGGACGCAATGGATATATAAACATATGGAATACAAACCTATACGCGCGATTATCAGTGGCGGCGGCACAGGCGGCCACATTTTCCCGGCGGTATCGATAGCCGGGCAGCTCAAGGCATGCAACCCCAGCACCGAAGTCCTATTCGTGGGTGCGGAAGGGAAAATGGAAATGGAAAAAGTCCCTGCCGCGGGCTATGAGATTGTCGGACTGCCCATCGTCGGACTGCAGCGCCAACTTAACCTCCGCAACATAATCAACGATATCCAGGTGCCCTTCAAGGTGGTCGCAAGCCTCCTCAAGGCAAGAAAAGTGATACGCAAGTTCCGCCCCGACATCGCCATCGGAGTGGGCGGATATGCCAGCGCTCCCCTGCTCTGGTCGGCCCAGGCGATGGGCATTCCGACCCTCATCCAGGAGCAGAACGGATTCGCCGGCCTGGCAAACAAGACCCTCGGCAAGAAAGCCGGAAGCATCTGCGTGGCCTATGAGGGCATGGAGCGATTCTTCCCGAAGGAGAAAATCGTCCTCAGCGGCAACCCCATCCGCAGCCAGATAGTGCCCGTGACGCCTGAAATGAAGGCCGAAGGACTCGCGTTCTACGGCATGAACCCCGACAAAAAACACATCCTCATCGTTGGCGGAAGCCTCGGAAGCGGCACCCTCAACCGGGCGATGCGCAAATGGATCGAGGACGGCTGCACCGGAGGGGAAGACGTTGAAATCCTCTGGCAGTGCGGCAAATACTACAAGGCCGACACCGACGCCTTCATGGCCGGACGCGACCTTCCGGGCATCACCCACACCGATTTCATCGCAAGGATGGACCTGGCCTACGCGATGGCCGACCTGGTGATTTCCCGTTCCGGGGCGAGCACCGTCTCCGAACTCTGCGCCGCGCACAAGGCCGCAATCTTTGTCCCGTCGCCCAACGTAGCCGAAGACCATCAGACCCACAACGCAATGGCGCTGGTCCGCAAGGGCGCCGCCATGCTGGTAAGGGACGACGAGGCGGTGGAAAGCCTCATGGCAACGGCTCTTTACACGCTGAAAGACAGCCGCAAGATCGCTGCGATGGAGGAAGCCGCGGGTGCCCTGGCCCTGCCCGATGCAGCCCAGACCATCGTGGACGAAGTGTACAGGGTAATCGGCGAAAACAACCCAGACTATGGACTATAAAAACATATATTTCATCGGCATCGGCGGCATCGGCATGAGCGCCATAGCCCGATACTACAAGCGAAAAGGCTTTGCCGTAGGCGGTTACGACCGCACGCCCTCCCCGCTGACACGTCAGCTGGAGGCCGAGGGCATTGCCGTGCATTATGAAGACAACGTCGACTACATCCCGCTGGACGTCGACCATACCATGGTCGTATATACCCCGGCAGTCCCCGAAGAACTCGAAGAGCTGCGCTATGTCCGCGAAAACGGCTATCCGCTCGTCAAGCGCTCCCGCATGCTGGGCGAAATCACCGCCGGGCAGCGCTGCCTCGCAGTGGCCGGCACCCACGGAAAGACCACCACAAGCACCCTTACGGCACATATCCTCACCGAGAGCGAAGTTGGCTGCTCGGCATTCCTGGGCGGCATCTCGAAGAATTACGGTTCCAACCTGCTCGTGGGCGAGAACGACATCGTGGTGGCGGAAGCCGACGAATTCGACCGTTCGTTCCTCCAGCTCCATCCCGAGAAGGCCGTCATCACGGCCATGGACGCCGACCATCTCGACATCTACGGCACACTGGAAGCCTATCAGCAGGCTTTCCGCGACTTCGCGTCACAGGTCAGCAAACTCCTGATAGTCAAGGCCGGCCTGCCGCTTTCCGCGGCCGACACCCCGGCAAAAATCACCACCTACGGCATCGAGGAAGGCGACTGGCACGCAAGCAACCTCCGTCCCGACTCACTGGGCCACTACACCTTCGACCTCGTCACTCCCAACGGCGTCGTCGCCGACATCCGCGTCGGCGTTCCGGGACTTCTGAACGTCGAAAACAGCATTGCCGCGGCCGCCCTCTGCCTCGAAAGCGGTGTCCGCCCGGAAGAGCTGCGCAAGGCCATCGGCTCATTCGCCGGAGTCCAGCGCCGCATGGACGTCCAGGTCAACAAGCCCGGATGCACCTACATCGACGATTACGCCCACCATCCGGCTGAAATCGCCGCTACGCTGCACTCCATCCGCAGCATGTTCCCCGGAAGGAAGGTCACGGCCATTTTCCAGCCCCATCTCTACACCCGTACCCGCGACTTCGCGCCGGAGTTCGCAAAGGCGCTCAGCCTGGCCGACCAGGTGGTGCTCCTGCCCATCTATCCCGCCCGCGAAGAGCCCATTGAGGGCGTCACTTCGGAGCTGATTTTCAAGGATTTGACCGCGCCCGAGAAGATTCTCATCGAGAAAGAGGAACTCATGGAGTGGCTCGGAGAGGAATACATCGATGTGCTCGTCACCTTCGGAGCGGGCAACATCGACCGCTACGTGACCCCTATCGCAGAAATGCTTAAAGACAGATGAAACGCTCCTGGCGCATAGGCCTCGGCATAGCGACACTGCTTGCCGCCATCGTCGTCCTCGTAATCCTGGGACGGCGCAGCGACGAGGAGCGCCTGCAGACCGCATGCACCGGCATAGATGTGGCCGTACTGGACAGCGCAAGCCTCTCCTTCGTCTCGAAGGAAGACGTCATCCAGGCCATCCAGCGCGACTACGGCACATTCATGGGACAGCGCATCGACAGCGTCAACCTCCGCAAAATCGAAGTCGCCCTGCGCGGCCGAAGCGCCATACGGGAGGCCGAAGCCTATGTCACCGGCGACGGAATCCTCCACGTGGAGATACTCCAGAGGGAGCCTTCAGTCCGTTTCCTCAAGGGGACGGAAGGGTTCTACGCCGACGAGTCCGGCTTCATTTTCCCGCTTCATCCCGGCTACACGTCCGACGCCCCGCTGGTGGAAGGCGACATCCCGCTGAGCGCCGACGGTCACTTCCGCGGCTACCTCGACAACCCGGCCGAAAAACGCTGGCTGGGCGGCGTAGTGGCGCTTGTCGCGTATGTCCGCGACCACAAGGAATGGAACGGCTGGCTGAAGGAGATAAAAGTCGAAAAGGGCGGAACGATCACGGTCATCCCGTCCAAGGGCAAGGAGCGCATCATTTTCGGACAGCCGGACGCCCTGAAGGAGAAATTCGCCCGCCTGGAGGAATACTACCGCATCATAGCCCCTTCCAAGGAGGAAGGCTGGTACAGGACGGTTGATGTCCGCTACCAGGGCCAGATAATCTGCAAAAGAAAATAAATCACCGTTTTATGGAAGAAAGATATATAGCCGCCATCGACCTGGGATCGTCCAAGATCGCCCTGACCGTCGCGAAGGTCTCCGGGCATGACATCCAGGTGCTTTTCTACCGGGAAAAGCCATCCGCCGGCATACGCAACAGTGCCGTTTTCAATCCCCAGAAGGCTTCAGGACCCATCTGGTCCGTTATCAGCGAGGCCGAAAAAGAGCTGAAAATCAAGATTATGCAGGTGGTCGTGGGGCTTCCCCGCTGCGACGTCCGCCAGGAAATCAACCAGGCGAGGGTCGAGCGCACGCACCCCGACGAGAGCATCACGGCCGAAGAGGTCGAGGCGCTCAAGAGCCTTGCCCAGGACGAATATCCGCTTTCCGACCCTGACAGGGAGGAACTCTACGGAGCCGTGGCCCAGTCCTATTCCGACGACGAGAACTTCCAGATGATTGAGAGCGACATCATCGGAGTGATTAGCGCCACATTCGAGGGCAATTTCAAGCTCTTCATCGGCAAGAAAAGTTCGGTCAGGACCATCGACAAGGTGTTCAACGACCTCGGTATCGCCGTGGCACGCAAGTACTTCACGCCTGACGCCATTGCCAGGGCGGTGCTCACGGAAGAGGAAATGAACGGCGGCGTGGCACTCGTCGACCTTGGCGGCGGCGCGACTTCCGTCACCATCTACAAGGGCAAGGTGATGCGCTACTACGCCAGCATTCCCTTCGGCGGAAAGAACGTCACGACCGACATTCAGTCGGAATGCACCATCAGCGAAACGCTTGCGGAAAACATCAAGCTGGCGTTCGGCGCATGCCAGCCAGACAGGCTGCAGAATCTGGGCGAGAAGATAATCCAGATCGAAGGTGATTCCATGGACGGACTCAGGCAGATTCCGGTCCAGTACCTCTCAGAAATAATCACTGCCCGCGAGCGGGAAATCGTGGATGCAATTCTCTGGGAAATAGAGCAGAGCGGCCTGGCCGACAGCCTGCGAAGCGGCATCGTCATCACCGGCGGCGCAGCCGGCATGACCAATCTCGGCAACATGATCCGCGACATTTCCGGCTACACCGTCCGTCAGGGCCTGCCCCGCCATCTTTTCTCGGCTTCCGGCTGTCCCGGCGTATTCTCGACATCGGCAACGACCTCGCTCGGCATGGTGATAGCGGCCCAGGACGACCCTTCCATCAGTTGTCTCGAAGAGCCGCCGGTGCAGGAGGAAGAGGAAGAGCCCGTCGAAGAGGAAGTGGCAGTTGCTGCGGCGGAGGTGGCGGAGGAGCCCGCGACCGAGGCAGAGGCGCCCGCAGAGCCGGAAGCACCTGCAGCAGAAGAGAATGCAGCAAACGCACCTTCCAGCCTGTTCGGGACTGAAGTGGAAAAAGAGGTGACGGTGAAGAAGGAGCGCGCCAAGAAACACAAAGAACCCAAGAAGCCCCACCTTTTCTCCATCACCTGGGGCAAACTCACGCAAGTTGTCGGAAACCTTTACGACAAGTCCGGTAACGATAATCAGGAGGACAATCAGCTATGACGGACCAATTAGAAATCATCCCCAACGACTGGACGCCGGAGCAGTCAATGATCAAGGTCATCGGCGTCGGAGGCGGCGGCTGCAACGCTGTCACCTACATGTACAACCAGAACATCCAGGGGTGCTGCTTCATCGTTTGCAACACCGATTCGCAGGCACTGGCCAAGAGCAATGTCCCGATGAAGATACAGCTCGGCGAAGGCCTCGGCGCCGGAACCAACCCGACCAAGGGACGCAACGCGGCCTTGGAATCGCAGGAGCGCATTGCTTCCCAGGTACTTGACAATGGGACACAGATGCTCTTCATCACCGCAGGAATGGGCGGCGGCACCGGTACCGGCGCAGCCCCCGTAATTGCGAAGATGGCAAAAGACAAAGGCATCCTGACGGTTGCCGTCGTGACTTTGCCTTTCCGCAACGAAGGCGACGAGTTCCTTTCAAAGGCGGTAGACGGCATACACGAACTGGAAAAGAATGTCGACAGCCTCCTGATCATAAACAACGAAAAGCTCTACGAATTCTTCGGCGACCAGTTGGTCCAGGACGCTTTCCCCAAGGCTGACGAGGTGCTGGCCACGGCTGTGCGCGGCATCATTGAGATAATCACCAAGTCCGGCTACGTCAATGTGGACTTCGAAGATGTCAAGACGATGATGCGCTCAAGCGGAATGGCCCTCATGGGCTGCGGCAGCGGTTCGGGGAAAAACAGGCTTGAAGACGCCGTCAAGGGCGCCTTCGAATCTCCCCTGCTGAACGACTTCGACCTCAAGACCTGTAAGAACCTGCTCCTTAACGTATCCATTCCCCTCAACGAGAAGGGTATGAAGATGGCCGAAATGAACCGCCTGACGGAAATGATCCAGGAATATACCGGCAGCGTGAGCAAATACAAGAGGGGCATCATCTACGACGACAGTCCGGAAGCTGGCGATACCATCCATATCACCGCCATTGCCACCGGCTTCAAGATGAATCTCATCGGTGTAGCCGGTTCCGACCTCGGCAAACTCATCCTCATCGACAAGGACTTCCGCTACGACAGCGCCCCTAAGTCGGTCGACGGTGAAATCGTGCTGCCCGAGGAGGAGATCATAGTCCAGAAGGTGGGATGGAGCAACACCGAGAATGTGCGCAAGTTCCACTTCGGCCCGGACGAAAAGCCCTGCCTTATTCTGGAGCCCGGCCAGAGCAAAAGTGAACTGGAAGCCACGGCCGCTATACGGCGCGCGCCCAGAAATTCTCAGAAATAGGGAAAAAAGCAGTATCTTTGTCCCCGGAAAACAATTTTTGAAATGGAAAGAAGAACAAGGGTCCGTTTCGCCCCGTCGCCGACGGGTCCGCTCCACATGGGCGGCGTGCGGACTGCACTGTACAACTATCTCTACGCCAAGCAGAGGGGCGGAGATTTCATCATTCGAATCGAAGACACCGACTCCCACCGCTTCGTTCCGGGGGCCGAGGCCTATATAATCGAAGCCCTGCGTTGGTGCGGTATCATCCCCGACGAAGGCGTCGACGCCGACGGCAACGTGGTGGAAGTTCCCTCGGAGCGCCATCCCCACGCGCCCTACCGCCAGAGCCAGCGCAAGCCCATCTACCGCCAGTATGCCGAGCAGCTCGTCTCCAACGGCTACGCCTACTACGCATTCGACACACCCGCCGAGCTGGAAGCCAAGCGCGCCGAAGCGGAAGCCGCCGGCCAGACCTTCATCTACAACCAGACCAGCCGCATGACGCTGCGCAATTCTCTGACGCTTCCCGCCGAGGAAACGGCCCGTCTCCTTGCCGAAACCACCGGCTGGACCATCCGCTTCAAGATGCCGGAAAACACCGTCGTGGCCATGGACGACCTGATCCGCGGCCACATCGAAGTCAATACCGACACCCTCGACGACAAGGTGCTCTGGAAGCGTGCCGACGAGCTCCCCACCTACCATCTGGCCAACATCGTGGACGACCATCTGATGGAAATCACCGAGGTCATCCGCGGCGAGGAATGGCTCCCGTCCCTGCCCCTCCACTACATGCTCTACAAGGCATTCGGATGGCAGGACACCCAGCCCCGCTTCGCCCACCTGTCGCTACTTCTCAAGCCTGTCGGCAACGGCAAGCTGAGCAAGCGCGACGGCGACAAGCTCGGGTTCCCCGTTTTCCCTCTCCGCTGGACCAACGCCGACGGCGAAACCTCCCACGGCTACCGTGAAGACGGCTATTTCCCCGAGGCTTTCGTCAACCTGCTGGCCATGCTCGGATGGAATCCGGGCGACGACCGCGAGCTCTTCACCATGGACGAGCTGATCGAGGCGTTCTCTCTCGACAAGGTCCAGAAGGCCGGTGCGAAATTCAACCCAGAAAAGGCGAAATGGTACAATAAGGAATATCTCCGCCGCAAGAGCGTCGAAGAGCTCTCCAACCTTTTCGTCCCCATCCTCGAAAGCCATGGCATCCAGGTGGTTGACTGTCCGAAATGCGCCCTTACCGCAGGTGCGTCCTTCGCCGGTGCGGGCATCGATTTCGCCAACCATATCGTCACGCGCGAATACGTGGAGAAGGTGGTCGCCCTGGTCAAGGAGCGCGCAACCTTCGTCGCCGATTTCTGGACCGTGGCCTGGTACCTTTTCGTCCAGCCCGAGGTGTCGTTCGTTCAGAAGGACGTGGACAAATTCTGGAAGAGCGAAAACGTCGAGATGGCTACTGCCGCCGCCGAGCACGTTCTCTCCGGGTCTTTCCCGATGACCAAGGAAGCCATCGAGGAGGCCCTGGAAGGCTTTATAAAGGGCAATGAATGGCCCATGGGCAAGGTTATGAACTGCCTGAGGCTGATTCTTGCGGGCTCGGCCAGCGGTCTTGGCATCGCCGACATCCTCTCCTTCATCGGAAGGGCCGAACTCTCCGCAAGACTCTCCTACGCAAAAGAAAATTTGGGATAAGATATGAAAATCGGAATCTGCAGCGACCATGCCGGCGTCGCATACAAGGCAAAACTCATTGCCTGGCTCGGCAAGAAAGGATATGAAATGGTAAATTTCGGTACTGATTCTACCGAAAGCATGGACTATACCGACGTGGCCCATCCGCTGGCCAATGCGGTGGAGGAAGGCAAGGTCGATCTCGGCATCGCCCTCTGCGGCACCGGCAACGGCATGGCCATGACCCTCAACCACCACAAGGGCATCCGCGCAGGACTCGCCTGGAACACCGCCATCGGCACCCTGGTCAAGGAACACAACAACGCCAACGTGCTCGTGATGCCGGCCCGTTTCATCTCCTATGCCATGGCGCAGCACATCGTCCGCGCATGGCTCGAGACCGAATTTGCCGGCGGCCGCCATCAGCGCCGCATCGACAAGATTCCCGTCTAGATGCTGGTAGCGGGAAAGGCAACCCCGCGCTTGTCCAGGGACCTTGGAGACTATCCGGAAGGGATAGTCATTCCCGTCGACAAGCCGTTCCGGTGGACGTCGGCCGACGTTGTCCGGAAGGTCAAGTACGCCGCTTTCCGCCATTTCGGGAGCAAGAAAATCAAGGTTGGGCACGCCGGTACGCTGGATCCTCTGGCGACGGGCGTGCTGCTTGTATGCATAGGGAAGGCGACCAAGCAGGCCGAGGCCCTTCAGAGGAGCGACAAGGAATACGTGGCGGGTATCACTTTCGGCGCCACGACGCCTTCCTACGACCTCGAGAAGGAGATTGACCGGTTCTACCCGGTCGACGGAGTGTCGAAAGAGGCCCTGCAGGCCGTTCTGCCGCATTTTCTCGGAGAACAGGAGCAGGTAGCGCCGCTGTTTTCAGCCAAATCCGCGGGTGGCGTCCGCGCCTACGAACTGGCCCGCAAGCGTCTCCGCCAGGCCCTCAAAGACGGCCTCCCCTTCGAAGACTCCGAGGATCTCCTCACCCGCCAGCAAATCCGCATCGACGCCCTCGAACTCCTCCGCTTCACTCCCTGTCATTCTGAGCCTGCCGAAGAATCTGCCGTCCCCTGTCATTCTGAGCCCGCCGAAGAATCTGCCGCCCCCTGTCATTCTGAGCCCGCCGAAGAATCTGCCGCCACCTGTCATTCCGAGCCCGCCGAAGAATCCAACCCATCCTCCCGCATCAACCTCACCAATAACAGCGCCCTGGGCCTGCCGCGGGCGGAAGTCCGCGTCGCCTGCAGCAAAGGCACGTACATCCGCGCCCTCGCCCGCGACCTCGGCGAAGCCCTCGGGAGCGGCGCCCACCTCGACAGCCTTTGCCGCACCAAAACCGGCGGAATCGCCGTCGAAGACGCCTTGTCCCTTGACGAGGCCCTAGCATTACTGAACGAATAAGAAGCTTTCGCTATGCAACAGCGCACATACCGCGTGGCCGGACTGGCCTTTACAATCGAGCTGGAATCGCCCTGGCGCTTCATGGAATACACGCCTGCCGTGGCGGAGCGGATAGCCCGCGCAGCGGCCGGAGAGCCCCTTCCGATAGTGCCTACACGCGCTGGCGACGACGTCCCGGCAAGGACCTTCATCCAGCGCCGCGAAGACCTCCCGGAAAGCCGCACTCCCTTCGACCTGGACTTCAGCCAATACGAGCCTTTCCGCACCTCGGACGACGCCGAGACCGTCTTCCGCCTGAAAGTATGCGCCGGCGAGCCCGAATGGGTGGCACGCGACATGGAAAACGGCTCCACAAAGCTTCTGATGAAGGTCGACGAACAGATGCCCTGCTACTACATCTACGAAAATGCCGGGCGCACCCTGTTTGAATTCGACGCCGACCGCGGCCATATCGCCGGCACCCTATGCATCTCCGAAGACACCCGAAGCGGCGAATATTACCCCAAACCAGGCGTCAGGTCTTATTTGACGCAGTTTCAGATAAACACCGCCCTGATGATGCTCTACACCTACGCTTGCTGCCGCCGCGGAAAGCTCCTCATGCACGCCTCGGTGATACGCCTCGACGGCAAGGCCCAACTCTTCCTGGGCCGCAGCGGCACCGGCAAGAGCACCCACAGCCACCTCTGGCTGGACCATATCCCCGGCTGCGACCTCGTCAACGATGACAACCCCGTCATCAGCGCCGAAGACGGCCACATCTACGTCTACGGAACCCCCTGGAGCGGCAAAACCCCATGCTACCGCAACATCCGCGTCCCGGTCAGGGCCATCGTCCGCCTCGAACAGGCTCCCGAAAACAAGATCGCTCCCCTCCCCGGACTCCAGGCCTATGCCAGCATCATCGCCTCCTGCTCCAGCATACGCTGGGACCGCCCGCTGATGGACGCTCTCTGCTCCACCTCGGAAGCCATCGCCTCGCAGATCCCCTGCTACCACCTCGACTGCCTCCCCGACGCCGAAGCCGCACGCATTTGTTGCGAAGGCGTGATCGCAAAAATGCTATGAGCCAACAACTTATGCAAAGAGCCTCATTCGTTTTTTGATGAGGCATTTCACGTAAAGATATATCACTCAAGCAATCAGCATCCACGCTAAAAAAATTCCGTTTCAGTTTTTTTAAACGGATAAGGTTTAGCACCTTTGCATCATGGATGCTCATGGGAATAAAACGCCGATTTGCTATCATGTCTACCAGAGGAGCAACGATGGTGGGCTACTATTTTATTGTGCAAAGGATTTTCTGGTAACCTACACCATTGTAAGCGTTTGTGCCCGGAAAAGGGGAATCATAGTTCTCGGGTTTTGCCAAATGTTCGACCACATCCACGGATTGTTTGTGGTTCAAACGCCTGAAGAACTGTCAGACTTTGTCCGGGACTATTCGGCCATGATAGCCAGGGAATTCAATCGGGCAACCGGGCGGACTGGTCCCGTCCTGGAGCATTCTTTCGGCCGCGCGGCCAAAGTTGGAGACAAAAAAATCAGGACGGCGCTGGCATATCTTTATAACAATCCGGTCGAACGGAAACTCTGTACACGGGCAGAAGATTACCGATGGAATTATCTGGCATTCGCTCGATCAAAGTCTCCATTCTCGAGGCCGCTCGTTTTTCGGGATGCCGGTATCCCGATGCGGAAAGCTATCCGGGAGGTACAGTATGTCCATCGTTCAGGAGCATTCCTCAACCACACGCTACTGTCACGACTGTTCCGGAGGCTGGATTCTCAAGAGATTAATCAGTTGACTGACTGGATTATCGATCTCTGGAGTTTTATTTCCTACGATTCAGCCATCCGCTATTATGGATCATTCGATCAGATGATTCTGGCGTTTGCTAGCAACACCGGCAGCGAATACGATATTCGTGAATCATTCGACGCTCGCTCAGATCAGGTTTATCTGAAAATGACCTTACTTCTGATGAAAGCTTTTCCTACGCTCGATCCAATTTCTGTATCAGCCATGGACATCAGTAAAAAGATTTCCCTCTACTGGTGGTTGCGCGACCGGACAAACGCCAACTCGCGCCAGATCGAGAAATATCTCCACTTGCAAACTATCCGCCGCGAATAAATTCGCCACCCGGCACATACGACAAAAAACCCCGAAGATTACTCATCTTCTCACGAAAGTCATCGTTTATCGAAAACTTTCTGTATTTTTGTACAAAAAAAGGAATAATCTGTTTCGACAAATGGCCGCCATCTGGAGTTGAACGGCGTTTCCGAAGAATCTGACAAACTGTGCACTGTTGCAAAACACGTCCGAATACATATTGAACTCAGCAAAACCGACTTCATCAACAAAGAACAATATCCGACTATGAAAAAATATATCTTTCTCGGACTCATCTCCCTATCGTTTTTCTCCTGTGGGAAGAATACTAATGGAAGCAGCTCTACGCCAAAAGAATGCAGCCTTCAAGGTTTTGCACAGAAAGGCCAGTTCACCAAAGGATCCCAGGTAACGGCGTTTGCCGTTGGGCCAGACCTGGTGGCAACCGGAGAAAGCTTCCCCTCCAACATCTCCGATGATCTGGGCTCATTCAGCATTTCCGGCAAAACGACGGCTCCTTTCCTTGAACTCCGTGCCGAAGGATACTATTTCAATGAGCTGGAGGGGGCCATCTCCCACAGCCCGCTTTATCTCGAAGCCTTTGTAAAGGCTGACGATATTGAAGCCAATATCAACTTGATGACTACGGCCATCCGCCCTCGCGTAAAAAAACTTATCCGGGAAGGAAAATCTTTTCAAGCAGCTGTCTCCCAGGCTCAAAATGAATTCCTCAATGCATTTGGATTCTCCGGGGATGCTGACAGTTTCGACCACCTGGACATCACCGGCACCTCGGAATCTGACGGTATGCTTCTAGCTTTTGCCTGCATGGTCCAGAATGGCCGCAGCGCCGCAGAAGTCACCACTCTTATCCAAGAAATCGCCTCGGATCTGGAGAACACTGGAGACCTGACACCATCCGTATTTGACAAGACTTTTTCAAAGGCAAAGACAGTCAATCCTTTCGCCGTCATTGAGAATATGGCCCGGTACTATTCTGAAAAACGACTCGCAGTCAACACCGTACCACCCTTCTGGAAATATCTCGACAGCAACTACAATGCACCTTTCCTATTGGTTGACCACGAATCTTTCCCCTTCCTCCCTGAACCCGTAAATGTCGTTTCAAGTCCATTTAAATCCGCGGATGCAATATCTGGCGAGTTGGATGCTCTCTCCTCCATCAATTTCACCGTCGAGGCGGATATCCCGGGCGCCACTGCCACAAAGCAACAACTCTTCGGGCCGGCATACCATATAACATTCCGGATACCGGCCAATGAAAGCATGGAAGAACGCACGGCGCATATCATTTTCAAAGATGCCCGTGGCAATATCCTAGCCCAGCGGGAATACGTCCAAGGCGCTGGTCTACAGTACCTTATCCTACAAGAGCCCGAAACGACCAAAGCAACAACCACTGGATGGATAAGTCCATTTCACGAGGACATTGAACTATCTGTGAACGGAATATCATATCGGACACAACGATTCAGAGATCTAGGCTATGCGCTTGGCGTCGCTGTTACTCCCGCTGAATCTTATATCGTGAGCTATCCCGCCGGAAAGGTCCTCTATGGCGAGCACATCATCCGGGTCAGGACGACCATCGAATCGAACCAGTCCCTATCGCAGGAAATGTATTACTGTGGAGCCCTAGCCCCGTATGACGGAATATCTGTCCCCAATCCCGCCAAGGTCTTTTTGGAACCATGTCTTGCTGCGGTAAAGATTGTTCCTCATCAAGCCGTCAGACACGTTGAGTTCGGTGCTTCAATGCCCCTATCCGGAACGGCATCTTTTGTTGTCAACCCAAAGAATCTCTCTTATTTCCCGGACGTCAACCCGAATATTTTATTCGACGACGGCACGGGGGGAAATATCTCAATTGATGTACCTTACGGGGCTGAATCTATCTTTTGCGTCACTTTCCCCCAAGTTATTGAATCCGGCCTTCGCATAAACTATACTATCAATGCAGATGGTATCATAATTCAGAATAGTTATACAGCTATTGACTTAACTGAACTGCAAGCGGGAAACCTGTACACATTTTACTTCGGTCTAGACGAGGTAAGATATACTATCAGCAAGTACGTCCCGGAGGACGACACAACTATTGCAATTACCAAAGTGCAATGAATTAGCAGCTTATGCAAAGAGCCTCCCCTGAATTCAGAGGAGGCTCTTTGCGTAAAGAACAAGATGTCAGCTTACTAGCAAAAACAGTCTACCAGGACGATGCTGTGGCTTTTATCAGTTGCGCCTGCGACTCGCCGACTTTGGAAGCCAGGTTGGCGAAGAAGGTCATGCCAGTCTTCTTTTCGACTTCGGTCACGCTCACGCGGGCGCTCATGTCGAAGGAGTCGGCGCTAAGCTCGCCGTCAAGGTAGGCGAAATGGTCGTAGATGTAGGCGCAGGAGGTGTACGAACCGTTCTTGAGCCGGAGGAGAGCCTTGTAATAATGCGTCGGGACGGTGATGCGCATACCGGTGTTGCGGTCGGTGGTGGAGCGGGTGCTTCCCTCGACGATGCAGCCTGTCACTACATAGAGCGTGTCGCAGCCTTTCGCCCAGTAACGGACTTGACTCTCGAGCTGTGCCCAGAGATTGTTGTTGAAATCGTGGCACTGCGGAGTCATGTTGGTGCTGTAGAAGGTGGAGGCGTTGGCGGCGTAGCTGCTCAGGCGGTCGGCCGAAGGGAGTTGATGGCCCCTGGCGTAGGATGTGCTGCCGGTGTAGGTCGAGGTGACGTCTGGCTGCTGAGAGGACGGCAGAAGCGGATCGTAGCCCCAGGCGTCGGTCCGGTCGACATTTGCCTCGAGAATGCTGGCGTAGAGCGGATAGGCTACCCAAAGGGAAACCTTGTTGGAGGCATCCCAGAGGAAAGACCAGTTGCGCACCGTCTTTCCGCCAAGCTGCAGATCGTTGTGGGTGTAGAACGCCCCGGCATCGCTGCGGGCAGGCATTTCCATCCACCCTGCATAGGTCTGTGAGCTCTCACTCCCGGAACCACCTCCGGAGGGGTTGTCCCCTCCGGAGCCGGAACCGGAGCCACTTCACTCGTTGGTCACGGAAACATTTTTAATCTCCCAGGTGCCAGCCTTTTTGGCTGTAGACACATACTTGAAGGCGAACTGGCACTTCTTTCCTGCAAAACTGCTCAAACTGACCTTTGTATCGACCCAGGTCCAGCTAGTTCCGGTAGGATAGGCTGACATGGTTGCCTGAGACCAGGTACCATTCTCTTCCCGAACCATCACGGCAATCTCATTCTGCATCGTACCGAAGTACCGACCAGCCTGCTGAAAAGCAAGGGTCGCTGCATCTTCGTTGGTTAAGTCGATGACCGGAGAAATCAGCCACGATTCAGCAGCATAGTTAGTATTATTGATGTATGCCGTAACTTTTGCGCCATAGCTCGAGTTGAATCCCCAAATAGATGTTGCCCCGGACGGGAGGGTAACATTATCGATGGTAAACTCCCCTTGAGTTGTCATTGTGGACTCGAACAGGGTCGTAGCCGTCGGCACGTCGCCCTCTGAAGTAATGGTGATATCATCCATTCCCCAAAGCGTTATTTGATGATCGGAATTATGTTTACTCGGAAAACCAATAGCATCAAAAACAGCATTTGCATTCAGCTTGACAGTTGCCTGCGGATAGAAGACAAACTCATTGGATCCCTGCTTGAAAGTCAGATTGGCCTTGGAAGCGTTTACGGCGCTCTCCGTCGTCAAACCGGTGACCTTGATACGCATGCCGACATAGGCGTCGAAGTTGGCGTTGAGCTGGGCGAGGGTAACCTCGTGCAGAGGAATGGCGGTCGTGGTCGTAACGGTTGCCTGGGAGACATCGATGTCGGTGACTTCGAGAAGGCCGTTGTAGATCTTGCCCTTGCCGGAAACGGCGCCGTTGATCACCTGGCCGGCCACGAGGCCGTGGTTGTTCTTATAGATGGTGATACCTTCGGTACCATCTTCAATATAAGCGTAGCGGGTATCGGACGCAGGGGCGTAGGTGACGACCCAGTCCTTGACAGTACCGGAGAAGGCGACATCGTTAGTGGCTTCACCAATCGTGGTCTTAACGGCGGCAAGGGTGAGGGTGGGTGTCTGAGGATCGGGATCCGTGGGGGTAGTGCCTTCCTTGACCGTCACCGTGAAGGAAGCGGTCGCAGGCTTGTAGGTGTCGTTGCCTTCAAAGGTCAGCGTAAAGACAGCCGTACCGGCCTCCTTGGCCACGATGATTCTTTCGCCGGTCTGGGCGACCGTGACGTCCGCGACGTCCGTTTTGTCGGAAACCGGGTTCAGGCCGGAAACTGCCGAACGCGCTGCAGACGGTCCTACCCAGGGAGTCGGGAGATTTATCGTCTCACCGACCGTCATTTCGAAGGAAGCGGGGTCGTAGGAAAGCGACACTTCGGTGCGGTTGTCGGTCTGCTCCTTGACCGTCACGAAATCCTGGCCATAGACGCTGAACTGATAGGTCGTGCCGGAAGAAGTGGTATAGATGGCCGGGAAACCAATCACATCCACGGTAGCTCCGGCGGCGATTTCCAGCGTCGTGGCGACATTGAGACGGCCCGAGATCTGGCGCTGTCCCTGCTCGATGGTAAAGTTGCCCTTCTTGTTGGTCAGGGCGACGGCTTCCGGGATGGTGGCGTCGACAATCTTGACATACATGCTCTCGTAGGCAAGATAGTCGTCCAGGATCTGAGCCACGGTCGCCTCGGTGGGAACGGGGGCCGAGTCCGCATCGGTGATGACGACGTCATCGCCGAAGGTGACGGACTTGATCTCGCGGAGGCCGCTGTAAATGTCCGTCGTACCTGAAATCGTACCGCTGATGACCTTGCCGGCGGTCAGCTGGGCGGAATTGCCGTACATCAGGATAGCGCCCGTCTCATCCTCCAGATAGACGTTACCGCCATTGACATAGGTCACGACAATATCCTTGACCGTAACGGTGAACGTTTCACCGGCTTCGGCGCACCACGCCTTGAGGTCGGCGACGGTCGAATAGGTGATTTCCGCAGACATGACCTTGACGGGAACCACGATTGAAGCGGGCTTGTAGGTGTTGTCGCCAGCATAGGTGATGGTGATTTTGCCGTTGCCGGGAGCAATACCCTTGATGGCGCTCGGATCTTCGGTGTAGCTGAAATATTCTTCGCCTTCGACGGAGACGGAGAGCTTTTCGCCATCCAGCTCATCGGAAACATCCTTGCCGTCAGTTGTCGTTACCGAGAGGGCGAATCCTTCAACAGTTTCGCCGACCTTGACTACGACTTCTGCAGGGGTGGCGGTGAAGGTAATGGCAATACGCTCGTCGACAGGGCCGACCTCGCCGGCCTTGCGGTAGAGGGCGATGGCTTTCTGTCTGCTGTAGGAAGATGACTTGTAATAGCGGAAACGCTTCTGGTCGGAGGCCGAATTGAAGCGCAGATAGGCCCCGCCGCTGACGATGTCGGCATTTCCATCCGCTGTGATGCTGATGGAATTGGCAATCGCCGTCTCGCCCTCCACAAGGCCGTTGGCATCGGACGTCTGACCGATATACTTGCCGGAAGCACTCTGGATGGTCCAACCGTCCGTAACTTCCGCCAGCGAGAAGGAGAACGCATCCACCGTCCCGGAAGAAAGGATGCCGTCGTCAGTAATGGTAACTTCCTTGTAGTCATTGCTGGCATCCAAAGTCTCAAGGCTTCCGTCCATCGCAAGACTACCGTCTTCGTAGACAATCAGATACTGACCGGCAAGGAGCTCGTCGTCACTGTCGACCTTGACATAATATACGCTGCCAGACGGCTGGGGATTGTCTTCCTCCTTGCCAAGCTGGGTGAAGACAAATTCCTGGGCCTCGGTATCGGCGGCGGTGAAGGTCACCTTGCCGGTGCGGGACTCCTTGGAAGTGTTTTCCTGGATGGTGATCCTGAAGATGTGCTCGGCCATGGCCTTGGTCTGGACGGCGGTGGCCCAGTCTACGTCGACCGCGGCGGTCACATCGACGTTGGAGGAAATGACATAATCGATCTCCTGCGCTTCTGCGCTGTATTCGGCATCGGGCTCGGAAAGGACGATGGCGTTGTCCTGAAGCTGGCTGACGGTGATTTCGTAGGCCTTGCCGTTGGGATCGGTGAAGGTTACGACAGCGTTGCGGGACTCGTGGGAGTCGTTGGCTTTGACGATGACGGTGTTGACAGCCTCATCGCTTACGGAGATCCAGTCTACACCTTCCGGGATGGAGATGGTGTAGGTCACGCCCGCCTTGAGCTGGACGGCGATGGTGCCGCCGGTGGCGTCGACGTCGTAGGTGGTCTGGTAGGAACCGTCGGGCTGGATCTTGATGGTCTTGACGAAGGTGGAGTAGTCGGAACCTTCGAGGATGAAGAGGATCTTGGCGACCTTCTCGATCACTGCCGGGGCGGTGATGGTCACGACCTGCGCCTTTTCGTCGATGACGACATCCCAGCCGTCGGGCTCGTAGGTGTTGAACACTACGTCGACGCCTTCGGGAGCTACGATCGTGTAGGGAACTTCGATGGTGGCACCGGCCTTGAGGGTTGCGAAGACAGTCTCGTCAAACTCGAGATGGAGCTTTACGGGCTCTGCAGGCTCGGTCCAGTAGGGGCAGTTGATTACGGTGCCGTTGTTGAGCACGAATTCAACGTAGTCGTCTTTCGGGGTGCAGGTGGAGATGACGGAGGTCACGGTCACATTGGCCTGGGAAACGCCGAGTGCGATCCACTCCACGTCGCCGTTGTAGCGGTAGTACCACCAGTCGTTGTTGTTGTCGTCGGGGTTGGGAGCGATCTTGAACTCGGGAGTGCGGCCGTCGGCGCCGTCTTTGCCGTCTTTGCCGTCTTTGCCGGCAGGACCCTGCTCACCCTGAGGACCCTGGACACCCTGCTCGCCTTGAGGGCCCTGAGGACCCGTCTCGCCCTGGGGCCCCGTGGCGCCGGGTTCACCCTGCTCACCCTGAGGACCCTGGACGCCCTGCTCGCCTTGAGGGCCCTGAGGGCCCTGGGGACCCGTGGCGCCGGGTTCACCCTGCTCACCCTGAGGACCTTGAGGACCCTGAGGACCAGTGGCGCGGACAGGATTGCCGGAGGCATCCTTCATGGGCTCGCCGTTAAGATACCAGTAATAGAGGCCGTCTGCCTCCTGAACGAGGGTCACGACAGGGGTTACGCCGTCGTCGCCCTTGGCGCCAGTTGCGCCGGTCTCGCCCTTCTCACCACGCTCACCTTTGGCGCCGTCCTGGCCGTTGATACCCGGCACGCCGTTATGGATTTCAATGGGATCACCGCTGTTGAAAGTAATCCTGTAACCATTGTTGATCGGTTCTACGCCGGTCACAAATACCTTTCCTTCAACCATTCCACGGACTGTGGTCAGCTCCGTGTTAAGTTGCTTGTACTGGCTCTCCAGGGATGAGATACGGGTCTCGTGGTCGTCGAGACGCTTCTCAATCGGAGACAAATCGGTCGTCGAGCAGCCGAATGCCAACACGGCAGCGACTGCAACAGAGAAGAACGAGTTGAACTTTTTCATATAAGATGGGTTAAATATTTTTCAGCGTCCACAAAGTTACGCAAAAAACTGATACGGGACACCCACCTTGGTGAAAAGTTATCAACAACTTCTACATTTGTTCGGGAGAAGGACGTTCGGTGATTTCAACGTTGCCGGGAACCTTTTCTGGCTCCGGTTCGGGATCGGCCACGGGCGGATTGCAGGAAGATGCCAGCAGGATCACGAAAAACAGCGGAATGAGGATCTTTTTCATAGCGCGGACTTCTTGCGGAGGAACGCTTCGACGGTATTTTCCAGGAGGCATGCTATCGTCATGGGACCGACGCCGCCCGGAACGGGCGTAATGACGGAAGCCTTGGGAGCGACGGAGTCGAAGTCGACGTCGCCGCACAGTTTGCCGGTGGAAGGGTCGCGGTTGACTCCAACGTCTATCACCACCACCCCTTCGCTGACCATGTCGCCGGTGACAAAGCGCGGACGGCCTATGGCAACGACCAGGACCTCGGCCTCGCGGGTAACGGCGCCAAGGTCTTTTGTGCGTGAATGACAGATGGTTACGGTGGCATGACGGTCGAGCAGGAGCTTGGCCGTGGGAAGACCCACTATCTGGCTGCGGCCTATTACGACCGCGCGCTTGCCCTTGAGCTCCACCCCGGCCTCGTCGAGGAGGCGCAGGATGCCCTTGGGAGTGCATGCGACGGTGCAGGGACGCTTCATCCAAAGCCCGGCCACATTCAGGGGATGGAACCCGTCGACATCTTTTTCCTTGTCGATGGACTCGATGATGGCGGCCTCGTCAATCCCCTCTGGCAGAGGTAGTTGAACCAGTATTCCATCGACTTCCGGGTCGGCATTGAGGGAGGCTATGCGGGAGAGCAGTTCCTCCTGCGTCGTTTCGGCGGGAAGGCGGAAGGTGGAATTGCGGATGCCGACAAGCTCGCAGGCCTTTTCCTTGCCGCGGACATAGGTCTGGCTGGCAGGGTCGTCCCCCACCAGGATAACGGCAAGATGCGGAACGCGGCCATATCGCTCCGGGAAATCCGCCAGCCTTTCCTTCAGGCCGGCCTTGATCTTGTCGGAAAGAGCCTTGCCGCTCAGTATCACTCCATTGTCCATTCAGCTCCGTTTTTGGTGTCTTTGACTGTGATGCCCAGGGCTTTGAGATGGTCCCTGATGGCATCGCTGCGCGGCCAGTCCTTTGCCGCCTTTGCCGCCGCCCTTTCTTCGAGCACCATGTCCATCAGCCCGGCAACGACGGCCTGGCTGCTGTCGGCGGCTACGCTTTCGTCCTTGAGGCCGAGAACTCCGAACACCACGTCGTCGAAAAGACGCAGCAGCATGGAATATTCGTCGGCCGAGAAGGTTTCCTTGCCCTCCTTGACGATGTTGATCCGGCGGACGGCTTCGTAGAGGTGGGCGATGGCGACGGGGGTGTTAAGGTCGTCGCACAGAGCCGTGTAGACATCCTCGACGAGGGCTGCGATGCCCTGAGGGTCGGCCACGGCTTCGGGGGCGACGTCGTCGATATATTCCCCGTAGGCGAGCGAGGAAGCCTTGTTGCCGGCAGTGCCGCGGACGGAAGACTCAACACCGGCCTTGGCGGCAAGCGCGACGAGGTCCTTATAGGCCTGCATCAGCTTGCGAAGTCCCTTTTCGGCCGCGCCGAGCGCATCGTTGGAGAAATCCAGCGTGCTGCGGTAGTGGGCCTGGAGGATGAAGAAGCGTATGGTCATCGGGCTGAAAGCCTGGGAAAGCTTGGGATGGGTGCCGGCGAAAAGCTCCGGCAGGGTGATGAAGTTGCCCAGGGACTTGCCCATTTTCTGTCCGCCGATGGTGATCATGTTGTTGTGGACCCAGTAGCGGACGCCCTGAGTGCCGCGCGAGGCGACATTCTGGGCTATTTCACATTCGTGATGGGGGAACATCAGGTCCATGCCTCCACCGTGGATGTCGAATTCCTTTCCGAGATACTTCTCCCCCATCACCGAGCACTCGAGGTGCCAGCCCGGGAAGCCTTCGCCCCACGGCGACGGCCACTTCATGATGTGCTGCGGCTCGGCTTTTTTCCAGAGGGCGAAATCCTGAGGAGCACGCTTGTCGCCCTGGCCGTCGAGGGCGCGGGTGCCTTCGAGGGTGTCGTCCAGGGTGCGGCCGGAGAGAATGCCGTAACGGTGGTCACGGTTGTATTTCTCCACGTCGAAATATATGCTGCCGCCGCTCTCGTAGGCATATCCTGCGTCGAGAATCTTCTTTATCACCTCGATCTGCTCGATGATATGGCCGGAGGCGTGAGGCTCTATCGAAGGCGGAGCCACATTGAGCTCACGCATGGCCTCATGGTAGCGGAAGGTGTAGGTCTGGACCACTTCCATGGGCTCCAGCTGCTCGAGGCGGGCCTTCTTCGCTATCTTGTCTTCGCCTTCATCGGCGTCATGCTCGAGGTGTCCCACGTCGGTGATGTTGCGCACATAGCGGACCTTGTAGCCCAGATGGCGCAGAAGGCGCTGGAGGACGTCATACGTAACTCCGGGACGGGCATGGCCCAGATGGGCGTCGCCGTAGACGGTAGGGCCGCAGACATACATTCCGACATGTCCGGGATGAATCGGCTCGAATTTCTCTTTCCGGTGGGAAAGCGTGTTGGTCAGGAATAAATCTCTCATCACGAGTATTAATCAATAATATAACTTGTACGTTCGCACCAGCAGCACTTCCGTGCCACAATAGTCGGTGCGGGTAGCGGACTGTATATCTCCGTCGGCATCAAGCTGGTAGGCGATTTTTGCGGACACCGGCGAAGCGACGTTGCCGTTGCGCCAGGTCATACGCGAGACCAGATGACGGTTGCCCGGAAGTTCCTTGGCATACCAGACGGGCAGTTCACAAGGGAACAAATATACGGCAAAATTTTGATTATCCTCGTCTGCGGAGTACTCAAGTTCGAGAATTGCCGAGGTCGGAGCCGTTTTCAGGGTCGTGCTCGTACCCTTGGCGGAAATGGAAGTGCCGATTTCCGCTGCCGTGACGTCGCCGCCCGAGACGGTGTATTTTTCACGGTAGGCCAGCTGCGAGCTGTATTGGCCGCGGGTGGCGCTGAACTCCGAATCGACCGAGGTGGAAACGACGGTGCCGTCGGCGTCAAAGGCCGTTACCATCGGCCACGCGCCGCGCCATGAGCCCTGATAGGAAACGGTGTTTTCCTTAGGGTCGATGACCACGGTAACGTTCCTGCTGCTGGAAGTGTAGTAGTAGCGACCTTCGATACGCATCTCAGTGGGCGACAGGTATTTATACTTCAAGTCCAGGAGTTTGTTGCCGCCGATTTCATCGGTACGGACCATGGAAGTGACCCGGTTGAAGACGTCGTAGGTGTATTCGAAGGTCTCAATCAGTTCCTCCCCATTGTACACTTCCACCTTGCTCACGGGGTAATTGCGCATTTTCCAAAGGGAAGAGGCGCCGTCGTCGGTGTTTCCCCCGTTCTGTCCGGAGCCCGATCCGTTGCCTCCGCATGATACCAGGGCGCCGACAATGGCCAGCGCGAAGAAAAAGTATTTGCTTACGCTTTTCATCATTTGTAGAGGGTAAAGGATTCACCGCAGTCCGTGGCAATGTAGAGCGGATAACTGAAGGAAGAATTGCCAAGGGCGCCGGTATTGTTGTACATGAAGGAGAATGGAACGCGGTGATCGACAGTGTGATGCCACTCGTTCTCGTGGATATTGACGTAGATCTGGTCGATATTCAGGGGGTTGGGAGCCGCCATTGTGTGGGTGAAAAATGCGACGTTGCCCTGGAAAACGGGGGAAATCACTATGTCGGCACGGTTATGGTTTTCGTAGAAGGCCTCGTTCTCGTGCTTGGAGTTGTCGCCGATATGGGCAACGCGCCAGCCGTCGAGTTCGATAAGATAGAGGAGGCACGGCTCGTCACCCTGGCCTGACATATAGGCCTGGGTCTTGACGCTGCCCGTCGTGGTCATCGGGTCGGCCGGGGCTGAATTCTCGTCCCAGAGGAAGAGTTTGCTGCCCTTGAGACTGCTGTAGGAGGTAAGGTGCTTTTCCATGGTACTGGGAGCAACGACAATCTTTCCAAGGTCAAGCATGCGCCTCAGAAGGGGGATGTCGTAATGGTCGCCATGGGCATGGGTGACATAAACCACGTCCAGCGCCTGGGCGAGTTCGTCGCGGCGCTCTCCGTCGTATGTCCCATCCTGATAGCAGATATCGATGCCGATGCATGCGCCCTTGGTGCGGCATACGACGCCGGAGCTATAGAGCTTGAACATCTGCATGCTGCCGTCAGTTGGCGCGGGAGCCGACAAAAACTGGAAGAACTCGCTGCGCTTGTGCTGCAGCCACTGCTTGTTGGCCTCGTGGAAAGCCGCCGCCTGGCCACCCTCGGGAGAAATGGCCTCTTCCTTAACGTCCGACACCTGATGCATGGGATAGTCGCGCAGCAGGAGGAGCTGACGGCGGATACGGTCGTATTTGTCTTCCGTACCGACCGAAGGATGGCCGAGCGAGGCGGGATACATGTTTTCCGCCAGGCTGATGAAACGGTGGACCTGACCGACCCAGGCGTAAGGCTTTTCCTTATGGACCGCCTGGATCTCAAGCATCAGGTTCTGGGCCATGAAATAGATCGGCTCTCCGATGAGGTCGGTCTGAAGGGTGCGCAGGTTGCGCATCATCGAGGTGTACAATGCTTCGTTCGAAACGGCATCGTAACCATAGGCGCTTGCAGCAAACGCTTCCGTCCCAAGAAGGACGGAAGCGACTGCCGTAAGCAATAAATGCTTGAATTTCATTAGTTTACAGAATAATACTACAGACCCCAAACAAGTTTGGCATTGTTGGAGCGGCTGGGATCGCCGCCAGCCCGAGGACCAAAAGCACAGTTTTGAACAGTTTTTTAAGCGTCATAACGTCGTTCCAGTTGATAAGCGATAAAAACGTTTTAATAATTATCGTGCACGAGCACAATAATTAACAAGTTCAAATGTAAAAATAATTTCTGAAAAATTAGTAAGTTTGCAAAGCAAAATTTAAAGTAAAAAATAACATGAAATTAATCTCGTGGAACGTCAATGGATTACGTGCCGTTTGCGGAAAAGGCTTCTCAGATATTTTCGCCGCCCTTGACGCCGACTTCTTCTGCCTGCAGGAGACAAAACTTCAGGAGGGACAGCTCGACCTTTCCTTCCCCGGCTACAACTCCTGGTGGAACTACGCCGACAAGAAAGGCTATTCGGGCACGGCCGTTTTCTCCCGGATCGAACCCGTTTCGGTCCGCTACGGCATCGGTGTAGACGAGCATGACCACGAGGGACGGGCGGTGACGCTGGAGATGCAGGATTTCTTCCTCGTATGCGTATATGTCCCCAACTCCCAGGACGGGCTGCGGCGACTCGACTACCGCATGCGCTGGGAAGACGATTTCAGGGCCTACCTCGGCTCGCTGAGGGCGGAAGGGAAAGGCGTCATAGTCTGCGGCGACCTCAACGTCGCCCATCAGGAAATAGACCTCAAAAACCCGTCCACAAACCATTTCAACGCCGGTTTTTCCGACGAGGAACGGGAACGTTTCTCGCGTCTTCTGGATTCCGGATTCGCCGATTCATGGCGGCGGCTCCACCCCGACGAGGTGAAATATTCATGGTGGTCCTATCGCGGACGCGCAAGGGAAAACAACGCTGGGTGGCGCATCGACTATTTCCTCGTATCGGAGGATCTCGTCCCGCGTATCGTCTCGGCCGACATCCACAACGAAATCTTCGGCTCGGACCACTGCCCGGTCGAGCTGGTTATCGGCTGAAAGCTTCTTTCAGATAGGAAATCCCTCCCAGAAGCAGCTGGACGAGGGTCGACGACTCGTGGGAAAGGGTGGCAAAGAGGAGCCCGATATCCTGCGGGACGCCGTACATTGCCTGCAAAGTGATCATTATCAGGTAGTGGTAGGCGCCGAAACCACCCGGGACCGGCACCAGCGAGCTGACCACGCCGACCATCATTATGAAAAGGCCGTCGAGCAGCGAGAGGTTGCCAATGGCGGCAAAGCCTGCGGCCATCTCGGGATGAAGCCCCGAAGTGTCGACTCCGCGGAACGACAGTATGATAAACTGGACGGCGACCCAGAAAAACACCCATGCGACAACGGTCCAGGCCACGAACTTCCAGCCGTGGTGCATACGCAGACAGGAGGCGAGCCCGTCCCCTATGCCGCGGAAAAAGCCCCAGACCTTGCCCAGGAAGGCATTGCTGTCGTGGTAGCGCCACAGCAGCCAGAGGAAAACGGCCAGCACCGCCACGAGGCCGAGCAATATCCACACGAGGCCAAGCTTCGACGAGGCAGGCCCGAGGACGCGGCTGAGGAAGAACTCTCCGTAGCGGTTCCACAAAATGGCGAGGAAGGCGACGATCATCAGGCCCATGAAGACGCCGTCCCAGATGCGGTCGATGAGCATGGTGCCGAAGACTTTGTCGAACGGGGCCTTTTTCCTGCCGTCCTGACCTTCGACCGAATGTTCGGAGATGATGCCGGTACGGACAATGCCGCCCACGCGCGGGAGCACAAGGTTGACAAGATTGCCGACGTTGCAGGCGTGGACGCAGTCGGAAGCCTTGATTGAAGGGTCGAACGGCTCGATTAGCATGCGCCAGCGGACGCCTCTGGCGATAAACGGGACAACCGCGGCGAGCATCGACAGGGCGACGAACTCCCAGCGGCAGGCACGCAGGCCTGCTGCGAAATCGTCCCAGCCGACGCCGCGGAAAGACAACCAGAGAAGGACTGCCGCCACACCGAGCGACAAAACCGTGCGAATGATATTCGACCTTTTCTTTTCCATCTGTTCTGCAAAAATACAGCAATTCCCCCGAATTAACGATAATTTTTGTAAATTTGTGCCTTGTCCAATAATACCCTTCAGACATGAAATCCATCCTCGGCATCGGCAACGCCCTGACTGACATCCTCGCCGTCCTCCCCGACGACAGTCTCCTGACCCGTTTCCATCTGCCCCTGGGCAGCATGCAACACGTCGACATGGAGACCGGCGACCGCATCTGGGAAGCCCTCAAGGACTACGGCGTGAAATATGTCCCCGGCGGCAGCGCGGCCAACACCATAACCTGCGCCGCCATCTTCGGCATGGACGCCGGCTTCCTCGGCAAGATCGGCAACGACGACCTGGGCAACCTCTTCAAGAGCACCATGGAGCAATATGGCGTCAAGACGCAGATGCTCTACAGCAAGAAATCCAGCGGCCGCTGCATGGTATTCATAACCGGTGCCAACGCCGAGCGCACATTCGCCGACTACATGGGCGCCACCCTGGAGCTCGGGCCCGACGACCTGCGTCCCGAATACTTCGAAGGCTACGACTATTTCCATATCGAAGGCTATCTGGTCCAGAACCAGGAACTTATCTCCAAGGCTGCGCGTCTTGCCAAGGCCGCCGGCTGCAAGATTTCCATAGACATGGCGTCTTACAACGTCGTGGAGTCGAACGACGCCTTCTTCCACAACCTCGTGGAAAACTATGTCGACATCGTATTCGCCAACGAGTCGGAGGCCAAGGCCTACACCAAGCTTGAGCCGCGCCAGGCCATCGACGAGCTGGCCAAGCAGTGCGAAATCGCCGTCGTAAAGGTGGGAAAGCAGGGCTCAATGGTACGCAGCGGCGACGAATACCATTTCATCGACCCCTGGCCGGCCTACCCTATCGACGCGACCGGCGCCGGCGACACCTATGCCGCAGGTTTCCTCTACGCCCATTCCCTCGGCATGCCCCTGCGCGTATGCGGCGAGGTCGGTTCCATCATCGCTGCGAAGGTAGTGGAAGTAATCGGCACCAAGATTGACATTCCCCGCTGGCGCGACGCCAAGCAGGAGATCCGCGACCTCATTGCCGCCAACCAGCCCAAGCAGTAGCCTATGTTCGAAGGGATCCTAAATTTCTTCCGCCAGCGCGCCCTGAAAAAATACAGCAGCGACGTTCCCACATCCATCCTGCCCGTCGGCGAAATCCACTCCGCCGTCGCCTTTATCGACGTGGAAGACACGTCCTTCGATGCCTGCAAGGCCGCCCTTCAGGCCTTCTTCAGGGACAACGGCATCAAAGGTGACATTTTCTTTTTCGACTTCCGGAAAATCGGCAAGGAGGAAAGGCTCATAACCAGCATCACCACCACCATCCTGCGCCGCGACCTGAATTTCTACGGCAAGCCCGCGCAGGAAAAGGTCAACCTCATGCTCGGCGCCGACGCCGACCTTTTCATCTCCCTTATCCGCGGAGGCGACTTCCCCATCGAGTTCATGGCCAAGTGTTCCCGCGCTCGCTTCAAAATCGGCCGCCAGCAGCTTCCTGGCGACACTTTCGACATGGTCGTTTCCGAGCCGGAAGACAAGGTGTTTTCGCAGGAGGAAGTCTTCTCCGGCATCCGCGACTATCTCAAGTTTATCGAGAAATAGCTATTTTACCAGCGAGATGGCGCCGAAGACGCCAAGGGAGGCCGCGAGCATGATGACGCCGGCAAGAAGGACGCCGAGCATCACGAAGAGCACGCTCTTGCGGAAGTCCATGTCAAGAAGCGCAGCCGCAAGGGTGCCGGACCAGGCTCCGGTGCCGGGCAGCGGAATGCCCACAAACAGCATCAGGGCCACGTACAGCCCCTTTCCGGCCGAGGCCTCGAGTTTACGCCCGGCCTTCTCGCCCTTTTCCAGGCACCAGCGGAAGAATCCGCCTATGTATTTTTTGTCGCTCCCCCACTCGAGCAGTTTCCGGCCGAAAAGGAAGATGAACGGCACGGGCAGCATGTTGCCGAGGATGGCGATGACATAGGAAGGGACGAGCGGCAGTTCGAAACCTACCGCATAAGGGATGGCCCCGCGGAGTTCAATCAGCGGGACCATCGATATGAGGAACACAATCAGGTATTTGCGAAGCATACGTTTAGAAGTAGCAGATGGGAAGTACGTAGCCGCTCGAGCCGAATTTGTCTTCGCTCTTTACAGTCATCGTACCGTCGGCGGAAATGTTGACCTGAGGCGCTTTTTCCGCGTCGACCTGCTGGGAAGCCCACCAGTTATAGCCACTGAATGTCAGGGTCTGTCCGCTGAACGCTTTGGCCGAATGTACAAGGACCGCAACTTTTTCCTTTATAACCGCCTTGTCGGCCGAGGAGGAGGTCGTCGCCACAAGCGTAGACGGGACCGTGCCGAGGAAGATGCTGTAGAAGTCCGCAAGCGTAGGGAACAGCCAGGGCGATGTGAAGACCGTATGGCTGTCACTTCCATTGTCTACCTGCTTGGCGTTGAAGGTGCAGCCTGTGCCGCCTTCCTTGAAGCTGCCGTAGAAATAGTATTTTCCCTTGCTGAAATCCTTATGGCTTTCCCCCGCGTCCTGGCTGATCTTGATCAGGGCTGGAGTGTTGCTGAAGAAGTTGGCCGGGTACACTTCATGGCTGGCGCCGCAAGGGGCGTTGCGATAGATAAGGGCGGCAGTGTTGGTGTAGGCCGTATGGGCGCGGGATGATGACGCCAGCACCTTTTTATCGCTCAGCCATTTGGGAATGTCGCTCGAATTAAGCAAGTTGTCGTCTTCGCCGGAGAACTGCTCTCCGGAGGCCTTGGTAACATTATACAGCCTGTCGGCGTTGACAGGAACTGCAATGCCGTGGTAGCCCTTAGAGACTGGCTCAAGACCCGTCGCCCCCGACTTCTTGTATTGGGGATCTTCCGTCAGGTGGTCATTGCCCAGCCACGCTATGATGGCATAGACCTGGGATTTGACCCCGCCGTAGATAGGGTTTTCATAGACGCCGTTGCCGCGATAGCCGCTGTCAACGACTGAATATTCGAAGAGGTGATGATCCTTCATACTCCATATGCCGTCGCCGGGTTTGGGCTGGTAGGGGTCGTATACGGAGGCCTTGAAGGTGAACCTCTGCGTATTTCCTCCGGGCATGCCGAGGGTGATGTAGCCCTCACGGTTTCTGGTTGACGTACTTGCAGTCTGGGTGACGGGGCAGGTAACCTTAAGCTCGTTGCCATCGATGGCGACATCGAACATAATGGTGCTGACCGAACGTTTTTCCACCTTCCCGGGCAGCAGTCGACTTCCGGTCGAGGAGGAGAGCGTCATTTTGAAAGTCTGCGTGCAGCCGATGCCGATATATTCGCTGGCGCGGGAACGGTCAGTCGTCGGATATCCACGAAAGACATTGGATTCGTAGACAGAGAGTTCAATCTTGTCAGGCTTGTCGTAGATGCTGACAGCCAGCCGGGCATTGACATCGGGATTGGCCTTGGAGCGGACTCCGACATACCTCTTGGAAGAATTCGATTTCTTCAGCGTGAATTTTCCGGAAGCATCGACAGAGATGTAGTCCTGCGAACTGCTTTCTACATAGAACTCATACTCGTCGTCCGCCTCGGCCGGCTCGGTAGCGACCCCGAGAGTAAACGAATCCCCGACGCAGAAGCGGTATTCGCCGGATTCGGCGTCATATTCGGAGGAACTCGTGGAGGGAGAGGTGATCGAGATGGCAGAGAAGGCCTGGACAACCCGCACGTTTACGGAGGCCTCGAAGCCGCCGTCTTCAGTCTTGACGGAGATTACGGCGGTGCCACGGCTCTTGCCGGTCACAACACCTTTTTCGCTGACCGTAGCGATACCGGTGTCGCCGGAACTCCACGTCACCTTCCTGTTGGTGGCGTCGGCGGGCTTGAAAACGGCCTTGAGAGTCAATGTCTCGCCGGTTTTGATTGTCTGGTCGTCCGACGGGGAAATCGAGACTCCCTCCACCGGGATTTCCTTTTCCTGCACCCTTACGGAGAGGGTTGCGCTTGCTCCGGCGCCGTCGAGGGCATAGACCGTAACCTTCGCCGTACCGACCGCCAGGCCCTTCACGAGGCCGTCTTTGTCGACCGACGCGACCTCAGGCTTGTCGATTTTATAACCGATTGCCGCATTTGCAGCGTCGGTCGGCGTGATCGTAGGCTCTATCTGATATTCGGCGCCGATGATGAGCGAAACCTCGCTTTCCGGGATGGTGATCTTCTTGACGTATATCGTGCTGACTTCCACGTCGCATGTCGCCGTCAGGAGTCCGTCGACCGTGGTAACCTTGATTACGCTGGTTCCGTCGCCGACAGCCGTGACGAGGCCGTCCTTGACGGTGGCAACGGATTTATTCGAACTTGTCCACAGGACGGTTTTGTTTTCGGCATCGTCAGGCTTGACGGTGGCCTTAAGCTGGATTTCCTGTCCCTTGCTCAGGGTAACGCTCGTCTTATCCAGCGTCACGCCGGTGACCTTTTTGTCACCGCTGCCGCTGTCGGGGGTAGAGTGATCATCCGGTTTTTCCTGCTTGCCGCAAGAAATAATACACGTTGCCGCAACTGCGACCACACTGAACAAACGAAGCAAACGGGTATTCATGGCACTATATGTTTTTTCACTGATTGCAAAATTACATTTTTTTTACAACTTACAAATAATGAAAAATAGTGATTCTTTCCGTTTATCGCCCCGGATTTGCAAATTCTCCCGATAAAACGTATCTTTGCAAACCGTTTCCTATCCGGGAAACCGTCGCGTCGGTTCCGTAGCTCAGCTGGATAGAGCAACAGCCTTCTAAGCTGTGGGTCTTGGGTTCGAATCCCAACGGAATCACAAACTGTCATGAACATGAGAAGTATGATTTATGGCGCAGGGTCCCTCGGAACCATTTTGGGGGCATATCTGAGCCGTGATGGAATTGAAATCGATCTTGTCAACCGCAACGCGGCCCACGTCAAGGCCCTTCAGCAGAGCGGAGCCCATATAACCGGAACCGTAGATTTTGTCCAGCGAGTCAACGCCTTTACGCCTGACTGCATGGAAGGGACATACGACATTATCTTCCTGATGACCAAGCAGCAGAACAACCGCGAAGTCGTCAATTACCTCAACGGCTACCTTGCCGCCGACGGCGTCATCGTGACGCTGCAAAACGGCCTTCCGGAGCAGGGAATCGCTGAAATCGTCGGCGAAGACCGCGTCCTGGGCTGCACCGTGGCATGGGGCGCGACCATGCTGGGCCCGGGCGTATGCGAACTCACCAGCTCGCCCGACAGCCTGACCTTCTCGCTTGGCTGGATATCAAAGAAGCCCCACAAATATCTCGGCGAGGTGAAGTCGCTGCTCTCCCACATGGGCGAAGTCACCGTGGAGGAAAATTTCATCGGCACCCGCTGGAGCAAACTGCTGATCAATTCGGCATTTTCCGGGATGAGCACCGTCCTGGGCTGCACGTTTGGCGAAGCTGCCGCCGACATGCGCTCGCGCAAAATCGTCCTCGCCCTCATCAAGGAATGCATCGACGTCTGCAAGGCCGCCGGAATCCGCATCGAACCCGTTCAGGGAAAGGATGCCGTGAAGCTTCTGGACTACAACAATCCGCTCAAGAAGCAGCTCTCGCTTTTCATCCTTCCTATCGCCATCCGCAAGCACGCCCGGCTCAAGGCCAGCATGCTCCAGGACATCGAAAAAGGCAAGAAGACCGAGGTCGACGCCATCAACGGCGCCATTGCCGCTTTCGGCCGGAAAATCGGCTGTCCCACCCCGATGAACGAGACCGTCACCAACATGATCCACGCCATCGAAGAAGGCCGCCTCAAGCCCTCATTCGAGAATATTTCACTGCTTTAAACCGGTCCAGGACATGACCGGATCGAGGACGCCGTCGTCGAACATCCCCTGCGGCGACGTCCCGGGTTCGCCCTGCGGAATCGGCTCGCCGAAGTCCGCGAACAGTTTCTGCCAGAACTCCGGCATGGTGCCATCCGGCCCGGCGAAATTCATCGGACGGAGCGGAAAAACGCCCTCGTAGCACTCCTGCACCAGCTCGCTGCAATAGAACGCGCCGTTGTCCTGGCGGAAATGCCAGTCGTATGGAAGGCCGATAAACGTCTTCGCCTTCCTCACCGCCGCATAGGCAATCCTCCTGTCTTTGAGGCGTTTAACGTGGAAAACAGCCACGCCGTCCGCCGTAAAATCGGCAATCAGCGTGTCCAGCGGATGCCTGTCAACGCCCCGCCGGCCCGTCGCGTCGATGACGAAGATCTTGCCGCAAGATACTTCCAAGATGGCCACATGGGTGACCCGGCCCGTCGCCGAAGCGATGGCTGCCCCCATCGAGGCACTGTCTGCGGCCTGTTCCTCCACAAACAACAAGTCGCCGGAGCGGAGACCGTCCCGGCAGCATGAAGTCAAAGCCAGCACCATGGCCGGCAGAATCGTCAGAAGCCTTTTCAAATCTTGCCGTTCTTGAACGGGATATTCATCTTCAGGCTGGAAACCAGGATGTTGAAGTCCGACTTGGATACGTATGTAGCCAGATAGACTCCGTCCCGCTCGATGGCAAATTCAAGCCTGCGGCCAAAAAGAGCCTTCTTCGTAGTGACCTTGACGGTCTCATTGTTGCCGTCGGGAAGCAGCGGCGCATAGTTGCCGGCAAGTTCGGTTTCGGTGCCCGGCGCCTTCTTGAACTGAGCCTTCAAAATTTCGACATTGGTCATCACCTCGTCACGCGTCTCTCCCAAGGGGATGAACAGCCGGGTGACAGGGTCGATGACAATCTGAAGCACCTTGTCGCCGGCGCCGAGGGTACCGACATTCAGGAAATAGATCTTCTTCCCGTCCAGGACATAGGAAAAAACGCCCAGCTCCACAAGGTCGGACTCGCTCTCAACCTGCGCAATCTCGACAACCTGGGGAAAGCCGGACTTCTGCTGCGCAAATGCCGGAGCGGAAAGCAGCAGGACCGCAATGGCGATGATAATCTTTTTCATGGTCTTGAATTTTTGTTCCATGGAACAGCAACAACCATTCCACAGGATTACAAATATAGCTGAATTCCCCGTAACACGCAACCCCCAACGCCCCATAACACACAATAATAGTCCATTCGCAAAACGGAACCCCAGGCACAAGGTCACAAACTGTTAATTTAACAATTGTAAAATAACGCACGGCCCGGGACGCCTGAAAAGCACAAAAAACAGGACATCTCCGAAGAAATGTCCTGCGCAGTAGACGAAACACTCCGAATCTCGAACCTCGCATTCATCGTAGGGCTGCTCCAACTTAAATCATTCATTGATAAGCTTGACCGAGAAAATGGAATCTATCTGCCAATCAACGAGTGAAGCCTGAAAGAGAAATAACCTTTGCCAT
>ONKE01000039.1 GCA_900318355.1 uncultured Bacteroidales bacterium
ACGGCCGTTTCGGGCCAAGGGATTTTCTTACCACTATGGCTTTCGCCACCATTTCTGTTTGTGGTCCGGACTATTCCTTCACCATGGGACCATGTCCTTTAGGTGTGCCGTGTCTAGTCTCTGCACCTTCCTCTTTTAAGGCTTGGCTCAAGATTGCCTTCAGCGTTACCTGCTAAGGTTTCCTTGAATTTACGGCATTCTACATCTCTCTTTTCAGAGAGTGCACTCAAATGTGCTCTTCCTCGATAATTATCTGTTAGCGCGTGGCAGTTTGGACATAGCAATTTCAAATTTTCTATGCGATTGTCCGTATTATTTCCATTAAGATGATGTATTTCCAATGGAATTGGTTGTCCCTGCCATTCCGAAAGATTACAATTCTCGCAATATTGTATACCAGTAATCTTCTTATAACGCTCTCTAAGTCTCCAGGAGCAACGGTAGTCGGAGTCTATCTTGAAAATATCGGAATCCAACAGCCCGGTTTTGGGTTTGAATTTGAGTCCAACATTCCATCCTTGTCCAGTAAAATGCGAAGTGTCCAACCCATATTTGTTAATGAGATGATGAATTGTTTTGTAGTTCCCACCAACAGGGCGTAACCCTAAATGACGGAGGACGCCTGCAATAGATTTACTGTCTTTTACAGCAGCTCGAATATCGTTTTCTGAATAACTCACTTTCATGGCAGAGGCAAAGTTAATACTTACCTTCGAGTCTTACAAATAATTATTTCAAAGAGCTTGTCTAAGTCCCTCGTGTCTACCATTTCACCACCAAGGCGTGGATGGGGAATGCAAAGATAGCGATTTTTCCGGATATACGGCAAAAAACGGAGCGGGCGAGTCACGAATTGCCGACGAAAGCCATGGTGGAGAGGCTGATGCGGACGGATTGAGGAGGGAGGCCAAGGGCGTCGAGAGCATCGCGGAGGGCGGAATAGCAGCCGAGAAGGGTCGCGCCGGTCGTGAAGACGTCGTCGACAAGCAGCAGATGGAGGTCATCCCCGGAGGCGACAAGACGCCGCAAGACCCGGGCGCTCACACGGAAAGCGCCTGCGACATTGCGGGCTTTTTCGGAGACTGAAAGGCGGGTCTGCGTGCGGGTGCGGCGACTGCGTCGGACGAGCGACTCCACGACAGGGCAGCCCAGTTCGGAGGCTATCGCACGGGCGAGAACCGCCGCCTGATTGTAGCCTCGACGGTAACGGCGGGTCCAATGAAGCGGGACGGGGACAACCGCGGAGACCGCCGGAAGATACGGCGAATCGAGGATATCCTTTCCGAGCATTGCGCCGAAATACCTCCCGAGTGGAAAATCGGCGTGATACTTAAGGCGCTGCGGGAGAAGCCTGTACCCCGCCCTGCCGTTGTAGAAAAACAGGGCCATGGCGTAGACATATGGGACCCAGGCAGCCCCCTCGGGAAGGGCCCCTTCAAGCAGGGCGTTGAACTTGTCCGCCATCGGGTTGCGAGGCTGCAGCCAGAAACGGGTAAGCGGAAGATCGGCCTGACAATATATGCAGACCGGGAATTCACGCAACTGAAGGGCCCGGCCGCACACCGGACACTCCCTTGGGAAAAACAGTTCGAGAAGCGAATCCAAACATTTCATTCCGCAAGAAAAGCATTTCCTGCGTAAAAAACGGACGGATTCGTACAAAGTTGGGTCAGTCCCCTAGCAATTCATGGCTCCGCAGACGTGGATTACCTGTCCGCTGACATACGAAGACATGTCGCTGCCGAGGAAAGTGGCGACGTTGGCAACGTCTTCGGGCGTGCCGCCGCGGCGAAGCGGAATGGCGGCGACCCAGCTCTGTCGGACCGACTCCGGAAGCGCATTGGTCATGTCGGAGATGATGAATCCCGGAGCGATGCAATTGGCCCTGATGCCGCGCGGGCCCATCTCCTTGGCGATGGACTTCGCCAGACCGATAAGACCGGCCTTCGAGGCGGAGTAGTTGCACTGGCCGGCATTGCCGGAAACACCGACGACGCTGCTCATGTTGATAATGCTCCCGCAGCGCTGACGGGCCATCACGGGAGTCACGGCGTGTATGAAATTGAATGCAGACTTGAGATTGACGTTCAGCACCGCATCCCACTGCTCTTCGCTCATGCGGAGCATCAGGCCGTCCCTGGTTATGCCGGCGTTATTGACCAGAATATCGATGCGCCCGAACTCGGCAAGCACCTCAGCAACAACGCTGTGGGCGGCTTCGAAAGACGAAGCGTCAGAGGCATAGGCCTTTACTTTATGGCCGAAGGCCGCGATCTCGGCGACGGTCTTTTCGGCCGCTTCATTGATAACAAGGTCGGTGAATGCGACGTCCGCGCCCTCTGATGCATATTTCAGGGCAACAGCCTTGCCGATTCCACGTGCCGCTCCGGTGATGAGCGCTACTTTTCCTTCCAAAAGTCCCATATTGTCATTTTTAAGATACGACAAAATTACTGCGATTCGCTTCCCTTTCCAAATATTTCGCCGGGAAAAATGTTACCTTTGCATTCCAATCCGAAAAGCCATGAGCCAAATCAGAGACCTCTCACTCCAGGATAGCGGAAAGCTCAAAATCCAATGGGTCCGCAGCCACATGCCACTTCTGCGCGGCCTGCAGGAAGAATTCAGCGTAGCCCAGCCGTTCAAGGGAAAGAAAATCGCCCTCTCAGTACATCTTGAGGCCAAAACCGCCTACCTGTGCGAAGTTCTCGCAAGCGGCGGGGCGCAGATGTTCGTAACCGGCAGCAACCCCCTGAGCACCCAGGACGACATAGCAGCGGCCCTCGCAAGCGAAGGCATGGAAGTTTTCGCACTCCACGGAGCCACTCCTGAGGAATACGAAAGCGGCATACGGCGCGTCCTCGAGGTCGGTCCGAACCTTATCATAGACGATGGCGGAGATCTCGTCCACACCATCCACGAGGAATTCCCCCACCTCCTGCCCGGGGTAATCGGCGGCTGCGAAGAAACGACGACCGGCATCCTGCGCCTGCGCACGATGGACAAGGCCGGCAAGCTGGCTTTCCCCATGATGCTGGTCAACGACGCCGACTGCAAACATCTCTTCGACAACCGCTACGGCACCGGACAAAGCGTCTGGGACGGCATCTGCCGCACGACCAACCTCATCGTGGCCGGGAAAGACGTCGTCGTCGCCGGCTACGGCTGGTGCGGCAAGGGCGTCGCGATGAGGGCCAAAGGGCTTGGCGCGCGCGTCATCGTCACCGAGGTCGACCCGGTCAAGGCCATGGAGGCCGTCATGGACGGATTCCGCGTCATGAGCATGGATGAAGCCGCAGCCGTCGGCGACATCTTCGTAACCGTCACCGGCTGCACCGACGTCATCACCACAAGGCACTTCCCGCTGCTCAAAGACGGAGCCATCCTCTGCAACGCCGGCCATTTCGACGTTGAGGTCGCCGTCGCGAAACTCGCCGCGGAGGCCGTTTCCCGGCACGTTGCAAGAAACAACATCATGGCCTACACCTTCGCCGACGGACGCACCGTCTACGTTCTCGCCGAAGGCCGCCTGGTCAACCTTGCGGCAGGCGACGGACACCCGGCCGAGATCATGGACATGTCGTTCGCAATCCAGGCTCTCAGCGCCAAATACCTGACTCTCAACAATATTCCCCGCGAAAAGGGCAACATGCTCCACAACGTCCCCGAAGCCATCGACAAGGAAGTAGCCCGTCGCAAGCTCGCCGACTGGGGTATTGCCATCGACACCCTTTCGCCCCAACAACACCTTTATCTCTACGGAGACTGAACATGAAACTCATACCCGTATATTCCTGGAACAAAAGCTTCGTCCACCTCGAACACGCCAACAAAAGATTCAGCAAGCAGCCTTGGGCACAGGGAGTTATCCTGCTGTCCTGCGTAGTCGTAGCCATGCTGCTGGCCAACCTGCCATTCACGCGCGACCTCTACAAAGGTCTCCTCGAAACTGAAATCGGCATCTCCACACACACGCCCGGTGGCCATGACGGCTTCTTCCCCGCCGGAATGACCGTTGAAAAGTTCATCAACGACATTCTGATGGTCATCTTCTTTTTCACCGTCGGCCTGGAGATCAAACGCGAGGTGGCCCATGGCGAGCTGAGCAGCCCCAAGAAAGCCGTGATGCCCGTCATCGCAGCCTTCGGCGGAGTTGTCATGCCGGCCCTCATCTACACTGCAATCAACCATGGCACCGCGGCCTCAAGCGGCTGGGGCATCCCCACGGCGACCGACATCGCATTTGCCGTGGGCATACTTTCCGTCCTCGGTAATAAGGTTCCGGTCTCGCTCAAGGTGTTCCTGACGGCCCTCGCCATCGCCGACGACCTCATCGCCATCCTCGTAGTCGCATTCTTCTACGGCGGCACCATCAACCTGAAACTCCTCGGAGTCGCCGTCCTGCTGATTCTCTTTATCCTGCTGATGAAGAAGGTCGGCGAAAAACGGACCGCATTCTACGTCATTCCCGGCATCGCAATCTGGGTCCTGTTCTACTACAGCGGCATCCACGCCACCATGTCCGGCGTAGTCATGGCCTTCCTCGTTCCGGCGACGCCTCGCTACACCAAGGAATACTACTACCACAAGCGCGACCACTACAGGCATCTCCTCGACGAGTACGATTCGGTCGAAGATGCCAGCGGATTCCCCAACGGCCCCCAGCGCCACGTCCTGCGCCAGCTCAGCAAGACAAGCAAAAACTGCATCGGCATGAGCTACCGGCTCGAGCACACGCTCTCTCCGTGGGTCAACTGGCTGATAATGCCTATCTTCGCCCTTGCCAACGCGGGCGTCACTATCCCAGACGCGGAATATTTCAACGTCTTCCGTTTCGACCCGGCCCTCGGCAGCGTGAGCATGGGTATCTTCCTCGGCCTTCTCCTCGGCAAGCCGCTCGGCATCACCGCAGCCAGCTTCCTCGCAGTGAAGACAAAACTGGGCGAAATGCCCGCAAAAGCCACCTGGCCAATGCTTTTTGCAGTGGCATGTCTGGGCGGCATCGGCTTTACGATGAGTATCTTCGTCGACACGCTTTCCTTCAGCGACCACCCCGAACTTGCCACGCAGATGCGTGACATGGGCAAAGTCGCGGTGCTGATGGGCTCCCTCGCGGCAGGCATTCTCGGCTCACTGCTGGTCAATCTGGTCAACAGCCTGCAGCGCGGCAAAGGCAAGGAAAGCGCCTAGATATAGACAATGATGTAATAGAGCATCAGACCGCTTGCAATCAGTTTGATGCCCGTTCCGAAAAGGAAGCCCAGAAAGGCTCCCAAGGCCGATTTGATGGAGTCGCCGGCGCCTTTTTCACCCAGCATCAGCTCGGCGATGAACGCTCCGGCAAGCGAACCGACAATGATTCCGACCGGCGGGACGATCATGCCGACGAACAACCCGACCATGGCGCCCCAACCGGCATATTTGCTTCCACCGGTCAGCCGCGTAAACCACGCCGGCACCACGTAGTCTATGATCACGACCACCGTCGTAATCACCAGCCACACAATCAGGAACTTGGTCGACATGGGGTCGCCAGCGCCGTTGGTCCCTTTGAGGAAATACATTATCAACAGGCCAACCCAGCTGAGCGGCGGCCCAGGAAGCGCTGGCAAAATACTACCCAGGATACCCACTACCCCCAGGATCACGGCGATTACTATCCAGAATGTTGTCATACTCAAGCCATTACATTTTCAATATCGTCCGGCGCGATGGGGAGACGGGCGGGGCCGAGCCTGCGGGCGCCGTCGGGAGTAACCAGCACATCGTCTTCCAGACGGATGCCGCCGAAATCGTAGTAGTCCTTCAGGCGGGCGAAGTTGACACAGTCGGTGCCGATGCCTTCGGATTTCCATTTTTCGATGAGGGCGGGGATGAAATAGATGCCGGGCTCGTCGGTGATGACGTGGCCGGGGACCAGGCGACGGGCCATGCGGAGGCTGCCGAGGCCGAGCTGGGAGGCTCTCTTCTGGTCGGGATCGTAGCCGACGAGGTCTTCGCCAAGGTCTTCCATGTCGTGAACGTCGAGGCCCATGTTGTGGCCGAGGCCATGGGGCTGGAAAAGACCGGCGATGCCGCGGGCGGTCATTTCGTCGAGGTCGCCGCGGACAAGGCCCAGGGCGCTGAGACCCTCGAGCATCTTGCGGGCTACGGCCAGATGGACTTCGCGATATGTCACGCCGGGACGCGTAAGGCTGAAAGCCAGTTCGTTACAGTCGTAGACAATCTGATAGACTTCGCGCTGTTTGGTCGTGAAACGGCCCGAAGTCGGATATGTGCGCGTGTAGTCGGAAGCGTAGTGGAGATTGCTCTCGGCGCCGGCGTCTATGACCATCAGCTTGCCGGGCTCTACGATCTTGTCGTGCAGGTGGTTATGAAGCGTCTCGCCATGCTGGGTGAGGATGGTCGGGAACGAAACGCCCCAGCCCTTGGCGAGGGTCACCCCTTCCATCAGGCCGACGATTTCCTGCTCGACGATACCGGGACGGATGGCGTTCCTTGCGACCGTATGCATCTCCTGACCGAGAGCGCCGGCATCGTCAAGCGCCTCGATTTCACATGCTTCCTTGACCAGTCGCATGGATATGACGGCCTTGATGAACGCCTCGGAGGGGCTGCCTCCCGGGACAAGGGCCGAAAGCTTCATCGTGTTGAAGTAGCGGCTCGGCGGCAGGAAGTGGACGGGCCGTCCCTGGGAGATGGCTTTTGCGACGACGGCATCCAGCGCGGCATAAGGCGCCGAAGTTGCAACTCCTACCGACTCCGCCTTGCTCGCAACGGAGGGCTGAGGGCCCATCCAGATGATGTCGCCTATCTCGACGTCGTTGGCGAAGACGGTCTCGCTGCCGTCTTCAAGGTCGATGGTGGCCGCGTATTGCGGGTCGTCCAGGCCGAAATAATACAGCCAGGAGCTATCCTGGCGCCACTTGTAGCAATTGTCCTTATATTGGGCCGGCGCTTCGACATTGCCGACAAACAGCAATATACCCTTCTGGCCGGCAGCGACCATCTTCCTTACGAGTTCCGCCCTTCTGCGGACATATACTTCCTTTGCAAACATATTCTGTATCATTTAATTACAATCATAATAAGGCCTTGCACCTGCCCAGCCTAAGAAGGCAGCAGCCCCTTGGCCAGAAGCAGCTCGGCGATCTGGACGGCGTTGGTCGCGGCGCCCTTGCGGATGTTGTCGGAAACGCACCAGAAGTTGAATCCGAACTTGACCGAAGGGTCGCGGCGGAGGCGCCCCACGAAGACGTCGTCGCGGCCGAGGGAGCGAAGCGGCATGGGATAGTCGCAGGCGTCAGGATTGTCCATCAGGGTGACACCCGGCGTTTCCGACCATATGGAGCGAATGTCATCAATGGTGAAATCGCGCTCCAGCTCCACGTTGATGCTTTCGCTGTGGCCGCCGACCACGGGGACGCGCGCAGTCGTGGGCGATACTCCTATGGAATTGTCGCCCAGAATCTTATGCGTCTCGTTGACCATCTTCATTTCCTCCTTGGTGTAGCCGTTGTCGAGGAATGAGTCGATGTGGGGGATGACGTTTTTGTCTATGGGATAGGGGTAGAAGGCCGGATAGGTGCCCCACTCGGCGCCGGCCCTTTCGGCATCGAGCTGGGCCACGGCCTTGTTGCCGGAACCGGTGACCGACTGATATGTCGACACGACGATGCGGCGGATGCCGTAGCGACGGTGGATGGGCGCCAGGGGCAGCACCATCTGGATGGTGGAGCAGTTGGGATTGGCGATAATCCAATCGTCTCCGGTCACCACGTCGGCGTTGATTTCCGGGACCACAAGCTTTTTGGACGGGTCCATGCGCCAGTATGACGAGTTGTCGACCACGCGGCAGCCCACGGCGGCAAAACGCGGCGCCAGCTCTGCGGAAGGACCTCCGCCCGCGGAAAACAGGGCAAGGTCGGGACGCCTGGCGATGGCCTCGTCGGCACTGACTATCGTATATGTACGGCCGGCGAAAACTACCGTCTTCCCCACCGACCGCTCCGAAGCTACCGGAATAAATTCAGACACAGGAAAATGGCGCTCGGCCAGGACCTCCATCATCCGGGTCCCCACAAGGCCCGTAACGCCTACTACTGCTACCTTCATTTCACTTTTTCTTTCCAAAAGGCCACGTTGGTCTGTCCGGCATGAACCTTTACCTTGCGGTTGCGCGCCCGGCCTTCATGGCCATCTACAGGATTCATAAACAACTGTTTCCCGACCTTGAGCGACGTCTTCATCCTCACCTTGCGGCGATGGGACGCGCTGCTTCCGACCACGGTGACGAGCCCGCCGGGAACCTGCAGCACCTGCATGCAAATACCTTTCCGAAGTCTGCGGAAACGGATGGGCATTTCCGCTACGATCTCCGAAAGTTCCGAAAGGAGGAACTTCGAGAACCGGCGGCGATGGCCCGACTCCACTGTGCCCAGGGCAATGGAAGAAGGCATCCAGAGCACGGTCCCGCGGCCATATTTGTTTCGCATGAATGTCAGCGACTCTCCCGAAGCCTCGTTGTGGACGAGACCGCATTGGCCGGAGGCCCACAGCTTGTATTTGCCGATCTTCAGTTTCCGCAGCCCGGGGAAAGTCTCGGAATCTTCGAGAACGCCGCCCATCACGTCGGCAAGGGGGAACGGACGAGCGAAGGCCGGAGCCATGTCTTCGTCATAATAGAAGGAGAGCCCTTCAACGACGAGCTTCCCTCCCTTCTTAACGAACTCACGCAGAAGCGGATAATAACGCGACGGAACCGAAACCTGCCCGGCGATGACGATGCAGCGGCCCTTGAACGAAGGTGCGTCCCAGCCGTATTCCGACATCTCGGCCATTTCGGGATAGAGCCCGTTTTCCGTCAGGATCTCGTAAAAGGCCAGGGCGGAAGCCTGTCCGCCGGCAGGGGCCGATTCGCGGGTGTAGAGTACCGAAATGGGGGAAGGCAAGGGCTTGGCGCCGGCGAAAATGTCGCGGTTGGCCACCAGGGTGCCACAGACGGCGTCGACGGCCACGGAGCGAGAAGACGGACCGCCCTGGATGTTGCGCAGAGTCCAGACGCGCGAGTCCTGCGGGGTCGACGCGCCGAGTTCCATTCCGGAAGCGCCGGCGGCAACGGCCGACCACAGCCAGCGTACAAGCGCCTCCGGCGACGGGGTCTGGCCCGAAGGCAAGGCGATGTCAGTCAGGTAGAACGGGGCGCCGGCAGCGGCGTTCCTGGCCGCAGAGGCACTCGCCGCGACCGCCATTCCAAAGCGGCGCATGGTCATGGCCTCCGGCACGACTGCGGGGAATCTCAGCGCCCCGGCGGGCGTTTCTCCACGGAAGACCACCGGCATTCCGCCGTCAATTTTACTGCTATTATCCATATTCTTAACTCGGAATATCGTGTAAATATAACAAAAATCCGCCAAGATTCTGCAACGCCGGGCAAAGAAACCGCACGATATTTGAATAATGGGACATTTTGGTTAAATTTGCTATTTGCAACAAGATGATGATGAAAAGAACCCTTCTCCTCATACTGGCCTTCGTGCTGACCCTCCCCGTTTTTGCCCAGAACAAAAGCGACGGCATCCTCATAGACGCCGTCCAGGCCTGGACTGACGGGCGCTACAAGGAGGCTTCCGCCATGTTGGCGCGCGTCCTTGCATCCGAGCCCGACAACGATGCCGCGCTCTACTACAAGGGCCTTTCAGACATATACCTCGGCCAGAAAGAGCTTGGAGTCAAGGAGCTGCGCAAGGCCGCCGCGCTCGATTCGGCCAACTACTGGTACCGCGACCGTCTGGCCGTCGCCTACCAGATGACAGGTCAGGACGACCTCACCCTCGCAACCTACGAGCAGTTGCTCAAGGACTTCCCCCGCAAAACCGACATCCAATACCGCCTGGTCAACCTCTATCTCGCCGAAGGGCGCACGGAAGACGCCCTGAAGATGATGGACGACATCGACCTGGTCATGGGCAAGAGCGACCCCACGGTCATAACCCGCTACCGCATCCTCCTCCAGCAGAAAAAGCCCGAGGAGGCCCTGGAAGTGCTCCGCGACTATTGTTCGGAATACGCCTCCCCCAACGTCCTGTCCATGCTCGGAGACCACGAGATGGGCATGTTCAACGACTCCCTGGCCCTGGCATATTACGACGAGGCCCTCGCCCTTGACCGCGACTATGCCCCCGCCCGCCTCGGAAAGGCCGAAGCCTACAGGATGACACGGAAATACCCCGAATTCTTCGAAACCATCGGCGGCCTGATGGACGACGGCGCGATTCCGGGGCCGGCCAAGGCCGACTATTTCATGCAGTTGCTCCAACACAGCGACCCGCGTTTCCTTCAAACTTTCCGCGCCCCGATGGACTCGACATGTTCCCGCATGGTGGCTGCCCATCCGGCCGACACTTCCGTCCTCCAGACCGCAGGAATCTACTATTTCCGCGTCGGAGACCATCCCAAGGCCCGCACCACGCTCCGCGCCAACATGGAAAACAACCCGGGCAGCATTCCCGCAGCGGGAAGCTATCTCCAGGCCCTCGCGGCAATGGAAGACTACCACGCGCTGGTTGATGAGGCCGAAGCCGCCGCGAAGAGGTTCCCCGCAGAGCCCGGTTTCCTCGAAATGGCCAACATGGGCCGCTACAACCTCAAGGACTACGAAGGCATCATCGAATGCTGCCAGCGCATCCTTGCGACCGCACCGAAAGACAGCGCGGCCTGCCTGCACGCCCTGTCCAACATGGGCGACATGTACCATCAGACAGGCGACAACAAAAAAGCCTACAAGGCCTACGACAAAGCCTTGAAAATCAACCCGGACTATGCCCCGGTGCTCAACAACTACGCCTACTTCCTGTCGATGGAGGGACGCCTCCTCGGCAAGGCCTACAAGATGAGCAAGAAGACCATAGAGGCCGAGCCGGACAACGCCACCTTCCTCGACACCTTCGGATGGATCCTCCATCTCCAGGGCAAGGACGTAGAGGCCAAGCCGTTCTTCAAGCATGCGATGCTCTACGGAGGCAAGGACAGCGCCACCGTCCTGCTCCACTACGCCCGCGTCCTTGAAAAGCTCGGTGAAGACGACCTGGCCAAAGTGTACCGGTCCCAGGCAAAGGCAAAGGAACTCCTGAACCCGGAAGAAGAATAACGATGAAACGCCTGATCGCCATAATGTTGACTGCGGTGCTGGTCCTCTCCGGCGCCGGGCTTTCCTATGCCCAGAACACCAAGGCCCAACGCGACCGCAAGGCCCGTCTGGAAAGGGAAATCGCCCAAATCAACAAGCAGCTCAAGGAAAACGCCTCCAAGAGTTCCTCCGCCCTTTCCTCGCTTACGCTGATACGGAAGAAAATCTCCAACCGCAACGAGCTCATCGCCGAAAGCGACCGCCAGATCCGCGATCTCGGACGCCAGATTTCGGCCAAGCAACAGGACATAGACGTGATCCAGGCACGTTTCGACACCCTCTCCTATGCCTACAACAGGCTCGTCAAAAACGCCTACAAAAACCGCGACTCAAAGGTCTGGTACATGTATATCCTGGCCAGCGAAGACGTGGGCCAGGCCTTCCGCCGCCTCGGCTACCTGCGCCGCCTCTCCGGCGAAATGAACACCCAGGCCCGCCGCATTGAGGAAACCCGCACCCGGCTCGAGGCTGAGCAGAAGGAGCTTCTCGCCCTGAAATCCCAGGCGCAGGAGGTCCGCCAGGCCCGTCAGAAGGAAGTCAGCGCCCTCCAGAAGGAAGAGTCCGACGGCAAGAAGGTCGTCGACCAACTCAAAAAGGAAAAGAACAAATACCAGAAGGAACTGGACACCAAGCGCCGTCAGGTCGACGCCCTGCAAAAGGAAATCGAGCGCATCATCCGCAACGCGACTTCCGGCGGAGGCACGGCTACGACCAAGAAGAACCGTCAGCCGATAGACGCCAAGCTGGACGCGGAGTTCTCGAAGAACAAGGGCAAGCTTCCATGGCCGGCCGACGGTCCCGTGGTGGAACACTACGGCCAGCACTACCACCCCGTCTACAAAAACGTCAAGCTCCCCTTCTGCAACGGAATGAGCATCTCCCTGTCGCCAAAGACCTCTGTCAGAAGCGTCTTCGACGGCGTCGTGAAGCAGATCGTCGTCATGCCGGGCTACAACAAGTGCGTCCTCGTCCAGCACGGCGGCTACTTCTCATTCTATTGCAAGCTCGGTTCCGTGGCCGTCAAGGCCGGCGACAAGATCAAGACCGGCGACATTATCGGCACCGTCGACACCCTCGACGGCGACACTCAGCTCCACTTCCAGATATGGAAAGGCACCTCCCCGCAAAACCCGGAGTCCTGGCTCCTTCCCTGAGATGACTGACAGCCAAATCACCGACCTGCTGAAAAGCGGACACGCCGAGGAAGCGTTCCGCGAAATGGTCGCGGCCTACAGCGAACCGCTCTACTGGCACGTGAGGAGGCTGACAAATTCCCACGAAGACACCGACGACCTGCTGCAGGAGATATTCGTCAAGGCATGGGGCGCGCTGTCCTCTTTCCGCGGAGACTCCCAAATAAAAACCTGGCTCTGGCGTATCGCAACCAACGAAACCCTTAATTTCCTGCGCCGTCAGCGGCTGCGTGCCGCCCTGTCGTTCAAGAGTTTGGACGCCTACGAAGAGCAGCGTATCGACGAAGACCCCTGGTTCAACGGCGACGATGCTGAGAGGCGCCTGATGAAGGCTCTGTCCCGCCTTCCCGACAAGCAGCGACTGGTCTTCTCGCTCCGCTATTTCGACGAGATGCCCTATGAAGAGATGTCGCGCGTGCTCGGCACTTCGGTCGGCGCCCTGAAGGCATCCTACCATATCGCGGCGGAAAAATTGCGCCTCGATATTTCCGACGATTAAACTTCCACATTCAACCTGTGTCTATATAAGCGATGAAAGGCAAGAATTCATACAATGTTCCGGACGGCTACTTCGCCTCCCTCGAGGATCGCCTGGGCGAAATTCCCCGGCAAGAGGCCGGCTCGTGGCAGCGCGTCCGCCCCTATCTGGCACTTGCAGCCGCATTCGCCGCCGTTGTGACCATCGGCACCGCCATTCTGCGGCTGACCGCATCCCCCGCCACGGACGACTGGGCCGAAGATTTCGCCATCGCCCAGCTCCAGCCCGCGACCGCGCCGGATGCGTTGTTCGACAGCTCCCTGGCCGAGAGTCTTGCCCCCACAGTCACGTATGACGATATCGCGCAATATCTTATTGAAACAGGTGTAACTATTGAAGAATTGGAAGATTATGAAACAGATTATTAGTATTGTAGCCGCAGTGATGCTGATAGCGTCCCCGGCAGTGGCCCAGCAAAGAAAGGTTCAGAAAGGCAACGGCGACAGTCAGAGTGTCGAGAAAGTCCAGCGCGGCGGCGCCGAATGGCGCGAAAAAATGAAAGCCGAAAAAATCGCTTTCTTCACCAGCGAAATAGGCCTGAGCAGCGAAGACGCGGAGAAATTCTGGCCCATCTACAATGAAGCCGAAAAGGCCCGCCGCAAGGCTTTCAAGGCCGTTGGCGAAGCATACAAGGCCCTCGAAACCGCCATCAACGAAGGCAATGGCGTGGACGAAAAACTCGACGCCTATCTCAAGGCCAAGAAAGCCTCGGATGCAGTGGACGAAGAATACCTGCCCAAGTTCCGCAAAGTGCTTTCCGCCGAGCAGGTGGCCAAAGTCTATCTCGCAGAGGAGAAATTCCGCCGTCAGCAGATCCACCGCATCCACGGCAACCGTGGCGGCAACGCGCCCAGGCGTCAGGCCGAAGGCGGCGCCCGCTAATCGAACATACCGTCCCGCATGAACAGGGACCGGTCGCAGAGGGCGGCCAGTTCCGGATCATGGGTCACGATGACTATCGTCTGGCCGAACTGGTCACGAAGCTGGAAAAACAGCTTGTGCAGTTCGGCCTTCGTTTTGGAGTCGAGGTTGCCGGAAGGCTCGTCGGCAAACAGGACGGAAGGGTTGTTGATGAGCGCGCGGGCAATGGCAACGCGCTGCTGCTCGCCGCCGGAAAGCTCCGAAGGCTTGTGGGAAACACGCTCGGACAGGCCCAGGGTGGCGAGCAGCTCCAGGGCGCGCGGCTTGGCCTCGCGCTCGCTCCGGCCTGCGATGTAGGCCGGGATCAGCACGTTTTCAAGGGCCGTGAACTCGGGGAGAAGATGGTGGAACTGGAACACGAAGCCTATCTCCTTGCCGCGGAAAGCGGACAGGGCGCGGCTGCCGAGCTTCAGAACGTCGGTCCCGGCTATCTCGAGCGAGCCGGCATCGGGCGTACTGAGCGTGCCGAGAATCTGGAGAAGAGTGGACTTGCCTGCGCCGGAAGCTCCCATAATGGAAACGACTTCTCCCTTTTCCGCCTGGAAATCAATTCCTTTCAGAACTTTAAGGGTTCCGAAACTTTTTTCGATGCCGCGGGCCTTGACGATCATGGTAAAATTACTTAACTTTGCAGAAGAAATCGGGGTGTGGCGCAGTTGGCTAGCGCATCTGGTTTGGGACCAGAGGGTCGTGTGTTCGAGTCACATCACCCCGACTAAATCTCCTTTACATAACTCCTTCTGCGCATGAATTCATGCGTGGTGAAGATGCCGTCGAACACCGACTGCACCTTGTAGTTGGTCTCCAGCTGAGGGTTGGCAAGCATGGTGGTCACTCCGTACTTGCGGCAACTGTCGAGCAGATCCTTGAAAATGAGAACGCTTGCCCCCTTGCCTTGATATTCGGGCAGGACGCCGATAAGAAGCGCCTCCAGCGTGTCATTTTTGCGCAGGGCCTTCAGAAGAGGAATGAACCCGAAGGGCAGGATACGGCCGCGGGCCTTCTGAATGGCCTTGGAAAGGGACGGAACGCAGATCGCAAAGCCGACAACCTTGTCTTCCTCGTTGACGATGATGGATACGAAATCGGTGTTGAGGATGGGGATATAGGTCTTGAGGTAGCCTTCAATCTGCTTGTCGGACAGCGGAATGAACTCATAGAGCTGAGCGAATGCCGTGTTAAGCAGATGGAAAAGTTCCTTGCCGTAGCGCTTGTTTTTCTGCTGCATGCTCATTCCGGAGACGGCGCGAAGGCCGAAACGCTTTTCCACCAGCGCGGCATATTGCATCTGGGGAAGTTCCTCCGTGGGGATGTCCACGATTTTCTGGGTCCAGTCGGCGTCCTTGGCGAAACCGACCTTCTCAAGAAGCTCGCCGTAATATGGATAATTATATATTACGGTAAATGGCGAAAGATGGTCGAATCCCTCAACCAGAAGTCCTTCCTTGTCCATGTCTGAGAATCCGAGAGGGCCTTTGACGCGGGTGCATCCGCGGGCTTTGCCCCACTCCACCACTGCCCCGATAAGGGCCTTGACCACTTCCAGGTCGTCGATGAAATCGATCCAGCCGAAACGGACCACATTTTCCTTCCAGTGCTCGTTGGCGCGGTGGTTGATGATGGCGGCGACGCGGCCTACGATTTCACCGTCGCGCAGGGCCAGGTACAATTCGCGCTCACAGAACTCCAGGGCGGCGTTTTTCGGGCCAAGCGTATCGAACTCATCCGAAAGCAGGGCGTGGACCCAGTTCGGATTGCCTTTATACAGTTTTTCAGGGAATACGATAAAGCGGCGCAGATCCCTCCGGGAAGAGACCACTTGTATTTGGACGGACATGGTTTTCAGGTTTTAGCGTTTTGAAAAGGGGCGGGCCGTTTCTGCGGCCTGCCCCTATGGTGTTGCAAGGAAATTACAGGTTGGCGTTGACGCTCTTCCAGTCTGCGACTGCGGGGATGATGCCGAGGGAGATGATCTCGTCGCGCATCTTCACGAGGTGGGCGTAGGAAGCGTCGAGGGCGGCCATTTCTTCGGCGGTGCCTTCGGGGGCGCTGTAGTGGCAGCCGGTCGCATCGATGACGGTCGGCATGGCCATCATGACATTCTTGTATTTTCCTTCGGAGACATAGGTGCCGGCAGGCCAGGTGAAGGCCTCGCCGCCCATGGCGCCTTCAATCATCTTGACAGCCTGGTAGGCAGGGCTCTGGAAGGAGCTGCGGCCGCGGAGCTTGATGATGTTGGAACCACCCTGGATGGTGTTGTGCTTGATTTCAGCGAAACGCTCTTCGCTCAGGCCGCACTCGGAGAGGGGCTTGCCGTCGATCTTGACCTTGGAGGCGAAAACCGCCATGGCCTCGCCGTGACCGCCGTAGGTGTGGGCGCCGGTCACTTTGCACTGCTGTACGCCGAACTCGGCTGCAAGGGCCTCCTGCAGACGGGTGGAGTCGAGGGCTGCAAGGGAAGTGAGCTGCTCCTTCTTGAGGCCGGAGTGGATAAGGGCGGTGAGGGCGGTGACGTCGGCCGGGTTGAAGATGACGACCACGTGCTTTACGTCAGGGCAGTATTTGCGGATGTTGTCACCGAACTCGGCGGCAATCTGGCAGTTGCCCTTGAGGAGGTCTTCGCGGGTCATACCCTCTTTGCGAGGTGCGCCGCCGGAGGAGATGATATATTTGGCATCCTTGAAAGCGACGGCGGGATCGACGGTTGCGCTGAGGTTCACACCCGGGAATGCGCAGTGGTCCATCTCGGCGAGAACGCCCTTCAGGCCGGGTTCATAGATGTCATAAAGGCAAATGTTCGGGGTAAGACGCAGCATCGCGGCGGTCTGTACCATGTTGGATCCGATCATGCCGGCTGCGCCGACGATCAGAAGTTTTTCATCAGTGAGAAATTTCATGATATTGAATTATTCTGAATATTACTGCAAATTTACACTTTTCCGGGGGACTATCAAAGGAAAATCTTAAACAAAGATTTGTTGTAATCAGTAAAATGATTTATCTTTGTGCTGAAATTATTAAGAAACAGATGGAGCCTCCCAGTTCTATAGGCGCTGACCAAGGTTTGCCGGCGGGTCCCTTATCGGACGACCCAGCCTCGCGAACACCTGCTTCATACCCCCACTTTAGCAACCTTACTTCCGGGCCGGATGGCTCTGGGAGCGTATTTTGATATATGGCACTCTATTTAAAGAAAAAGCTTGACAACGACGCCACGGTGGCAGTCTGGCAGATTACGGAAACCGAGCAGGAGCTCATCCAGCTCAGTTCCACTCCCTCCGATGAGATGGAAGAGATTTCCTTCATCGGCAGCGAGTCCCTGCGCAAGCAGCGTCTGGCCGTGCGCGCCCTCCTTGGCGAACTCTTCGAGGAAAAGGTCTATCTTAGCCACCACGACAACGGCAAGCCCTACCTCGAAAACATGGTGACTAACATCAGCATCACCCACACCGACAAATACGTAGCCGTAATCCTCCATGACGAGGAAGACGTGGGCATCGACATCGAGAGCCTCGACCGCGACTTCTCCGCGGTGGAGAAGAAAGCCCTCTCCGAAGACGAGATCGACGACCTGGACGACGACAGCCGCAACGAGCAGCTCGCCATCTACTGGTGCGCAAAGGAAGCCATCTTCAAGCGCGTATCCGCCTACAAGGTCGATTTCGCCGAGCAGATCGAGGTCGAGCGCTTCCGCCCGCGCGGCGAAGGCGAGCTCGAGGCCACATTCATCCACAAAGACGGCTACGAGGAAGAATTCAAGCTGGAATACATGACTTTCGACCGCCACGTCCTCGTGTGGGTAGTCGGAGAAGCCTAAGCGAAACATTTTTGTTGGCAATCCGGCCGGTTTTTCGCCTCTCAAATCCTCATAACACCCTGACATGCAAATGCTTGCCAGGGTGTTTATTTATCTGTTGAAAACTTTTCCCGGCAGAATCCTGTCAAATCGCAGATTTATATCCTATCTTTGTAAGGCGCCGCACCGCAATGGAGCGACGCTTTTTCCACCCCCTGTACCTAACCGATAACCAAGTGCCGATATGGTCAAACATGTAGTCAAACGCGACGGACGCATCGTCGAGTACAACAATCAGAAAATCGTAGCCGCCATCCTCAAGGCAATGGACGTAACCCCGACCGGAGAAGACATCGTCCTCGCCGCCCAGATCGCCGACGCCATTTCCAAGCGCGGCGAAGAGAAGATGAGCGTGGAAGAAATCCAGGATTGCGTAGAGTTCGAGCTCATGAACAGCCCCCGCAAGGAGGTCGCCCGCGCATACATCGCCTACCGCAACCAGCGCAACCTTGCCCGCAAGGCCAAGACCAACGAGATTTTCCAGACCATCATCGACGCCCAGGCCAACGACATCACCCGTGAAAACGCCAACATGAACGCCGACACCCCGGCTGGCATGATGATGAAGTTCGCCTCCGAGGCCACCAAGTCCTATGTGGACGAGTGCCTCCTGTCGGGTGACGTCCGCGACGCCGTCGCCGGCAACTACATCCACATCCACGACAAAGACTACTATCCGACGAAGTCCCTGACCTGCATCCAGCACCCTCTGGACCGCATCCTTGAAGGCGGCTTCAAGGCCGGCCACGGCGAGTCCCGTCCCGCCAAGCGCATCGAGACCGCAGCAGTCCTCGCCTGCATCTCCATGGAGACCGTCCAGAACGAAATGCACGGCGGCCAGGCCATCCCGGCATTCGACTTCTACCTGGCGCCGTTCGTCCGCAAGACCTACGAAGAGGAAATCGACAAGGTCAGCGCCATCTGCAACACCGACTACTCCTTCCTCAAGGAAGAGCCCATCGACGACTACCTCAAGCGCGACCTCATCGGCCTGCAGGGCAAGGACCGCGCACGCCAGCACGCCATCAACCAGACGGTGGCCAGGACCCATCAGAGCATGGAGGCCTTCGTCCACAACATGAACACCATCCACAGCCGTGGAGGCAACCAGGTGGTATTCAGCTCCATAAACTACGGCACCGACACCTCCGCCGAGGGCCGCTGCGTAATCCGCGAGCTGCTCAACACCACCTACGAAGGCGTGGGCAACGGCTCCACCGCCATCTTCCCCATCCAGATTTGGAAGAAAAAGCGCGGCGTCAGCTACCTGCCCGGCGACCGCAACTACGACCTCTACAAGTTCGCCTGCAAGGTGAGCGCGCGCCGTTTCTTCCCCAACTTCCTCAACCTCGACGCCTCCTTCAACCAGGACGACGCCTGGAATCCGGAAGACCCTAAGCGCTACATCCACGAAGTCGCCACCATGGGCTGCCGCACCCGCGTCTACGGCAACCGTTTCGGGCCCAAGACCTCCATCGGCCGCGGCAACCTCAGCTTCACGACCATCAACATCGTCCGCCTCGCCATCGAGGCCATGAACGAGGAGCAGGACAAAGACATGCGCATCAAGCGTTTCTTCGAAAAACTCGACTGGGCCCTCGACATCAGCGCCAAGCAGCTCAACGAGCGCTACGAGTTCCAGAAGACCGCCCTCAAGAAGCAGTTCCCCATGCTGATGAGCGGCCTGTGGCTGGGCAGCGAGAAGCTCGACGACGACCAGTCCATCGAATCCGTCATCAACCAGGGCACCCTCTCCATCGGTTTCATCGGCCTGGCCGAATGTCTCATCGCCCTTATCGGCAAGCATCACGGCGAGAGCGAAGAGGCCCAGGAGCTCGGTCTGCGCATCATCTCCCACATGGCCGAGAAGGTCAACGGCTTCGCCGAAACTTTCCAGCACAACTTCACCTTCCTCGCCACTCCGGCCGAGGGCCTCGCCGGCAAGTTCACCAAGCGCGACCGCAAGACTTTCGGCGTTCTCCCCGGCATCACCGACAAGGACTACTACACCAACTCCAGCCACATTCCGGTCTACTACCATTGCACCCCGGAACACAAGGCCAAGATCGAAGGTCCCTACCATAAATACGAGAACGCCGGCCACATCTTCTACGTCGAAGTCGACGGCGACGCCACCCACAACCCCGAGGCCATCATGCGCATCGTCGACCTCATGGACAAATACGACATCGGCTACGGCTCGGTCAACCACAACCGCAACCGCTGCCTCGACTGCGGCTACGAAGACGCCACCGAAGGCCTCACCGAGTGTCCCCACTGCCACGGCAACCATATCGACACCCTCCAGCGCATCACCGGCTACCTCGTCGGCACCACCAACCGCTGGAACTCCGGCAAGCTCGCCGAGCTTCACGATAGGGTAGTCCATAAATAATGGACATTCAAGTACTGGACATAGCTTATCAGACAATGGCCGACGGACCCGGGTTCCGGACGGCCATTTACTGCGCAGGCTGTGCGCACCACTGCAAGGGGTGCCACAACCCGCAGAGCTGGGCCTTTGACGGCGGAAAGAAAATGAGCGTGGACGAGCTCCTCGGCATCATAAAGGCCGACGACCTGTCCGACGTGACCTTCTCCGGAGGCGACCCCTTCTATCAGGTGGAAGCATTCACCGAACTGGCGCGCCGCATCAAGGCCGAAACCACCAAGACCATATGGTGCTGGACAGGCTTCACCCTGGAGGAAATCCAGGCGTCGGAGCGCCTATCAATGATACTCCCCTACATCGATGTCCTGGTGGACGGCCCGTTCATCCTGGAGCAGCGCGACACTTCCCTGCGCTTTCGCGGGAGCCCCAACCAGCGCATCATCTACCTCCACGGAAAACCGGACGACGGCCCCGTTCCCGGAGCCGTCGTCTAAAAAAGTATTTCCAAATCAACTATTTGCGGGCGATAGCCTTCTTGGCGGCCTCCACGATGTGGGCGGCGTCGAGGCCATAGGCTGCCATAAGCTCGGCAGGGGTACCGGTCTGACCGAAGCGGTCGCCGCCGTTGATCATCTCGATCGGAGCGGGAGCGCGACGTGCCAGGACACCGGCCACGAGTTCGCCGAGACCGCCACCGCAGTTGTGCTCTTCGGCAACAACCATAGCCTTGGTCTTGAGGACGGAGGAAACGAGGGTGTCTTCGTCCAGGGGCTTGATGGTCGCGACGTTGATAACCTCGGCGCAGATGCCTTCGGCTTCCAGGGCCTCGGCGGCCTGCAGGGCTTCCCATACGAGGTGGCCGCAGGCGACCAGGGTAACATCCTTGCCCTCATTGAGGACGTAGGCCTTGCCGATTATGAATTCTTCGTCAGGGTCGGTGAAATTGGGAACAGACGGACGGCCGAAACGCAGGTAGACAGGGCCTTCGTACTTGGCGGCGGCGATGGTCGCGGCCTTGGTCTGGTTGTAGTCGCAAGGGTTGATCACCACCATGTTGGGAAGCGCGCGCATAAGGGCGATGTCTTCCATGGTCTGGTGGGTGGCACCGTCTTCACCGAGGGTGATGCCGGCATGGGAGGAGGCAAGCTTGACGTTGGTGTTGCCGTAGGCCACTTCCTGACGGATCTGGTCGTAGACGCGGCCGGTGATGAACTCGGCGAAGGAACCGGCGAACGGAACCTTTCCGGTGATGGCCAGGCCGGCGGCTACGCCCACCATGTTGGCTTCGGCGATACCGCACTGGATGAAACGCTCAGGGAAATCGGCTGCGAATGCATCCATCTTGAGGGAACCTTTAAGGTCGGCGGTCAGCGCGACTACGCGGGGATCGGCCTTTCCGGCCTCATGCAAACCGGCACCGAAGCCGCTGCGGGTGTCTTTCTTTCCTGTATCGATATACTTTTTCATAATCTGCAATCCATTAAAAATCACCTAAGGTTTCTTCAAGCTGCTGCAAGGCGACGGCGCACTGCTCGGCGGAAGGAGCCTTGCCGTGCCACTTGTGCGTACCGGCCATGAAATCGACGCCGTGACCCATCTCCGTGTGGAAAAGTATCATCACGGGCTTGCCGTTGCGAAGGGCTTTGGCCTGTTCCAGCACTGCGACGATGGCCTCCATGTCGTGGCCGTCTGCCTCGAGGACGTTCCATCCGAAGGCCTTCCATTTTGCCGGAAGCTCCACCTCGCCGGCGACGTCTTCGATGGTGCCGTCGATCTGCTGGTGGTTCCAGTCGGTCATAGCGATGAGGTTGTCAAGGCCGTGGTGGGCGGCGAACATGGCCGCTTCCCAGATCTGTCCTTCCTCGGTCTCACCGTCTCCGCAGAGGGTGAACACGTAGTTATCTTCTCCGTCGAGTTTCTTGCCGAGAGCGAGGCCGGCGGCGGCGGAAATGCCCTGTCCGAGGGAACCGGAAGGCTGGACGATGCCCGGCAGGCCGTGCTCGATGGACGGGTGGCCCTGGAGGCGGGTACCGAACTTGCGGAGAGTCGCCATTTCGCTTACCGGGAAATAACCGGCGCGGCCGAGAACGGCATAGTAGACCGGGGCGAGATGACCGGCCGAGAGGATGAACATATCCTGACCTTTGCCGCTGCGGGTCCAGGTGGCGGGATCCTGTTTCATCACGCCGAAATAGAGTGCCGTCAGGATGTCGGTCGAGGAAAGGGATCCTCCCGGGTGACCGTTGCCGGCCATTGTGACCATCCTGATAATGTCCCTCCTCACCTGGGAGGAAACTTTCTGGAGTTGCTGAATACTTACCATATTTTAAAGATTTTCCACTGCTTCAACAGCCTTGAAGTAGCGGTAGGAATTGACTTTGAGTTCGCCCACGGCGGCCTCGTCGCAGACGATGGTGCCGGCCGGGTGGCCCTGGAGGCCGGAAAGGGTGCAGTAATGCGACATCGGGCCTTCGACTGCGTCGCGGAGGGCGCGCTGCTTCTTGCTGCCGAACACCAGGATGAGGACTTCCTTGGAGTCGAGGACGGTGGCGACGCCGACGGTCATTGCCTGCTCGGGCACCTTGTTGGGATCGTTGTCGAAGAAGCGGGAATTGACCTCCAGGGTGTCCTGGGTAAGGGTGATGACGCGGGTGCGGGAGTTGAGCGAGGAGAAGGGCTCGTTGAAGGCGATGTGGCCGTCTTCGCCTACTCCGCCGAGGAAGAGGTCGATGCCGCCGGCCTCGACGATGGCCTTTTCATAGGCTGCGCATTCGGCCGCGAGGTCGGGAGCGTTGCCATTGAGGATGTGGACGTTCTCCGCCGGAATGTCGATATGGTCGAACAGGTAGCGGTGCATAAAGGACCAGTAGCTCTCGGGATGGCTCTTGGGGAGGGCTACGTATTCATCCATGTTGAATGTGATGACGTTGCGGAACGACAGCTCGCCGGCCTTGACCATGCGGATGAGTTCGGCGTAGGTGTCGATGGGCGTGGAGCCGGTAGGGAGGCCAAGGACGAAGGGCTTGTCCGTGCGGGCGGCCTTTTCCTTGATTTTGGACGCGATATAATGGGCTGCCCAGACGGAGGCAGTCTTCTTGTCGTCCTTGATGATTACTTTCATGTTAACAGAGTTTTAAAAATACTTCTATTGCCTGGTATTCCGCCATTCCGAGCTCGTCGTATAGGCGGGCGGTGTTTTGCGTCCTCTCTTCCGCACGCTGCCAGAATTCGCGGGAATCGTCGCCGGGGAATGGAACGATGTCCTTCTGGGAAAGGTGGCGGTAGATGGCGTGACGCTTCTTTATCACTTCGTCGGGGCTGAGCGGGACGGCCATGTCCACGCGGCCGAGCTCCCATTCCATCCAAGCGCCGCGATAGAGCCAGATATGGGTCCGGGACAGCCAGTCGCATCCTTCGTCTTTCAGCTGCTCGATGGCCTCCAGGGCCGCTTCCGTACAGACGCGGTGGGTGCCGTGGGGGTCCGCAAGGTCGCCGGCCATGTAGATTTGGTCGGGACGTATGTCGCAGATGAGGCGCTTGATGATGTCGAGGTCGGCCTGGGTGCGCGGAAGCTTGGTCACGCCGCCGGACTCGTAGAACGGGAGATTGAGGAAATGGACATGGGTCGAAACGTCCATTCCGAAGGAACGGTCGGCCGCACGGGCCTCGCTCCGGCGGATGGCGGCCTTGATTGCAAGCAGTTCTTTCGGTTCCGGGTCGCCGGGGCGCTTGGACGCGATGAGAGCCTTGACTTCGTCCACCTTGTCGGCGAATCCGAGCTGGGCGGCTGCATCCATATGTTGGAGCACTACGTCGTCATGGACCGCAAGGTCGCCGGAAGTCTGGTAGGCGACATGGACATCGTGACCCTGCTCCACCAGACGGATGAGCGTTCCGCCCATTGAGATGACGTCGTCGTCGGGATGCGGGGAGAAGATGATGACCTTTTTCGGGAACGGGACGGACTTGACCGGACGCGTCGAATCGTCGGCGTTGGGCTTGCCGCCCGGCCAGCCGGTTATGGTGTGCTGAAGGTCGTTGAAGACCTCGATGTTAATCTTGTCGAAGGGGCCGTAGAGCTCGAGCAGCTCGCCGAGGTAGTTGTCCAGGTAGTCCTGCTGGGTGAGCTTGAGGATAGGCTTCCCGACTTTCTGGCACAGCCAGACCACGGCCTTGCGCTTGAATTTGTTGCTCCATCTGCACGGGCCGACCAGCCAGGGGGAGACTATGCGGGTAAGCTGCCCGGCGGAAGTCTCGTCGGCGAAGAGGGTTATGTCGTCGTGTTTCTGGAGGTAGGATGCGGCGTAGGACGGGTCGATGTCGCCTTCGACAACGCTGCGGACGGCCTCGGCCTTGGCTTCGCCCCATGCCATGAGGATGACCTTGCGGGCGCTCATCATCGTGTCGATGCCGATGGTGATCGCGGTTTCGGGCGTCACGGAGAGGTTGCCGTTGAAATTCTTGGCCTGGCGCTTGCGGCTGCGGTAGGAAAGGCGGACGACCCTGGTGCGGCTCTTTTCCGAAGATCCGGCTTCGTTGAAACCAACCTGTCCGTGCTCTCCAAGACCGATTACAAGGAGGTCGAGCCCCCTTACGGCCTTGTCGTATTCGGCGCAGTATTCGGAGACCTGGTCGCCGGGGACGGTGGCATCAGGGATATGGATATTTTCCTTCGGGATGTCCACATGGTCGAGCAGCTCGCGGAAGAGACGGCGGTTGCGGCTCTGGGCCTTGTTGGGGCCGAGGGGATAGTATTCGTCTATGGAATAGACCTCGACGTTGGCAAAGGAGATGAGGCCTTCGCGGTAACGGCGGGTCAGCCACTTGTAGAGGGAAACGGGCGAGGCGCCGGTGGTCAGGCCGAGGCGGAACGGGCGGTTCTCCCCTGCCGCCTGGAAATTTCTGACCGCATCGATTATGATATCGGCGATACGGTCGCTCGCGCCGGTGGAGTCGGGATAGATTTCCGTAGAAATTTTTTCAAAGCTGTGGAGAATGCCTTTGGGAAGGTTCTTTTCAATCAGTCCGCCGTCCTGCGGTAAAGTGAAGTGTTTCATTTCCTTTGCTGAAAAAATTTCCGTGGGGTTTAAAGCTGGGATTCGCGCAGGCTGAAGGTGTCGCCCTGACGGATGTCTCCGGTCTGTATTCCCTTATTAAGCCATTTCTTGCGCTGGGCTGCGGTGCCGTGGGTGAATGACTCTTCGACCGCATAGCCTTGCGCCTTTTTCTGCAGGTAGTCGTCGCCGATTACGGAGGCGCAGCGGATTGCCTCGTCGACGTCGCCGGGCTCTATGGACGAGAACATGGCGTTGTCGTGGTGGGCCCAGACGCCGGCAAGGAAGTCGGCCTGAAGTTCGATGCGGACGCTCACCTTGTTGGCGTCGGCCTTGCTCATGCGGGCCATTTGCTGGTGGGCGCTGCCCAGGGTGCCGAGCACGTTCTGGACATGGTGGCCGACCTCATGGGCGATGACGTAGGCATAGGCGAAATCGCCGTCGGCTCCGAGCTGCTGCTTCATCGAGGAGAAGAAGCTAAGGTCGATGTAGAGGCACTGGTCGGCGCTGCAGTAGAAGGGGCCCATGGCGGCGCTGCCCGTTCCGCAGCCGGACTGGGTGGTGCCGGTGTAGAGGACCATGGTCGGGGAGACGTAGTTGCCGAGGCCGTTTTGGGCGAAATATGCCGTCCAGACGTCTTCGGTGCCGGCGAGGATCTTCCTCGAGAAGGAGGCGAGCTCCTGCTCTTCGCGGGTGAATTCGACCTGCTGGGTGGTGTCGTCCGTGGTGGGGACCGCCAGCTGGCTGGGGTCGACAACCTGCCCGGTAAGCAGGTAGATGATGCCGGCGATGATGATGCCGCCGATACCGGTCACGCCTATGGCCTTGCCGCTGCGTCCGCGGCGGTCGTCGACGTTGGTGCTTTCACGTCTGCCGTCGAGTCTCATATGCTATGCTTTTTGTGTGGAGCCGCCCTTGATCAGGGTCGGTGTGAGGATAATGCTTTCAGGGGCCTTGCCGTGGATCATGTCGATGAGTACCTCCACGGACTTTTCGCCGAGCTCCTTCAGGGGCTGGACGATATGGGAGACCGTGGTCTCATAGAGGCTGTAGATGTCACTTTCGTCGAAACCGACAACCGCGAGGTCTTTCGGGGTCTTGAGGCCGAGCTTCTTCAGGGTCGCGAGGACGAGGGCGGAGAGGGAGTAGGTCGGCAGGAAGATGGCGTCGACGCCGCGGGCGACCGCGTCGCGGATGATCCGCTCCACGTCGGAGTCGGCAAGGCCGTAGGTCGTGTAGTGGACCTTTTCGGCAAGGCCGCGGGCCGTCATGGCCTGACGGTAGCCGGCTTCGCGCTCGCTCAGCGATGAGATGCCGAGGGTGTAGGATATCATTTCCACCTTCTTGAAACCTTCGTCCAGAAGCAGGTCGGTGGCCATTTTGCCGGCAGCGACATCGTCCAGGAGTACCTTTCCGACACCCTTGAGCCCTTCGACGTCGCGGTCGAGAAGGACTACGGGCACCTTGCTGTCGACGACCTTGTTTATGGCGGCGTCGCCACCGGTGCAAGGCGCGACGATGATTCCGTCGACGTTGTGGGCGATTACGGCTTCCATGATGTTTCCAAGCTTCTCGCCGTCTTCGTCGCTGCTGGCGAAGAATACGGTGTAGCCCAGCTTATGGGCCTTGTCTTCGATGCACTTGGAGATACCTGCGAAGAATTTGTTGGATATGTCGTTTGGAATTACGGCAATCGTATTGGAACGGCCGCTTCGGAGCGACGCTGCAGCGAAATTGCGCTTGTAACCCAGCCTGGAAGCCACTTCGAGGACACGGTCGGCCGTCTCGGGATTGACCGGGCAGTCAAGCCTGCCACTGCTGTCTCTCTTGGCGTTCATAACGAACGAAACCAATGTTACGGAAACTCCCGCTTCCTTCGCAACATCACGGATAGTAATTCGTTTCATCTTTTCTAACCCTTTTAGCGCAGGCCCTACCCCTGCAATTATTTCGCAATTTACGGATTCTTTCGCAGATAATCAAAAATTTCTGCAAAATCACGGGCACGTGCCCATTTTTCGATGCCTTTTGACCTCATCCGGCGGTTACTGCTCCTCGGTGGCTTATTGAGGGAGTTCGCCCTCGTACTCGATGGTAAAGGTGTAGATCTGATAGTCGTTGCCCATCGAGATGAACATCGGATAACCGTTGGCATCGGCCCCGCTCAGCGAGATGTCGTAATGCTCCTCCGAGAAGGGAGAGTTTTCTTCGTCATAGAGGGTCTGGGTTATGCTGTTCGGGAAACTCGCGGAGCGGGCGCCCGTCATGCCGCAAATCATGTGCAGCACGCAGAAATCGTTGTTGACGAACCGTGAGGCCAAAATGGCCAGAGGGTCGACGGCCAGCGAGGCGAACGGATTTTTTCCGGCGCCGGACGGATATTGGAACGTCAGTTCGCTGGTCGCGCCTCCCGAGGAAATCTGCCTGTATGAGACCAGACAGCCATTTTCGTCCCACAGGAAATCATCCGTATTCGAAGATTCATAGTCACTGGTTTCCGGATTCCATCCCCAATCTTCCGTCGCTCCGTTCAGGCGGTCGTCAGCCAGATAAGAGAAAGTGCTACTGCCGCCGTCCTCCTCCAATGTCTGCAGCATGCCGCTATTGAGGAGCCCGGTCAGTTTACGGTTTCCATCCCTGTACACGTTGACTTCGTTCCCGCTGATGGCATAGCGTATGCCGTAGGGAGCGTCACTGACTTCAAATTGGCAGAGATAGCGCTGGACCCTGCCGTCGTCGTCATAAGTGAAAGATATCTGGTCCGTCGCATCGGAATAGATCCCCTTCCCTTCAACGGTTATGGCCTTGATGCGGAAATCGATGCGCGAGGATTTCGTTCCCTCCATACTGCAGGAGGAAAACGTCAGGGCCGCTATGGCGCTCAGGAGCAGGAGTTTTTTCATATCCATCAATTTGATATAACATGCAAATATATAAAAAATTACCGGTTCTGCATGCCGGTACTGCGCAGTCCCTGCCACCAGTTCCGTCCACAGGCTTCGCACGCCGCCCACTCCCCTACGCCGTGGAGGATAAGTCTCTATCAGAAAGCGAATTATGCAAAATGGCTGTCTCAAAATCGACTTGAATTCAAATTGTAAATGCAACTGATATAAAAGTGATTGAATAGTAAGTTGGAAGAAAAAAGGAGACAAGCATAAAAACTTGTC
>ONKE01000006.1 GCA_900318355.1 uncultured Bacteroidales bacterium
AAGAGGTAGTTGACGCCTGTTTCCTTGTCGACGATGACGACGGCATCGGTCATGAGGCTGATGCCTTCCTTTTCCTTGATGTCAAATCTGTCTTTTCCCATATCTTTTGTTTCAGAAATAGATTAAACCCAAATTTACCTATTTTTAGCGAGGATTCCTATTTCCCGGCCTGGAGCCAGTTGGAGAGGAAGGTGGCGCTTCGCTACGGGAAGGATATTGTCGATGTCCATAATGTCTCTACATCAAAAGGTTGGTGACGAAGACGACGCCGATGACGACGGGGGCGACGTAGCGGATGAGGAAGTAGGTGAATTTGAAGATCTTGGCGTTGGCGGGGTAGAGGCCGCCGGAGGTCAGTTCGTCGCGGACGTCGGCGCGGAACATCTTCCAGCCGACAAAGAGCGTGAATAGGAGCCCGCCGAGGGTCATCAGGAAATCGGAGGTGAGGGAGTCGCAGAATTCGAAGATGGTCTTTCCGAACAGTTTGACTCCGCTCAGGGGCCCGAAGGAGAGCGAACAGAGGCAGCCGAGGGCCCATGTGAAGCCGAAAAGGATAATGACGGCAGTGCGGCGGCGGAGGCCTTTTTCTTCCACCAGGTAGGTTACGCCCGTCTCGAGCATGGATATCGACGAGGTGAGCGCGGCGATGAGGATGGTCAGGAAGAAGAGGATGGCGATGACGCTGCTGAGGACGGGCATTTGGACGCCCATGCTCGAGAAAATGTAGGGAAGGGTCTCGAAAATAAGGCCGGGACCGGCGCCGGGTTCGATGCCGGCGGCAAAGACGGCGGGCATGACGGCAAAGCCGGCGAGGATAGCGAAAAGAAGGTCGAAAAGCGACGTGCCGAGGCCGGAGGTTATCAGATTTTCGCTCTTGCGTATATGGGAGGAATATGTCAGGATGGTACCTACGCCCAGGGACAGCGAGAAGAAACTCTGACCCATGGCGCTCGCCACCGCGGAAGCGTCCAGGCGGCTGAAATCCGGCTTTACCAGATAAGCAACGCCCTCACCCGCGCCGGGAAGCGACAGGGAATAGCACATGATGGCGACAATCAGCACAAACAGCACCGGCATGGAGATTTTGCTGAACCGCTCTATCCCCTTCCGCACCCCGAGGACGACGATGACGGCAGTGAGGCCGAGAAAGGCCGTATGGCACAGGATGGGCAGCCAGGTGTTGGAAATCATGCTGCCGAACATCGACGAAACCTGTTCGGAACGCTCCGGAAGGAACTCCAGCCGAATGGCCTTGAACAAATAGTCGACAGACCACCCGCCGACGACGCTGTAGAACGAGATGATGATCATGGCCGAGCATATGGTCAAAAGACCGACATGCTTCCAGGGCGTGCCTGGGGCCAGTTTTGCCATGGCGCCGTAGGGCCCGAGGTGGGTCCGCCGCCCGATGATGCTCTCTGAGAGAAAGATGGGAAGGGACAGGAAAACCGTGGCAAACAGATATACCAGGATGAAGGCTGCACCGCCATGTTCCCCCACCATGTAGGGGAAACGCCATATATTGCCGAGGCCTATGGCACTGCCGGCCATTGCGAAAATGGCGGCACGGCGGCTGCTGAAGATGTCGCGTTTATGATCCATATTTTGTTAAGTCCGACGGGGTCGCGTCCGCTCACGCGGAGGGGTGTTGCAATATCTATTTTATCGCAGCCAGGATAGCCTCAACGGCCTGTTCTTCGGGGATGATGCCGGTGTTGAGGACAAGATCGTAGTTGCGGAGGTCGTAGCGGGAGACGCCTGCATAGCGCTTGGTGTAGTTTTCGCGTCCTTCGTCAACGCTTTCCACTATCTTGCGGGCCTCGGCCTCGCTAATGGACTGGCGGGAGGCGACACGCGCTATGCGCATTTCCTTCGGCGCCTGGATGAAGACGCTGAAGCGCTCCGGACGGTCCTTCAGAAGGAAGAAACCCGAACGGCCGGCAATGACGCAGGAACCTTCATCGGCAAGTCCCTGGACGATTGCGGCTTCGGCTTTGAACACTTCGTCAGTGGGGTTGACCGCCATCGCGGCGTAGGTGTAGTCAAATGCTGGGGAGGGCATTATAAGGGAGCCGAGGACGGGCCATGCGGTGCGGCGCGAGGCCTTTACGCGCTCGATTTCGGCGGCGCTGACGTTGAACTTTTCGGTCAGGCCCTTGATTACGGCCTTGTCGTAAAACGGCACACCGAGGCGCTCGGCGACTTTCTGTGCGATGGTACGGCCGCCGGAACCGATTTCACGTCCTACGGTTATGATGGTATTGGCCATAAGCACTTATTTACCAAGGGCTTCGCGGACCGCCTGACCGATGGCTTCGCCACGCAGGTCGCGCTTCGAGATGGTGCCGTCAGGGGCAAACAGGATGATGTGGGGAATGCCCTTGATGCCGTATTTGTCGGCACCGACCGAGGCGTCGAGAATCTGGGGATAGGTGATTCCGAGCTCCTCGACGGCCTTGAGGGAAGCGTCTTTCTCGTCCCATACTGCTACGCCAAGTACCTCGAAATCATCGCCTTTGTATTGGTTGTAGACGCTGAGGATGTTGGGGATTTCCCGGCGGCAGGGACCGCACCAGCTGGCCCAGAAGTCGACAAGGACCCATTTGCCTTTGCCGACATAGTCGGAAAGCTTCTGGCCGTCGGCCTCGAAATCGATAAACGGCTGACCCTCACCACTTGCGCGAAGGGCGACAATGGCATCGGCGATGGACTGGACGCGACGGGTCTGCTTGACCTCGGGGCTGAGGCCCTGCAGGAGGGCGTCGGCCTCGTCGACGGAAAGGTCGGACCATATCTTGACAAAGGCGTAGGCTCCCACCCAGTTGTCGGGATTGGCCTTGATGAGGTCTTTGTTGTGGGCGAGGAAGTCGGCCTGGATGTGTTCCATCTGGGCGTCCTGCTCCTCGTCGGGAAGGTCGGAAAGACCTTCTGCGCGGGCTACCAAATCGGCCTCCCAGGCCTCCTCGGCATCAAGTTTGGCGTTGAGGCTGCCGCGGCCCTTGACCGAGACCGAGGGCTTTTCGCCGGTGAAATCGACCGTGACGGGACGGCCTTCGGGAATCACGGAACTCTGGACGCCGCCGAGTGCCAGGGTGGCGATTATGCCGGGATTGGTGGCAAGGGTGATCTCAGCCTTTCCGGCCTCCGGAGTGAGGAGGGTGTCGAGCTGATAGTCATAGACAAAGACGCGTACCGGGTCGTCGCCCGGGACGATAATGCTGACGGGGGTTTCAGCTTTTGGGGAGGCGCACCCAGCCACGAGCAGGGCCGCCAGAAGGATTGTCCGTTTCATGAGTTTCAATTGGTTTGGACAAAAATAATAAATTATTCTTCCACGTGCAAACGGTCAAAGGAATTATGGAACCGCCTATATTTGCTTTTCAAATATTATTTGCCTATTTTTGTAAAGATTGGCGTATGTGTTTGTTACGTAACGAACTTACAAATTATAACTAAACTCAAAGCAAATGAAAAAGTTTTTCGCTTTAGCAGCCGCAGCGCTTGCGTTCTGTACAGCCTGCAACGACACCCTGACTCCGCGCGTTGAAAAGCTCGAAGCAGATGTCGCCGAACTGAAAACCAATCTTGGCAAGCTCCAGGATGCCGTCAAGAACAATTATGCCGTCAAGGAAGTCAAAAAGACCGAGAACGGTTACACTCTGAAACTGACCGACGGTTCTTCGATCGACCTCTACAACGGTGAAGACGGCGAGATGGGCCCGCGTGGTCCCCAAGGTGAACAGGGAGAACAGGGTGCAACCGGCCCTCAAGGCCCTCAGGGCTCAACCGGCGGGACCGGAGCAACGGGTCCCCAGGGTCCTCAAGGTGAACAAGGCGCAACCGGCCCTCAAGGTCCTCAAGGCCCTCAGGGCGAGCAAGGTCCTCAGGGAGAACAGGGAGAGCAAGGCCCCAAGGGCGACCCGGGCGACGCCTTCTTCAAGAGCGTTACCACCAACGATGATGGCAACCTTGTCATCACCCTCGTCGACGACACCGTCTATGAGCTCCCCCTCGTCGTCGGTGCCACTCCCGCCAGCAACGTCAAGAGCTTGAGCTTCCTTCCGGAATATTCCGACGGTATCGTGGAGCTGGTCCGCCTCGATGATGAAGTCGCCCCCAGCGTGACCGTCGAATTCCTCGTTTCCCCGGCCTCCGCCGTCGCTGAACTCGCCGCTGCCGGAGACAACATCTGGGTAACCGTCGCCAAAACCCCGCTGCTGACCCGCGCCGCCTCCGACGATATCGTCGCAGTGGAGATCGACCCCAAGAATGTGGCTCTCGACGAAAATAAGGGCGTCCTCTCCATAACCCTCGACGCCGCATTCTTCGGAGATGACTTCTATGGCAACTCCGCTTCCGTGATCGCAACCATCAACGACGGTCTTGTCGCCATTTCCTCCGACGCTGCCATCGTAAAGGGTGTTGACGCCGTTCCCGACTTCGAGGAATCCGCCAACTCCTTCGTCTATGCCGGCGAAACCTACAAGACCGTCACCATCGGCACCCGCAAGTGGATGGCCGAAAACCTCCGCTATGTGCCCTACGGCGCCAAAGTCTATGGCGACGCTTACAACGCTTCCCCTGACAAGGCCATCTTCTACCCCTACATCCTCTACAAGGAAGATCCTACCACGTCGGCAGCCGGCGAGATCACAAAGATCGCCACGGCCGCAGATGTCGACATGATCCGCGAGCGCGGACTGTTCTACAACGCATACGCAGCCCTGCAGACCAAGGAAATCACCGCCGAAAACGGCAAGAGCTTCGAAGGCGCAAAGGGTGTCTGCCCGAAGGGATGGCGCATTCCGACCCGCGAAGACTACTTCACGCTGACCGGCTACCAGAGCAAATCCACCTATTGGGGCGACGATGCCGCCAAGACCGACAATACCGTCGCCACCTGGGATCCGAACGCATACAAGAATGGCTATGCCACCCCTGTCAAGCTCAACGCCCTCGGCTGGAACTGGTATCCTTGGGGCTGCGCCCAGGGCACGGTAACTTCTACGACAAGCGTCCCTTATGCCACCGCCGCCATCCGCACTTCAGTCTGCGTCGTTACTGAGTGGCAGGGCCTCTGCAGCCAGACCAATTTCATTTCCTCCACGCTGGAAGTCACTTCGTCCAAGACGGCGGCCTACTATATGAATGTCCAGTGGGCCAGCTCCTACACCAGCGGTCGTCTCCAGCTGGTGACTACCCTTGGCGCCACGACCGGCATGCTCGTGCGCTGCGTCAAGGATATCCAGACGGAACCTTAAGGTCAATTGACAATCGATGGGATATTTGCGAAAATTATGGCCTTTGGCGGCCCTGCTGGTCCTCGCTTGCGGACCGCAGGGCCCCGAAAAGGCGCCGGAAAAGGAGCCAGAGGTCCCGGTAGACGAGACTGTGGCCGTGACCTCGGTGAGCCTGAGCCAGACCTCCATTTCGCTGGAAGAAGGTCAGACCCAGTCGCTTACCGCTACGGTCTTCCCGCCTAACGCCACCGACCCGACGGTGACGTGGAAAAGCAGCGACGAAGCTGTGGCCCGCGTCGAAGGCGGCGTCGTGACCGGCGTAAAGAAGGGTTCGGCCCGCATCACGGCTTCCGCAGGCGCCAAGTCGGCGGTGTGCAAGGTGACCGTGACCGAGAAAATCTACCATGTCACCTCGGTGACGATAGAGCCGGCCTCGGCGAGCCTCACCCAGGAGGAACAGGTCGTCCTCACGGCTTCCGTCCTGCCTGAAAATGCCATAAACCGCAATATTTCATGGGCCATAGAAGGTGACGCTTCGGTGGCGAGCATCGCCGCAGACGGATTTTCCGCCACGCTCACGGCGCTTCAGCCCGGAAAGGTCAGCGTCGTGGCCACCTCCGAAGACGGGGCCGTCCAAGGCTCCTGCGAGGTGACGGTCCTGAAGAAAGTCATCCACGTTGAGTCGGTCTCCATTGAGCCGGCCACGCTTGCGCTTACCGAAGAGGAGACGGCCACGCTGACAGCCACGGTGCTGCCGCTTGACGCCGACGACCGCAGCATTTCCTGGACGGTCGCAGACCCTTCGGTCGCGTCGGTCTCCGGCGAGGGGCTCTCCGTCACGCTGACTGCCCTGATGGGCGGCCAGACCACCGTAACCGCCACATCCACAGATGGTTCCATATCAGCCACCTGCCAGGTGAGTGTCACAGCGCTTGCCCGCGACGCCGACTTCGTGCAGAAGGTGTTCTACGTCTGGCCGGGCAGTTCCTTCACGCCCGAGGCGCGCTACACCGACAACCGGCCGGCCACCCCGACGGATTGGGCCGTAGCCGAAGGCAACTTCCTGGAAGTCAATAATTCCGGCGAAGTTTCCATCAGCGGCTTCAGCGCCAATCCCGGCCGCGTGACGGCAAAGGTCGGCGAAGGCGTCCTCTCGCTGACGGTCTGGAGCGATCTCGCACTGAAAGCCGGCAGCGGCGAGGGTCAGCCCGCCGACGGCGGAGTTTTCTCCCTCGATATTGAAAACTCGCCCGAACTCACGCTTTCAATCCTTTACCGCAGCAGCGCCACCGAATGGACCGCCATTCCCGAACAGGCGCTCGGCACGCCGGCCTCCAAAGACGAAGGCATCGCCGCAGTGAGCCGCACAGGGGCCTCCTACCGTATTGTGGCCAAGGGTTCGGGTTCGACGGAGATAAGCCTCCCGGTCGGGCCGGCCACCATTACCGTAAGCATCAACGTCAGCGGAAGTATCCCTTCCGACGGCACTATAACCTATCCGGAGGACAAATATGGGACGCTTTAAAGGACTCGTTTTCGCAGCCCTGCTGCTGGTGGCGGCAGGGTGTTCGGTGAAGGAAGAGCTCGTCCCCGAAGGCGGCTTCCCGTCCTACGGCACAATCGACGTCAACCTCACCTACGGCCTGACGAAAGCCTCGCTGCTGAGCACGGCCGACGGCAAGACCGTCGTATGGGACAAAGACGACAGCTTCCGCATCTACAACGTCGCCGACGCCTCCTTCGTGGAGGTCAAGCCCACTGCCCTTAGCAACGACGGCTTCACGGCAACGCTTCCGCTGCCCTATCCGGTCGGGAAGGACGTCAGCATCGTCGTGACATACGGCGGCACCGTATTCCGCCCCGACAGCACAATTACGGCCTCATCGCCCATCGAGCAGGCCCTCCGCACCGACGGCCACGACTGCAGCGCGATGCCCATGGCCAGCGCCATCATTCCGCTGGACGAAGGAAAGGACCTGAGCGTGGAGCTGCGGCCCCTCAACGCCCTTGTGGAGGTGACGCTGACCCGTATCCCGGGTTTCAACACCACCGAGACCATCCGCAACATCCACATCGGCACGACGGCGGTCCGAGGCACGAGATCCAACCAGCTGACCTGCGACGCATACTGCTACAAGGTGGACAGGGACGGTTTCTCGCTGGAACTGAACGACTATCTGTCTGAAAAATACGCCTTTGACGGGGAATACGCCGCCTATCTGGAGCTGACCTCCGCCGAGCCGTTCCGCTACTCGAACAACCTGACGCTCTACTTCATGTCGCCCGGCTACGTCCAGCCCGAGGAAGACCCCAACGGCACCATTCTCTCCAGCCTGGACATAGAGATAACGACCAACAAGCGCATCATCAAGAAGGAATACGCCGACGTCAGCGCCAAGCAGGTCAAGTTCACGGCCGGCCGCATAACCAGCTTCACGCTGGCTCTCAGCACGGGGACAACGTCCACCAACAGGCTCAACCTCGACGTGGAATGGAGCCCGGGCTATCTGGTCTACGACGCAGCCACGAAGGGTTACGGTTTCGCCGGCCCGGAAGAGCGAGGCCTGTTTTTCAAGCTCGGCTCGCTCATGGGTTTCGACCCCTTTGCAAACACTCCGCCCGAGGAATATTTCGGCAGGTCACGCCGCCTGGCCGCATTCATGCATGACGACGACGGCAACCTCTACTACGACGTCATGGACGCCGACGGCAACGTGGCTCCGGCCGAATATTACAGCCTCCCGTGGGAGCAGGGAACCGCCGACATGACAGCCTTCCGCAAGGATGACAATGGCGACATCGTCCCCTTCAAACCGGCCTCCTACGACGATTTCAACTTTATTCCGTATTCGGAAGGGGCCGCCTACGACCGAAGCGCAAACGACCCCTGCGCCTACGTCCGCGACGGCAAAGGCGACTGGCGCATGCCGACCGAGGAGGAAGCGCAGCGGCTCGCCGACGTCGTCTACGAAAGCCTCGGCAACTGGCGCCTCTGGTCCTATGGCGAGCAGACCATCACGACAACCGACAAGAAGCCCCACATGATGGGTATAACCGACGCTGCGGGCAAAGAGGTCGTGCTCTCCACCACAAGCTCCATTTCGCACGCAAATTCCCGCCAGGCGGTCTACAAGACCACCATCGACGGGGTCCAATACACCCGGGAAAATATCTGGACGAGCTATATCGAGCTGGGGTATTCCGAAAATATCACCATCCCCACCAGCCATTTCGAAGCCTATCTCCTGGGCAGCAGTGAAACTCCCACGGTTGGTACGTCGGTCCTCTCCGTACAGTCGCTGACCAGCCTCCGATGCAACTACGAGCCTTCTGTCAAGATCATCCAGCGCCACGCAACGGCCAACGCCCTGCGTCAGGGCGCTTACATGGTCCGCTGCGTGCGCGACAAGTAGCTTTTTTTAGGAAATACGGTATTTATAGAGCAGCCTGACCGGCTTGTCGCAGACACCTTCGTAAGACTTTACGAGGGTGTCTGTCGCTATATCGTAGACATAGACGCTCCCCTTTTTGCCGGAACGGCCGGGGTTGAAGGTCGCGATATAGAGCAGGGTTTCGCTGTCGGATGATACCGTGTTGGTGAAGTTGGTGGCCAGGTCGCAGATTTCCTCGCCCGCGGGGAGGGTGATGGTCGGATTGGCGGCGGGAGCGCCCGTCATTCCCCAACGGTAAACCTTGCCTCCGAAGGTGTAGTAAACGTCGTTTGAACGCAGCGAGCCGCAGAAAATCGACTCGGAGTCCATGTTGACGGACGTGGCCGTGAACTCCGCCACGTCTTCGAGCTTGGCCAGCGACCCGGAGGTGTATTTGATCTGCCAGGCTGTGGGGTCGGTCTTGCTTTGGAGAAGGATGTAGGTGCGGTTGGCGTCGCGGTCGGTGCAGAAGTTGACGATCTTCCATCCTGAGGGCATGGGCAGCAGCAGGGTCGTGCCGCTGGTCTGCGGCTGGCAAATCATGTCTTCGGTGTAGAAGGCCGACTTGCAGTAGGTCGACCCGTTGGACGAGGAATAGAGGATGTCGTGGTTGCGGGGCATGGAGCCTGCGGTGGAATAGACGTCGGTACGCTCGGTCAGAAAGGCCGTGAAAAGGTCGTGGCGGAAGACGCGGCCGTCGGCGGTGCGAAGGAAGGTGTAGGCGCCCGTACCGGCTGTCTGGCGGCCGGAGAAGTCGCAGCACCATGTGCCGTAGTCCCGGACCATCTTGTTGGTGGTGATGACGGTCATCGTCTTCGGCTCTATGTCGTAGATGGTGCCGTCGTCATCGGCCGTGGAGAGAAGCAGATGGTTGTAGGAGATGCCGCCCGAAGTGAAGGCCGAAAGGAACAGGGATGTGCCCTTGGAGAGGGTGTAGGAGGGGTTCATCAGCCCGAAAAGGTCGTCCCAGACCTCCTGGCTGCCGGCTTCGGTCTCTTCCGGCGTGCGCTTCTTGATGAACGCGAGCGACGAGGCGTCGCCGTCGGCCGCAAGGACCAGCAGACCCTCGTCCAGACCGGAATTCACATTGAGGGTGAAGTATTTATAGGCGATATCCTCGCCGTTGTCGACTCGCAGTCGGAGGATGAAGGTGCCGAGCTTGGAGAAGACGTAGTTGACCTTCGGGTCGGAGGAGATTACCTCCATGCTGTCCATGTCCCAGGGGCCGGCGCCGGAAGACGTCTTTTTCTTGCCGTAGGCCCATTGCCATGTCACCGGAAGGCTGCTCGTGACCTCGAGCTTGTCGTAGACCAGAGGCTGGCCGATGGAGACGTTGATGGTTTCCGAGACCTCGTTGAAGGATATGGGGGACAGGGTCTTGAGATGGCTCTCGTCCAGCTTGTAACATGCCGCGGCGCACAGCCCGGCAAGGACCGCGAAGGCAAGGCGGAGTATGGCAAAACGTGCTTTCATCGCAGAAGTCGCAGGGGATTGCCCCAGGTCCCTGAGGTCAGGTCGCCGATCTCGGCGAAGGTCTCGGCCTCTTCGGGGTGGGTTTTGTAGTATTCAACGTAGTAGTCGTGCAGGGGGATGAGCACGTAGGTGGCCCAGACGCTCTGGTCCTGCTTGCTCATGAAATTGCGCTCGAGCCCCGGGGCGTCGATGTTGTAGCCGTATTTGGCCAGGAGTTCCTCGTAGAGCGGAGCGTTCTTTCCTTCGATGGCGTGGTATAATTCCAGCATCTTGCGGAATTTGGCCGGGGCGAAACGGCCGTAGTATGCACCCCACTGGTAGTCGACGCTGCCGGCCTCGGTCTTCCACCATTCCGGGCAGGAAGGCTCGCCATCGGTGACGTAAAGCACGAATTCAGGGGTGATTATGGCCTTCATTGAACTGCTGTCGGGGTCCATGGGGAGGAACTTGTCGTCTTCGACGATGCGGAGGTCGATTTTCTTGTAGACGCCGACCATGCCGCTGTTGCGCAACAAATTGATTGTCAGTGTGCCGTTCACGGAGCCGGCGGGGATTACAAGGTCGCCGAGGGTGTAGTCGACGCCTTGACGGGCAGTTTCGACGCGGATGGTCTGGCCGCCGTCGTCCACGGTCGCGTCTTCGCCGGAGACGATCTCGACGGGACAGGTCCTGTCGTGGTCTTTCGGAGTGCCGAGGATGGTGACGGAGGCCTTATATTGGACCTCGTCCTCGCTGCGCAGGGCGAAGGAAACGACGTTGAAACCGCCGTCCACCGTGAAGTAAAGCCTGTCGCGCTGGGTGGTGTCGTACATCAGCCAGGTGCCTTTGCAACCCGTCAGCAACGGGAGCAGAACAGCAAGAAGAATGGTCAGTCTTTTCATCTTTCGTCGCGGTTGGCCTCTTCCGAAGTGGGAAGCGGGATAGTGTACGTTGCCGGGTCGTTGCCGGGCAGGACGGTGGTCGCATCGGCCTGGATGTCCTTGCCGAGGCGTTTGCAGTCGTGCCAGTGGAGGCCTTCGCCGTAGAACTCCTTGCGCCGCTCGCGGAAGAGGATGTCGGCGTTGAGGGTGCGGCCGTGGTCGGAAAGGCGGTCCAGACCGCGGGTGGCTACGGCTTCGTCATATACGAGCGTGGCCTCGTCGGGGTCGGACGCAAGCAGCTGCTCTGCCTTGATGTAGTACATCTCCGAGATGCGGAGGACGTTAACTCCGAGGATGCTGGAGCCGGTGTAGCTGCCGGTGCCCTCGATGAAGGAATTGTTGACCAGGACGCGGAGACGGGCCCCGTCGAACCAGGCGCTTTCCCTCCAGTCGGAACCGGTGGAAGAGGAGCCGTCGCCGTAGAGGCTGCGCCAGTCGGAAGCGAGGATAAAACTGCTTCCGGACGAGTTCAGGCCGTATTTCTTGGCGTTTTTGTCGTTCGACGACGAGGAATAGACGCCGAAAATGGTCTCCCGCAGGTCGAGGGTGCCGTTGTCGTACTGGACGAAGGCGGAACGGTCGCGGAAGCCGAATTTGCCGCTGTCGATGACTTCGCCGGCATAGGTGGCCGCGGTGTCGAGGTCGCCCATGGACCAGTAGACACGCGCAAGGAGGGCCTTGACGGCATATAGGTTCATGTGGAGGATGCGGCAGGAAGTGAATCCGCCACCGGAAGCATTGTCGCGCACGGCCGGAAGCAACTGCTCGTCAGCGGCAAGAAGCTGCTCCGCCGCCTTGAGGTCGGCGATTATCTTGGCGTAGGCCTGGTCCACGCTGCTGAACGCGGTGATGGAGAAGGCGTAACGGTCGACGTAAGGGATGGCGCGGGCCTTTTCGGCGGCAGAAGCCCAACCCGGAGCGCCGTAGAGGCGCAGGAGCTCGAAATGGAGCAGGGCACGCAGCGCCAGGGCCTCACCCTTGTAGATGGGGGTGCCGGGGAACTGCGAATCGCCTCCCGCCTCGATGTGGCCGATGATGTTGTTGATGTGGTTGATGGTGGCGTAGGCGGCCTTCCAGACCGTTGTGCGGATGGTCGCGGCGTTGTAGGCGGACCACTGCCCCATGGCCATGTATTGCAGGCCGTTGTCGGAAATGGTCTCGTTGACGCAGAGGGCCTCCGGAATCCACCAGAGGTAGTCGCTGTAGAGGCCGGAGACGGTGCCGAGCTCGGCGTAGATGCCGTAGAGGGCGTCTTCGTAACCGGCGGCCGTGGTGAACATGTCGTTGTCGAACACTTCGCCTTTCGGGTTGACGTCCAAGAACTTAGAGCAACCGCCGGCCAGAAGCAGGAACATGCAGAAAATGATTTTCGTTTGTCTCATGGCGTAGCGGCTTTAGAAGGTTGGACGGACAATCAGGTTGACGGTACGGCAGTACGGATAGGAAGTGCCGCGCTCGAAGCGGACCGAGGAGAGATAGCCCAGGTCGGTGGTGCCGATACCGAGGACTAACTTCTTGAGGCCCACTTTCTTAAGCCAGTCGCCCGTGAAGTCGTAGGTGACCTGGAGGTTGGAGAAATACAGCTCGTTCTTCTTCTCGATGAAACGCTCTGAATTCACCGTCTCGCTGCGGGAGGAAATGGCCAGATAGCGGCTCAGGTCGCCCGGGGCCTTCCATCGGTCGGTGTAGGCGCGGGCGTCGATATTGTGCCTGGGGTTGACGTCCTCAACCTTGCCCTGGAGGGTGGAGTTGTAGAAGTCGGAACCGAAGGTGTATGAGGTCGTCAGGGTCACGGTGAAGCCCTTGATACGCACCGTGTTCATGATGGAACCGGTCAGGATGGGGTTCGAATTGCCCACGGGCACGCGGTCGTCAGGGTCGTAGGTGAAGGTGTATTCGCCGTTTTTCTTGATGAAGATTTCCTTGCCGGTGGCGGGGTCGATGCCGGCCGAGCGCACCGCGTAGATGTCGAACTGCGAGCCGCCTTCGGTGAAGAGGAGCTTCGGGGTTATCGCATCATCCTCGGAGATGCCTACGGCCGTGGTGCTGGTGCCGCGCAGGACGGTGGAAATGTTGTTGATACGGTCCATGACGTGGCCACCGGTCAGCGTCACGTTCCAGTAGTAGTCGCGTTTCTTGATGATCTGGGCCGAGGCCGAGAAGTCGAAACCGCGGTTGTTGATCTGGCCGAAGTTGACGTACATCGTGGAAACACCCACGGACGGCGGCAGGTTGATGGGCATCAGCAGGTCGTAGGTGGTGTTGTTGTAGTAGTCGAAGGAAAGGTTGAAGCGGCTGTCGAGGAAGGCGGCGGTGATGCCTATGTTGTTGTTGAACTTCTTCTGCCACTTCAGGTCAGGGTTGCCCATGCTCACGGGGACGGCGCCGATTCCGGTAAAGTATTGATAGTCGGACTTGTAGGAATAGGTGGTCTTGGCCTGGTAGTAGTCGAAGGAGACGCTTCCGGTGTAGCCTGTGGAGTAGCGGATGGTCAGGGTGCCGAGCCAGTCTACGTCCTTGAGCCACTTTTCGTTATGAAGGTGCCAGCCCAGACCCATGGCCCAGAAGGGGGCGAAGCTGTTGTCGGAACCGAAGCGCGAGGAGCCTGACGAACGGTAGGAGCCGTCGGCGAAATAGCGGTTCCACAGGCTGAAATTGGCGTTGGCGAAGAAACCGACTTCGGTGGCGATGCGGTCGGTGCCGGTGGGACGGCCGCTCGTAGGATAACCCATTGAGAATGAGATGTCCGAGAGGTTGTCCTTGAGGAAGCCGACGCCAATTCCGCGGGCGCTCTGGCTGTGGGTGTATTTGATGTTGGAACCTCCGCTGAGGCGGAACATCGAGCCCTTGGTGCCTATGGACTTGCCCCAGTTCAGGACTATCTTGCCGTCGTAGGACTGGCCCTTGCGCGAGGAGAAGGTGTATTGGCCCTTGCGCGTGACGTCGGTGTAGCCTTCGTATTGGGCGGCGTCCGGGGAGATGTAGTCGTCGTTGGAGCCCCAGTTGAAGGACATGTTGCCCTGGGCGGTCAGATAAAGCTCGCGAGTGATGTTCCAGCGGCCCTGGAGGGAGTTGGTCATCGACTGCGTGGAGTTGGACGAAAAACTGGAAAGGGTGGCATCGTAGAGGGGGTTGGCCATCTTCTCCGAAGAGGTATCGTAGGGGTTGAAATAGTAGTTTTTGATATAGTTTCCGTCGGCGTCGAAGACCGTCTCGTAGGGGTTGAGGGCCACATAGTCGGAGAATATTCCGTAGGGCGAGTTCTTCGAGGAATTGAGGCTTATGTTGGTCTTGAACGTGACGGTCAGCTTGTCGCGAAGATGGTAGCCGACCTGGAAGCCGACGCCCAGCTTGCGGCGGTTGTCGCCCTTCATGACACCGTAAGTATCGTTGAAACTGAGGGTTGCGCGGTAGTCGGTGTTGGAGCCGCGGGCGCTGAAGGAGAGGGAGTGGCTATGGCTGAACGGGATGCGCAGGGGCGCGTGGATCCAGTCGGTGTTGACGCCGCGGCGGACGTTTTTCAGCTTGTAGTCGTAGGCCCTGTCCATGGAGCCGTCGGTGGTGTCGTAGAGGCCCGCAAGTCGCTCGAACTCAAGTTTTTGCTCCGCGTTGGCGAGATTGTAGGAACTCAGGTCCGGGATGCTGAAATTCGGCACGAAGTTGTAGCTCAGCCTCACCTTGGCGTCTTCGACGGCCTTGCGCTCGACCACGATGACGCCGTTGGCGCCCTTTTCGCCGTAGAGGATTGTGGCCGAGGCGTCTTTCAGGACGTCGATGCGCTCGATGTCGAAGATGTCGAGGTCGTAGAGTTCCTCCATGGTGATTTCGACACCGTCGAGGACGATGAGCGGGTTGTTGACACCCTCCTCGCTCTCATTGGTTACCAGGGAGTTGGCGCCGCGGATAAGGATGGAGGGGATGGCGTTGGGGTTGGAACCCTGGGCGTTGTTTTCGACTATGACCATGCCCGGGGTCATCGCCGCGATGCCCGCGAGGAGGTTGGTCGGAGAGGCCGCGATGAGCTCTTCGCCGCGGATTACCGTCGCAACGCCGGTAAACGATTCCTTGGGCTGGGCGTAGAAACCGTTGACGATGACTTCGTCCAGGGTGGAGTCGGACTTGAGCGAGACGTTCAGGGGGCCGGAACCGTGGATGGTTATCTCCTTGCTTTCCATGCCGATGAAGCCGTAGACGAGCACCCAGGTCTTCTCGTCCGGCTTGGCGTGGAACTCGAACTTGTAGACGCCGTCGGAGTCGGTCATGGCGCCTTTCTTGGTGCCCTTGAGCATGACGCTTGCGCCTGGTAGCGGCTCGCCGAGGTCGTCGGTGACGGTGCCCGTGACAGTGATCCGCCCCGCCGGCTGGGCATGGAGCAGCCCCCCGCCCGCAAACAGGAACGCAAGAAGGACCGATATTATTCTACTTTTCATTCAAATGCTTCTTCGATGTTAAAGAGCAATGACTGGTAGTGGGCCTTTTCCTCGGCGGTGCCGGAGGCGCCCACGGATTTAAGTAAATTCTTGATTTTCAGCAGCTCACCATAGTACAATTCCTTGGAATTGTCGATGGTGCGAAGGTTGAGCTTGTACTGCATGTTGTAGCCTGCGGGGCCGAAATCTTCGAGCATGCCGGAAGCCGCGGTGCCGTGGCCGGCCTCGGCGTCAAGCTCGCGGAGAAGGTCGGCGTAGCGGCTTGCAAGGCCGGATGCATCGAGACCGAAGGCGTCCATCTCGGCCACCGACGGGGCGAAGGCCAGGGACGAACCGCTCAGCTTGACAAGCTGGCTCTTCTTGGTCACGACTCCGGTAAGATACTGGACATAAAGGCTTTGAAGGATGCGGTCGCCGTCGGTCATCTTCTTGCGCTTGATGGCTCCGTCCCAGACGAGCTTGTACATGTCGTCGCACCATTCCTGGAGGGTGTAGGCCTCTGCCGGGCTGTCAGCTATGCGGGAGGACAGCAGCACCTTCTGCGAGGTTTCGAACAGCTCCAGGGCCGTGTAGTATTGGAGGATGGTGTGGAGCTCCAGCCTCATGGGGAACTTGTCGGTAAGGGTGCGGTTTTCTATCCAGCTGCAGTCTTTGAGCTGGTCCACGACCCATTTCAGGGCTTCCTTCTGGCGGGCCTTGTCGACGGCCTTGGCGGTGCGGACCGGCGTTCCGGGCTTCGCGGCGGTAAGATAGACGCCGCCGATGTTGGCCATCACGTGGAGGAGATAGCGGTTGTATTGCTTGGAAAGGGCCTCGTAGCGGGCTGCACGCAGGGTGGCGTCAGGATCCATCTCGTCGTCCATCCACTCGTCGAAGTGGGCGAGGATGAATTTGAGGTTCTCAACACCGTAGGTGGCCGATTTGACGGGGTCGTCGCCAAGGTCTTCCTCCATGGCGCTGGGGTCGTAGCGGACGCTGACCTGCTGACGGCCGTAGCGGAAACGGGGGTCGCCGGCCTTTTCGTCAACCCATGCTCCGATGACCTTGGCCTCTTCCTGCATGGTCTTGGCCTCGGGGACGGGGCAGTAGGCATAGCGGACTATCCACTCGTCGTAGGGTCCGAGACGGGGCGGAGTCAGGCCTGCATCCTTGTCGCCGGGCTTGGCCAGGTAGTTGAACCGGGCGTAGTCCATGATGGAAGGCGTGGTGCCGTTGGCCTTGGAGAATGCGGGGTTGCGCAGGTCTTCGGTCGAATAGGCCGCAGAGGCCGCCATGTTGTGCATGAAGCCGAGGGTGTGGCCGATCTCGTGGGCGACGACGTATTCGATGGATTCGGCAAGTACGTCTTCGGGCAGACGGCGTCCGCGGACGCGCTCATCGGCCTGGGCGGTCTGAACGAAACGCCATTCGTTGACGAGCTTGATTATGTCGTTGTAGACCAGTACGGAGGCGTTGTAGATTTCGCCGGTTGCCGGGTCGCACCACGACGGGCCCATTGCGTTGGAGATCTGGGCGGGGACGTAGCGGATGCAGGTGTATTTGAGGTTGTCCGGGTCGAAATCGGGGTCGTCGGTCGGGAAGGGAACGGCCTTCACGACATCCTTGAGGCCGATTTTCTCGAAGGCGTCGTTCCAGCGGAGGACGCCGCGGCGGATGGGCTCGCGCCATGCTGCGGGGAAAGCGTCATCGATATAGTAAACGATGGGCTTGACCGGGGCGACTTTTTCGCCGCGCAGCCACGCCGCCGTGTCGGAAGGTTGTATGTTCCAACGCTTTACGACGGAGTAGCGGGTGATTTTGTCATCGGAATCCATATCGGCGCGCGAAGACAGGAAGGTGCCCACGCGGGTGTCGGCCATCCTCGGGCGCATCTTCTCCTCGGGAAGGAGGAGGATGGTGCGGGTCACGTCGACGGTGAAGGGCTCCTTGTTCTTCAGGGCGATGAGCTTCATCAGGTCGGCCGTGACGGTGTAAGAGAATGTAGACTTGATGGTTACGTTGTCTTTGAAGGCCTTTATATCGCCGAGCGACATGCCGGCGCTGTTGAAGGTGGCGGTCATATTGACGCCGCCGGAGGTGCCGGAACGGACGGGAGCCAGGCGCTCGTAGTTGGCCGCGAACATGCTGCTCACGTCAAAGACCACCGCCGAGGAGTCTTTGTTGTAGCTGTAGACCTTGAATGTCGAGAGGATGGCGTCGCGGGAGCTGCGCTCTATGGCGCGGGCCATCGCAGCGTCTTCCGTGTTGAAGTCGGGAAGGACGTTGACGTCGCACAGCTGGATGGTGCTGTCGGCAAGGACGAAGCGCACGTGCATCGGAGCCGTGGGCTTGTAGCCGATTGCGGCGAGGTCGGTCGCGCTGGAGCCGGTGACGGTGGAGGCGATGAGGACTTCGCGGCCGAGATATTCCTTCCGGAGCTCGGCGTAGATCTTGCCCTTGGACTTGTGAAGGGCCATGAAACCGCCCTCAGCACGTGCTGAGACGCATTTTTTATCCTTGATGAAAGTACGCTCGTATTTGGATACACGCTTTACCGAAGTGGTGTCCTTGGCTGGCGCCACGGCACCTTTCTTTCCTTTCTTGACGGTCTTTTTTACGGGTTTCTTTGCAACTTTGGACTTGGCTTGGGGTGCCGTCGCGGCGACCATGCCTGAATTGCTTGCAGCGCCTCCCTGTACGGGACCGGCGAAGATAACAAACGCGGCAAGTACTGCCGCGGAGATACGGAGTTTATTCATTCTTCTGTATTTATATTCAACCCTCACGGGTTTAGAGTTGCAAGATAGTCATTTTTTTTGACATTTATGCTTTTAGGGAAAAAAGTGCTATCTTTCGGGCAATCAAACTCAGAATGATATGAAAAAATTGCTGTTATTCCTGGCCGGAGCCATGATGCTGGCCGCGTGCCGGGAGACGACGAAGCTGCCGCGCGCGGAAGCGACGGAGGCACAAAAAGAGTCGTTCGACAAGATGTTCCCGTATGTCTGGGACGACGGGACCAATGAACTTCATGCCGCGCTGGTGGTGCAGGACGGAAAGGTCATCTACGAGAGGACAGACCCGGCCCACAGCATCGACCAGAAACACGTAATGTGGTCGGTTTCAAAAACTTTCACGGCGACGGCTATAGGTTTTGCCGTGCAGGACGGCCTCCTTCGGGTGGACGACCGCATGGTCGACATCATCGGCGACCTCTGCCCTCCCGAGCGCCCGCAGTGGATGGATGAAATCACTGTCCATCATCTTCTTACAATGAGCTCCGGTCTCAGCACGACCGAACCCGGCGGCGAAAACGGGCTGAAGGAAGACTGGGCCCGCGAGCTTCTGGCCCTGCCGATGCACTTCCGCCCCGGCGAATACTTCGAATACAATAGCATGGGATCGTATATCCTGTCGGTCATCCTCACCCGCGTTACCGGCGAGCGCGTCGACAACTACTTGGGCCACAAGTTGTTCAAGCCTCTCGGTATCACGGACTGGTGGTGGGACGCTTCCCCTCAGGACTTTTCCGCCGGCGGCTGGGGCCTGTTCATCTCGGCCGAGTCACTGGCCAAAATGGGGATGTTCTTCCTCCAGAAGGGCGTATGGAACGGGAAAAGGCTCCTTGGCGAGGACTGGTTCGCCGAGGCCATGTCGCCGCAAATCATGCAATACCGCAACAAGCTGACCACCCCCGAAGAGATTGCCTCCGTCGCCGACAACGACTGGCAGCATGGCTACGGCTATCAGATGTGGTGCTGCACCCACGACTGCTACCGCCTCGACGGTGCCTGGGGCCAGTTCTGCGTCATCATCCCGGAAAAGAACGCCGTCGTCGTGCTCCTCTCCCACACCACCCGGCTCGCCTACGAGCTTAAAGGCGTCTGGGAATACATCCTCCCCGTCCTCTGAAACCAGGTCACGCATTTAAAACAAGCGAGGCGCCCATTTGTGGCGCCTCGCTGCGTATAGAGAATTGTCTGTCAGACTTATTTAGCAAGTTTGCTGACGCGCTCTACCTGGCCGGGAGAAGCAATACGCTTATTCGAGGCGACCTTTGCAGGTGCGGGGCGGGACTCGCTTCCGGACATCTTGTATGTTACGCAATTGAGATTGCACTTACGCATCTTAAGCATCTCGGCAGGCACCGGGGTCCATTCGAACCTCGACTTAGGAGCAACGACATTCTTACGGGGAGCGCCGCTAGATGCGGAAGCACGGGCAATGTCGATGCCACCTGTAATGTCAATCAAGAACCCGAAGTTGGCCCAGCCGCTGTTATAACCAAGGATACCGAAGGAGATAACATTCCTCTCTGATGTAGTTCCATCCGAGGAGGTGACCGTATACTTGTTCGGAACGATGGAGGCGTTGTTGTCATCCACCTTCTTGAAGGTTGCTATCACATCGTTGTCGTCACCCATTGCAACATAATTCTCGGCCGTTATGCCCGAATTATATGCAGTGAAGGTTTTTCCCTCGGTATTTTGGATAGAGTCGCCGGTTTTCTGGAACTTGAACAGAATATTGCCGCTTTCCGCATCAAAGTTGAGCGGGCAGGTGAATCCACTGAACCCGTCAAAAACATATGTCTCGTTGTTGATATCTGCGGAAATAGCGTAGTTCGTTCCGGCAATGTTCCACGTTCCGACCCAGTAGAGAAAATCCTCTGAGGCAGGCGCCGGACGAGTTCCGACATTCGGAAGCGCAGTCGCGGCTGTGGTCGCATAATAGGTCTTGTCTCCGGTCCAGAAGAAACGGAATGACGTGTATTTGCTGCTGGAGCCAGGGACAGTACCGGCACGAATTTCCAATGAGCCATCTTCAAGTACACCGGCCTCTGCAATAATAGACCCGGCCGACTTGTAATAACTTGTACCGAGAAGACCACAAAGATAATCAGTAAAGGTATAACTTGCATACTGATAAGTATCATTTACCTGCTGGCAGGCAATCGTCATCGTTCCGTTTTCAGTATAAAGTGCCTCAACTGATACCGGAGTACCGACAGGATTGGCAGTATAGTTCTCAATGCCGGTGATGGTGTAAGAAACGCCTCTATCTTTCTCGGATACAACCCAGTGGCTGTTGCTGCCGGTTGACATCGGAACTTCCCAGTTGCCAAGGAAGTCTTCGTACTTCGCAACCGGAAGCGGATCCTCCGGCGGAAGACCCTTGATAAGGTGGGCGGGGAACCAGACGGCGTCATCGGCGTATTTCAAAAATTTGTTACTGTCGACGATAGCTGCAATTATGCTCATGCCTTCGAGCGGGCCGTAATCGTCACTTTCAACACGCACATCGATAATGTCGCCTTCAAGGAGAGCTCCTGTGAAGATAAGCGGATCGGCCATGTAAGACTCATTGCTGTTGTAACCGCTACCGGATTTGTACACTGCAACAAGTTTGTCCTGCAGATTGTAGTCAGTACCCGACTGGGTATAAACCCAAGGCTCTCCCAGATTCTGGTTGGAAATTGTGAACTGACCCTTTTCAGGCAGATACTGGGCAACCGGGGTGGCATGGGCGTTGGTTACACCATTGATACCGGAAACGTAGTAGCTCTCGTTCTCGACATTCTGGCTGATCTCCCAGACTTCCACGTGACCGTCATCGCCCATCCAGGTCCAGGTACCGAGGAAATCGGCGTAGGCAGCCTTGATGGCCGGGTCTTTCTTCTCGAACTCCGCGATGGCATATTTGCCTGATGCGAGGCCTTCCGCATCGACACCGACGGCGAGGATGAAATACTGGTCATAATCGAGAGGATTGAACTGATCGCTGGCTGTGGCATCGTGGGCAAACTCGCTGAAGATCATATCGCGAGGATAACCTCTCATGCCATAATAGGTGAAATTGAACAGCATGTCGTCGGAAGCGGTAAGGGCTTTCTCCCGGATGAAATCATCCAGACTTGCATACACCTTATTGCCTTCGGCGTCAACCGCGTCAAGGGCCGATTTCTTGTAGACACCCATTGTGTAGTAGTCGCCTTCAACCGGATTGGCAACAGTGTTTGTGATAAGTTCGTAGCCCTCTTCGTCGATACCGTCATAAGAAGGTACCCAGCCATCGTAAGCAGCGAATGTAATTTCGCGGATGGCCGCCGGGATGGTGATAAGGTCTTCAGCACCTTCAGCCGTATTGACGGCGTGGCACCAGCCGCTGAGAGCGACATATTTGCCTACAAGGGCATCAAGGCCGAAGGTCGCAAGAGGATCGTCAAGGACGAAAATCTGGGTGTAAGGTCCACCGAACTGATCGACGACACCGGTCTTCGGAGTCGTCACCTTGTAGATGTCACCATCTTTTTGGACAACACCATTTACTCCTGTATAGAAATCATAGAAGCCGTTTTGGCCATAACCATAGTAGACGTACAAGTCGGTCGGTACAATGGCTGCGGGAGTCGCACCCTCAACCGCCTCGGCGGTCTTGGATTCAATTACGGTAGCTCCGTAGACATCGGTAGTCTTGGCACCTGCAATCGTGTAGACGACATCCTTTGCCAGGCCGTCAGCCTTAACGTAAATAACGTTGGTGCCGTCTGTTACAATGGCGGAAGAGTTGGAAACAGCAACCGTGGTCACGCCGGTCAGGACGACGGGCGTATCGTCAGGAAGGGCGGCAACCGAAGCAAGGTCGGTGGCGGCGTCGGTCAGGGGCTGCTGGATGACGTCGAAGGCCTTTACGACTTCGGCGGTGGCGGCGTTGATGATGGAGACGGTCGTATAGCGATAGGCCGTGGTGGTGTTGGGATCAACCTCGATCTTGACTTCGTCGATGTGGGTTGCCTTGGTCGGGAGGATGGCACGTACCCAGTCGATGCCGTCGGGAATGACAACGTCGTATTCCATGTTGGTCTCGACGGAGACGGGGATGACGCCGCCGGCTGCAGGAACCTGCTGTGCGTCGACAATCGCGGTCAGGACGCCCTCTTCGAGGGTGATGGACTTGATGTTGGTCTTGCCGGCGTTGTTGTCGGCGTAGACGAAGATCTTGCCGGAGGTGACGTCGGTGGTGGTGATGAGGATGAAACCGGACTTGTTGTCGGTCGCAGTCGCCTTGGCGGAGATGCCGGCGGTGGTGCTGAGGACGTCGACCGTGGTGGTCTCAGTGTCCTTTACGCCGGTGATTTCATAGGCGAGGCCGAGGGTGGAGTTGGCCTGTACGCCCACGCTGCCGAGGTCGCCTTCGAACTTGATTACCAGGGCGAAAGCCTTTTCCTTGGGGATGTTGACGGCTTTGCCGTTGATGGTGAGGATGACGTATTCGTCGCTGCTGTCGGCGTCGACCTCAACGACGGTGGCGCCTGTGTCGGCTACGAGGCCTACGCGCTCCCAGGTCTTCGTAGGGTCGTCGGTGGCCTTGCCGTCGTAGGAGACCCACCAGGAGGTGTCGTCAATCTTGAAGACGGGGGTGACTGCGGTGACGCGGAGAGGGTTGCCGTCGCCGTCTTTGAGGATCTGGCCGTTGACTTTCCAGTAGTAGACACCGTCGTCGCCGAGTTCGATGGTGACCTCGGGGGTTACGCCGTCGTCGCCGTCGGTACCGTCGGTACCGTCCTTGCCGGCAGGGCCGGTTGCAGGAACGCCGGTGTCGGTGTCGCCGACCCACCAGTTGCCGTTGTCACCGATGCGCGGGGTGTCGCCCTGGGGACCGGTTGCGCCGGTGTCGCCCTGAGGGCCGGTGGCAGGGACCTTGGTGTCGGTGTCGCCGATCCACCAATTACCGTTGTCGCCGATATATGGAGTTTCGCCGTCGGTGCCGGCATCGCCGGTCTCACCCTTGTCGCCCTTGGCGCGGATGACCACGTCGCCGGACTGGGAGAAACTGATGGTATAGACTGTTATGCCATCTTCTCCTACCACAGACGTTACGCCTTTTACGTAGTCGGCGTTGAGGAGGGCGTCAACAAGGTCTTTGTAGGTTTTGACATCACCATTGATCTTCGACTGGAGATCCTTGATGTCGAGCTCATTCTTGGACACGCGGGTGTCGAGGTCGCTGACCTTCTTCTGGAGCCCGGAGTCGTCATAGGTGCAACCCGCCACTGCGAGGAGGACGGAGAGCAAGCCTACCCAGAGAGTTCTTTTCATGATACTGTTTGTTTTATGGTTTTGTAATTTTTTACTATTTTTGAGGCGCCTTTAAGAGACGTTACAAGTTGCGAATATATCAAAAGATTTTCAAGTTTCCAACTTTTGGAATCGATTTGTAATCGGCTGAACAGCAACACCAAAAACGTTTTTTTCTTATAATTTTGGGACCGTCTGTAAAAGAGGCCTCGCAAACTGTAAGATTTTAAGGCGATTTTGCTTATAAATTGAAATTATTTTTCAAATGCGCTATTCTGTCATCGTACCCGTGTATAACCGCCCTGACGAGGTTGCGGAACTGCTGGAGAGCCTTGTCGCAACGGGATATCGCGACTTTGAGACACTGATCGTCGAAGACGGCTCCGACACGCCCTGCGAAGAAGTCGTCAAGGCCTGGGAAGGGAGGCTCGACGTCAAATATTTCACCAAACCGAATTCTGGTCCGGGACAGACGCGCAACTTCGGTGCGGAACGCGCCCGCGGAGAGTGGCTGGTGTTCTTGGATTCGGATGTCGTGGTGCCTCCGGGATGGTTTGAAGCGATGGACAAGTCGCTCCGGGAAATGCCCTGCGACGCGTTCGGCGGGCCCGACAGCGCACATCCGGGCTTCTCCCCCATCCAGAAGGCCATCTCCTTCGGAATGACGTCTTTCCTCACCACCGGCGGCATACGCGGAGGAAAGGCCAGGCTCGACAAATTCTACCCCAGGAGTTTCAACATGGGCATCCGCGCCGACGTGTTTTCCGCGGTCGGAGGCTTTACGAAGATGCGCTTCGGCGAAGATGTCGACCTGAGCATGCGCATCCTTGAGGCGGGATATTCCACGCGGCTGTTTCCCGAGGCGTGGGTCTGGCACAAGCGCCGCACGGATTTCCGCAAATTCTTCCGCCAGGTCCACGGCAGCGGCATCGCCCGCATCAACCTGAGCAAGCGCCATCCGGGGTCGATGAAGGCAGTCCATATGCTTCCAGCGGCATTTACCGTCGGGGTCGGTGTCCTCGCGCTGGCCTTCCTGGTCGGGGCGGTTCTCGCTGTAATCGGGGCGATTAACGGCACCGGCGCCCGCACGTGGCTGCTGATTTGCGGAATCGCGCTCCTGCCGGTCGCGGTCTATTCCATCATGATTTTCCTTGCCGCGCTGGCGCAGTACCGTTCGGCGAAAGTGGCCTTCCTGGCCGTTCCGGCGGCGTTTATCCAGCTGACGGGCTATGGAACAGGATTTCTCCGCGCCTGGTGGCAAAGATGCGTCCTCGGGCACGGAGAATTCGAAGTGTTCAAAAAGAATTTCTACAAGTAGTAAACTACTCGCTTTCAGCTGCTTCGGCTAAGCGGCGGGCAAGGTCGAGGAATGCGGCCGCGTCGGGACGCGACGAAAGCGCCACGGGCTCGCCGGCATCGGCGCACTCGCGTATGCCCTGGACCAGAGGAATTTGGCCAAGCAGCGGAATATCAAGTCTTTGCGCCATCTCCTTGCCGCCGTCGCGACCGAAGATGTAGTAGCGGTTGTCGGGGAGTTCTTCCGGGGTGAACCACGCCATGTTTTCCACCAGGCCGAAGATCTTCCGGTTGATGCGGTCGTTGCGGAACATGTCTACGCCTTTTTCCACGTCGGCAAGGGCTACGGGCTGAGGCGTTGTGACGATGAGGGCCCCCTCCATTGGGATGTCATTGACCAGCGAGATGTGGATGTCGCCCGTGCCCGGAGGCATGTCAATGAGGAGGAAGTCGAGAACGTCCCAGCGGACCTGGAGAATCAGCTGCTTGAGGGCGTTGCAGGCCATGGGGCCGCGCCAGATAAGGGCCTGTCCCAACTTGGCGAAGTAGCCGATACTCATCCATTTGACACCGTATTTTTCGACGGGGAGGATGATTTCGCGGCCGTCTTCCTCCATGGCCTCGGGGACTATGCCTTCGGTGGCGGTCATAAGGGGGACCGAGGGGCCGTAGACGTCGGCATCGACAAGGCCTACACGGTAGCCAAGACGCGCAAGGGCCACTGCCAGGTTGACGGCGACGGTGGATTTGCCCACTCCGCCTTTGCCGGAAGCCACGCCGATGATATGGCGGACGGAAGATACCTCCTCCAGGGTCAAGTCGTTGACGTTGTTTTTCTTACGGGGCTGAGGCTCGTCGCGGACCACGGTGCGGACGTCGATCTGGGCACCGGCCGGGGTGTTGCGGTAGAGGGTTGCGCGGACGCTTCCCACGAGGTATTCAGCCAGCGGGTCGCGGCGCTTCGGGAAGGCCAGGACCACGGTCACATTGTCGCCGTCGGTGCGGATGTCGTCGACCAGGCCGAGCGAGACTATGTCTTTGTCCTCCATCCCGGGGTGGAGGACATTCTTCAGCAGTTCACGTACTTTTTCAGGCGTCATTTCTTCACTATTGTCATTTCATTAAGCAGATGGCCGGCGCCGCCGAACTTGTCCACGATGAAAAGGACGTAGCGGATATCCACGCAGATGCACCTCTGGAGGTCGGGCTCGAACATCACGTCGCTGGACATGGATTCCCAGTTGCCGTCGAAGGCCAGGCCGACGAGTTCGCCCTTGGCGTTGAGGACCGGCGAGCCGGAGTTGCCTCCCGTGATATCGTTGTTGGTGATGAAGCAGGTGGGGATGTTGCCGTCGGCATCGGCGTACTGGCCGAATATCTTGTTGTCATAAAGGCCCTTGAGCAGCGCAGGGACGCGGAATTCGTAGTTGGACGGGTCTTCCTTTTCCATCACGCCCTTGAGGGTGGTGTAGTGCTTGTAGATGACGCCGTCCTTCGGGGAATAGCTCATCACCTGGCCGTAGGTCAGGCGCATGGTGGAGTTGGCGTCGGGGTAGGAAGGCTCGTCCTTTTTCCACTCCATGAGGCCGGCGGTAAAGGCCTTGGAGCCTTCAGCGATGAGTGGACGGGATGCGCGGATGGGGGCGGACAGTTCAGACCAGCGGGCGGCCATGGCTTCGGCAAGTTTCATGGCAGGGTCGTCGGAACAGTCGCCCGGGCGCTTGCCGAGGAGAGTCTTGACTTTCTCGGGAGAGGTGAATGCCGACTCGGCGAAGAGCTTGTCGACATAGGCCTTGAAGTCCATCGTGGCGAAATCCTCTCCGAGGCCTTCCAGATACACTTCCGGACGGGCGTTGTCGCGGTAGAACTGCAGCATGGCCACGGCGATCTTCTTTTCGAGCGGCTCGTTGTAGTCTTTCATCTGAGCGAGGACGGCTTCCACGGCCTTTTCGGAGGCTTTGAGGCTGTCGGCGCCGCTTGCCGCCTCGCTGTAGGCCTGACCAAAGGTCGAAACGAATCCGACGGGAGCGATGCGGCTGACCGATTCTACGAGGGTGTAGAGGTCGGCATAGGCCTGACGCTGGCCCTTCACCCCTTCGGAAATCTGGGACAGGGCCTTGCCGTATTTGGCCTGACGACGGGCGTCCTGACCTACCCAGGCGGTGAATTCAGCCTCTTTCTGGCGCTCGCGCGGAATGATGCCGAGTTTTTTGAAAGCGAGCTGCTCGCCCTGCCATTTCTTCCAGCCATTGGAACTGCTGGCGTATTTGCTGGCATATTGCAGGCGGATAGCCGGGTCGGATTCCATGCCTTCCTTCATGACTGCCTGACGGACGGTGCGCGCCTTGACGGCGATGCCGTACTGCTCCATCATGGCCTCGAGCTGGTCGGCGGTCTGGAACCTCTGGGTGCGGCCGGGATAGCCCATGACCATGGTGAAATCGCGGTTGGAGACGCCTGAGAGGTTGATTTTAAGGGCGGTCTTGGCCTTGTACGGCACGTTGAGCGGGCTGTATTCGGCCGGGTTGTTCTTTTTGTCGGCGTAGACGCGGAACATGGAGAAATCGCAGGTGTGGCGAGGCCACATCCAGTTGTCGGTTTCGCCGCCGAACTTACCGAGGGATGCCGGAGGGGCGCCGACGAAACGGACGTCTTTATAGACCTTTGTCACAATTATATACGCGACATTCTGGTTGTAGAAGTTGACGATGTCGACCTCGCAGCCGGGGTTGTCCTGGGCGATCTTGTCGCGAAGCTGCTTAGCCGCTTCCTGACGGGCCTTTTCGGCGAGTTCGCCGATATTGTCGCTGTTCTTGTAGTCCTTGATCGCCTTCTCATAGGCCTTGGTCATAGCCGGAGTGGCGTCGGTCATGCTTTCGAGGAAGGTGACGGTCAGCCCGGGAACCGGGATTTCCTGCTCGCGGGTCATGGCCCAGAAACCGTCTTCAAGGTAGTTTGCCTTGGGGGTGGAGAGCATCTGGATGCTGCCGTAGCCGCAGTGGTGATTGGTCACCAGAAGGCCTTCCTTGGAGATTAGCTCGCCGGTGCATCCGCCGCCGAAATGGACGACGGCATCCTTGAGCGACGAACCGTTGATCTTGTAGATGTCGCTGGCCGAGAGCTGGCATCCCAGATCCTTCATGGCCTTGATATTCATCTTCTGCAGCAGGGGAAGCATCCACATTCCCTCGTCTGCCATGGCGCTCAGGCTCAGGGCGAGCGCAGCCGCGATTGCAAGTATCTTCTTCATAATTTGACATTAAGCGTGCAAATATACTAAAAATGCCGGCATTTTCCAGATGCCGGCACATAAGAATCAGACCCGGAAACTACTGGGGGATCTGGGCTCCGTAGCCTTTGACGACCCCGAAGAGGTCTTTGGCCTTCTCCCAAGGATACTTGTTGCAGTACATGGAGGGACGGACGATCTCGGAACCCTGCTGGTTCAGGCCGAACAGGCGGTTGACCTGGTTGGCGGCGGAGTTGGCGTCGTAGCTCTGGGAGGACATGATCTTGAGGCTCAGGAAGCCCTGCAGATAAGGCTGGTCGATGGCCTCGACAAATGCCTTTTCGCTCTCGGGAAGCTCGCGGTTGCCCTCGTATTTTGGACCGATCTGTTCGGCCTCCTCGATACGGGCGGCCGGAACAGAGATGGAGGACTTGCCGGCCGAGGCGATTTCAAGGTCGCGCTTGTTGGCGAAGAAGTAGTTGTCGTAGAGGTTGCTGATCTTCGCGGCTTCGTCGGCCTTGTTGCTTTCGTAGCGGCACCTTTCAACTGCGCAGTTGGAGTTGCAGCCGAAAATGTTGTTGTGGACGTTGATGGTGCGGATGCCGTTCATGAAACGGAAGCCCTGGCCCATGTCTTCGAAGGTCTTGGTGCGGGTCCATGTGAAGAGGACCGTGTTGTGGTGGAAGTCAAGGGACACCTTGTCGAGGTCTTCGGACCTTACGGTGCCGGCCACCTGGCATGCTGCGTAACGGCAGGCGATGAAGATGTTGTTGTTGATTTCCATGTGGCCCTTGCCCATCAGGGCGGCGATACCGTAGTCGCGGCAGTTGACGAAGATGCAGTTGGAGATGCGGACGTTGCCTTCAACGTCGAGGTGGAGGGCATATTCGTCACCGTTGGCGTAGCCGACCTTGACCGTAGCCGGGGACGCGCCGGGCTCGATGAAACGGCCGGTCAGGACTCCTTCGTTAGGGGTGCCGGTGCGCTCGTCGTTAACGTCGGCGCCGCAGTAGAGGTTGTTTTCACCGAAGTCGAACACGAGGCCGTCGATGACGACGTTGCCCTGAGGGCCGGTGTAGCCGTAGGGACGCCTTGCGTTGAAGTTGAACAGAGGGGCGATGAAGGTGTGCTCGACGGGCTGCAGTTTGGTGACGTATTTGATGACGTCGCGCTTGCTGAAATCGGTCGAGTAGCCGCCGTAGATACTGATGAATTTGCCCATGTCTTCCTTCTGGGAGGCATTTCCGAAACGGCCGCATTCGATGTAGCCGCGGTCCAGGTTGCCGTGATAATTGCCTTCCGCAACGAGGATGACGTCATTTTCTTCGGCGACGTCGATGGCTTTCTGAAGATCCCTAAGGGCTGAGGTCGGGGAGAGGCCGTCGGCGCGGGCGGATCCGGTGGAGACGCTCACGTACAAGGTCCTGCCCTTTGCGGCCGGTACGGCGGAAGCCGCCTTGTTGGAGAGTACCTCCCTCGGGGAGGATGAAGTCGAGGTGGCGGTTGAAGTCTGGCCGGAAATGGCTTTCTTGGCCGCATTTTCCGCCTTTTGCTTCAGGCTGTTGAGATTGAACTGAGCCTGCGCGGTAAAGGAAGCTGACAGCATCACCAGCCCCGCAGCGAGTAATAATTTAAATGTTTTCATGGGTCTTGTATTTATTACTGTTTACTCCACGTTTCCCACAAATATAATTATTTTTTGATAACCGACCGTAATTCACTCTGAAAAAGTTGCTTCCGCGTCCTCAAACAGGCCCGGCTCCAGTTCCTTGACGTGGAAGGACATCCGGTGGTGGGGAGAGGGGCCGAAGCGGCGCAGGGCGGCGATGTGTTCCGGGGTCGGGTATCCCATGTTGCGGTCCCAGCCGTACTGGGGGAATTCTTTGGCGAGCGCACGCATATGCTCGTCACGCCATGTCTTGGCGAGGACGGAGGCTGCCGCGATGCTGGCGAAGGTGGCGTCACCGTGGACAACGGTCAGGTAGTCCTTGCGGCTGTATGGGCCGAACGGACGGAACTTGTTGCCGTCTATCAGAAGGAAGTCCGGGCGAGGATCCAGGCGGGCAACGGCGCGCTGCATGCCGGTTACGGATGCCCACAGGATATTCAGATTGTCGATTTCCTCGGCGCTGACGGCTTCGACGGCCCATGACACCGCTTCCCTCTCGATAATCGGCCTGAGGGTCTCCCTGGCCTTTTCGGTCATCTGCTTCGAGTCGTTCAGCAGCGGATGGTGGAAGTCGGGCGGGAGGATTACCGCGGCGGCATAGACCGGCCCGGCGAGCGGCCCGCGGCCCGCCTCGTCGCAACCGGCTTCGAGCCTTCCGGCCTCCAGAAAGGGTTTCAGGCTGATTTCTTTCATAATCAAAAAAGAGGGCGACCTCTCCGGCCGCCCTCCAAAATGTCGGAAGTATTAGTCTTCGTCCTGCTCCTGGGCAGCGTATTCGGCGATGAGCTTGTTCTGGACATCGGCAGGTACCTGCTGATATTCGGCGAACTTCATCGAGAATGTGGCGCTGCCGGCGGTCAGGGAGCTCAGAACCGTCGAGTAGCGGTAGAGCTCGGCCAGCGGAACGCGGGCGTGGAGGACGGTGAAGCCCTTTTCCATGTCCTGGTTCATGATCATGCCGCGACGGGTGTTGAGGTCGCTCATGCAAGGACCGACGTACTCGTTGGGAGTGAAGATGTCGACGTTGTAGATAGGCTCCAGGATCTTCGGACCGGCGTTGCGGAAGGCCTCCTTGAAGGCGTTGCGGCCGGCGATGATGAAGGCGATTTCCTTGGAGTCGACCGGG
>ONKE01000028.1 GCA_900318355.1 uncultured Bacteroidales bacterium
CATGGCCACATGAATGGGAGGGGCCCAAACTTGTTTGGGAGGGACGAAGCGAAGCGTAGGGTTTTTGGAACGAGGTAACTTATTTTTTAGAAATAAAAACTATCAAAGTATTATGAAAAGAATAATGATTATCAGCAGTATGATTCTGCTGTTGGCAGCACCAGCCGTTTCGGCGCAGGAGATGCCCGACCGCCGCTGGAGCGTGGATGTTTCCGCTGCCTATCCGGGCAATATGGCCTGGAACGGCGTAGGCCAGAGCATAGGCCAGGGAATCGGAGAGATTTTCGCCGTCATATTAACCTTCGGCCTCTACAAGCCCGGACAGGGCTATGAGCGTACCGAAAACAACATTCTCCCGGCATTTGCCCTTCAGGGCGGATACCAGGTCCTGCCTTGGCTGCAGGTGACCGGCGACCTCTACTATCACTACGCCACCAGCCGTTATTTTACCAAAGAGGCTGACGTCGATCCCGCCAAATCCATTGTCGGCAACCGCATCTCCCTGCTTCCCGGCGCGAAGTTCACCTACCTCAACAAGGGTATCTTCCACATGTATTCGACCGTGTCCCTTGGCGCCGCGATGGCATTCTCCAGCACGACGGTGACCACGACCAACGAGGAGACCGGTGACAAGACCTCGGAAACCACTCCCGACAACGGCGTGAAGTTCGCATTCCAGCTCACCCCCCTCGGCTTTGCCTTTGGAAACGACTTCTACGGCTTCCTGGACATGGGTCTTGGCAGCGAATACAGCGGTCTGAGAGCCGGTATCGGCTATAGGTTCTAGTCCGGATTTTTCTGCGCGGAGGCGCTGCGCCAGAGGGCTTCCATAAAATAATAGTCAGCATAGGTAAGGGGGACGTCAACTTCCTTGCCTTTTGAATAGTGCCCCGTACTGTGGAGTAGCAGGAATCCGCCAGCCTCGCCTTCCGGGGCGAGGTATTTGTTGCCGCACAGGGCCTTGAGCGTCTTCATGGCCTGACGACGGTATCGTTTCGCGAGAGCGTTGTCTCCGACCAGGGTGGAGAGTTCGAGAAAAGCGGAAGCCATGATGGCACCCGCCGACGCATCATCCTGTGCGACGGACTCTTCCGGAGCATCGAAATCCCACGGCGGGACGGGGCGCGCTTCCAGGCGGGGCAGCAGATAGGAGGCTATGCGCAAGGCCTGCTCCAGAAAATCAGTCTCCCCCGTTTCCCGATACATCATGGTGAATCCGTACAGGCCCCAGGCCTGCCCTCTTGACCAGGCCGACTCGTCGGCGTAGCCCTGAACGGTGCCGCGACGAAGGATGCTTCCATCCACGGGATTGTAGTCAACCAGATGGTAGCTTGTCCCGTCCGGACGGAAATGATTACGAAGGGTAGTCCGGGCGTGGGTAATGGCGATTTCTTTCCACTCGGGGACGTCAAAAAGCCTGGCGGCGAAAGTCAGCAACTCCAGATTCATCATGTTGTCGATGATGACAGGATAGGTAAATTCCGGCTTGTTCCAGCTTTTGATTACGCCGGTGACCGGTGAGAACCGGCCGGCCAGCTGCGCGGCGGCCTCCCGGATGGTCCGCAGATAGAGGGTGTCACCGGTTTCGAGATATGCCTTCCCGGATGAGGGAAGGACCTGGAAACCCACGTCATGGTCGGCGGTCAGGCGGGAGACGTCCAGCAGCTTCGCCGTCTGCCGCAGCGCCATCCGGCGCATGGCCGGGTCGCCGCCGAGCTTGTAGGTGTACCAGCAGACGCCTGGGAAGAAACCGCTGCACCACCAGTGCGTGTCTGAAAGCACCAACTGCCCGTCCTGAAAGGTGCGGGGCATCGTATCCTCTGACAGCGCCTGCTCCATGATGGCGCATTGCCGGGCTGCAAGGGAGGCTACCTGCCCGGTGGGCAGCGGTTGCGCGCACCCGCAGAAAGCGAGCAGCACCACGGAACCTAAAAGAAGAGACTGGAGTTTCATAATGGAAGATTATTAATGCATGCCCGACAAAGGTAGCCCATTTTACAATGTAAAACGGGTGTAAAAAACGGTAAAACGTTTTACCATCAAAATATTACCTTTGTGGAAACCGTATTTTTATATTTGCATGAAAATGAACGAAAGACCCATCATATCTCCTGAAGTGACCATCCGGGATGTCGCGGAAGCGGCCGGGGTGTCCATTTCTCTGGTATCCTTCGTCCTGAATGCCCGCCGGGGTCCGGACGGAGAGTACATCAGCCACGCTTCCCAGCAAACTGCGCAGCGAATCATCGAGACCGCGGAGCGCCTGGGATACCATAGAAATAAAGCGGCCACGTCCCTGCGTACCGGCCGTTCCGACACGATCGGGGTCATCGTTTCCGACATTTCCAACACCTGTTTCAGCCAGATCTGCCGCAAAATTGAGAAACTGGCCTCAGAAGCAGGTTACCTTACCATTATTGCAAGTTCGGATGACCGCAAGGACAATTTCCGGCAGCTGGTTGACAAGTTCCTGTATTCGGGTGTGGACGGTTTCATCGTCGCGCCCTGCAATGGTGTGGAAGATGCCATCGGGAAAATCCGCAAAAGGAAAATTCCCGTCATTCTGTTCGACCGGGACCTGCCCGGAGTGGAAGGGGTGGGGCGCGTGCTGCTGGACAATGAGAAGGCTGGGCGGTGCGCGGTCAGGCTCCTCCGGAACCAGGGCCGCCATCACATCGGCCTCGTGCGTTACGAAACGGATATCCCTACCCTGATCGCCCGGGAACGGGGCTGTCGCATGGAAGCGGAAAAATGCGGCCTACCCTTTACATCCAGCGTCCTGGCTCGGGAGACAATGCGCAAGGATATCGTGTCCGTGCTTCACAATGCCCGTGAGGAAGGGATCGACGCGATGATCTTCCCCTCCAACACCATCACCGTGGACGGTATCTGCGCCATCAACGAACTGGGGTTCGACATTCCACGGGACCTTGCCGTCGTCGGGTTCGACCAGGAAGACCGTTCGGAAGCGTTCAACCCATGGTTCTCCTTTGTCAACCAGCCCACCAAACTCGTCGCCGAATACTCTTTCCGCATGCTGCTCGACGCCATGAACGACAGCAGCACCCTTTCTACCAAGATCATCAATCCACTCTATACCCTGGGTAACAGATTGAAGAAATGACAAGCAGTAACGAATCCATACTCCTGCCCGGATCCATGTTCGACGACCCCGGCGGCTGGATCGCCGACCCCCAGTTCATGGAGGTGATGCACTCTTCGGAGATGCTCGCCCATGGGCTCGGACATCCGGTCCGGGACGCCAGAACCGGGTTTAACGCCCCCGCCGGCGACTCCTATCATATCTGGGTGCGGACCCGGAACTGGGCGGCATGGTGGACGGATCGTCCGGGGCCCGGAAAATTCACCCTGGCGGTGGACGGGCAGCCGCTGGAAACCGTTTTCGGCAGCGGGAGCCCCCTGTGGCACTGGCAGTACGGCGGTACAATCCGGCTGGAAGCAGGCCGGCACCAACTCGCTGTCCATGACCTCGACGGATTTGACGCGCGGTTTGACGCAGTGCTGTTTACGACCGAAGAAGGGGAGCCCGGCGAGATCGGCGCGCTGAGGAGAAAATTGCTGCCTCTTCCCAAAGAGCCCGAGGACAGGGGACACTTTGATTTTGTCGTCGTAGGAGGAGGAGTTGCCGGTATGTGCGCCGCCATCAGTGCCGCCCGACTGGGCAGCAGGGTGGCTCTGGTACAGGACCGGAAAGTTTTTGGAGGCAACAACTCTTCCGAGGTACGGGTAGGGCTCGGCGGGCGGCTGAATATCGGCCGGTTCCCCGCACTGGGCTATCTCCTGAACGAATTCGGCCCCGCCCGGAAAGGCAACGCCCGCACTGCGGACGTCTATGAGGACGAGAAAAAAGCCGCCGCCATTGCCGCGGAAAAAAATATCACCGCCTTCACGGGCTACCGGGTAACCTCCGTCCGGAAGGAAGGCGCCCGCATCGTCTCCGTAACAGCCACTCAGGTAGATGACTACACTGAGATTCTCCTGGAGGGTGACTATTTCGCCGACTGCACGGGGGACGCCACCCTCGGCGTTCTTGCCGGGGCGCAATGGGCCATGGGACGGGAGTCGAAACAGACGTACGGCGAACCATCCGCCCCGGACCAGCCCGACGGAATCACGCTGGGCGCCTCCGTCCAGTGGTACAGTGAGACCCGTCCGGAGCGGGTAGATTTCCCGGACATCGACTGGGGACTTCCGATCGATGAGGAAACAGTCCAGAATGCCCGCAGGGGCCAATGGTACTGGGAAGTGGGCATGCGGGACGATATGGTCCAGGAGGCCGAAAGGATCCGTGATTACGGAATGTACGTGGCCTATTCCAACTGGTCCTACCTGAAGAACCATTCCCGTTTCCGGGACGAGGTCGCCTGCGAAGACCTCGCCTGGCTGTCTTTCTACGCCGGGAAGCGGGAGAGCCGGCGGCTCTTCGGCGACCATATCCTGACGGAGAATGACCTGCTGAACTTTATCCAGTACCCCGACGGATGCGTGTCAACCTCCTGGTATATCGACGACCACGAACCGGACCCGGAGAATGCCGCGCGGTTCAAAGAGCCCTGGCTGAGCCGCGGCCGGCTGACCCCGCTGGATTACTATCCCATCCCCTTCCGCTGTCTCTACAACCGGGACGTGGAAAACATGTTCATGGCCGGGCGTAATATCAGCGTGAGCCATCTCGCCCTGGGGACGGTGCGGGTTATGCGCACCTGCGCCATGGAGGGAGAGGTAATAGGAATGGCGGCGGACCTCTGCCGGCGCAGGCAATGCCTTCCCCGTCAGGTGTATCCGGACTATTTCGACGATTTGAAAGCCCTGATGGAGAAAGGGGTCGGAGACCGGACCAAAGAATATTTACAGACCTATACGCTGGTCGATACGACCGCGGAACGAAGTGAAAACTGCTGAGGCTATGGGTATTATCGATTGGATGATTGTCGCCCTCTTCCTGCTGGGGCTCACCGCGATTGGTTTTTTCTTCTCGCGGAAGAACCGCAACATGGAAGACTATTTCGTGGCGGGGCGTTCGATGCCGACCTGGCTCGTCGCGCTGGCCGCGACAGGAACCTCCATCAGCGCCGGGACCTTCGTCGGGTCACCGGAACTGGGCTTCAACACAAATATCACCTTCATCATGAGTTGCGTCGGAGCGGTGATCGGTGGCTTTTTCGTGGCCCTGATCGTGCTCCCGAAACTATACCGGGCTCAGACCATCACCATTTACGGCTACATCGGGGAACGTTTCGGCGATCCCTCCAAACGGGCGAGTTCCGTGATGTTCCTCCTCGGACAGCTCTTCACCTCCGGAAGCCGGCTTTTCATCGCCGCCATCGCGGTGTCGGTGATGGCCTTCGGGGCTATCGACTTCCGTTTCATCATGTATTCCATTATCATTCTGGGCGTCATCAGCACCATCTATACGATGGCCGGCGGCATCAAAGGCCTGCTATACATCGATGCCCTCCAGATCCTGCTGGTCGTCGGCACCGGGGTCGCCGCCCTGGCCCTCGTCTTCTCGCAGTTGGGTATGGGCCTCGGCGAGATCGTCGAGCGCCTGAACGCCGGCATGGTGAAGATTCCCGGCCAGGCCGCTTATGCCATGGCGGCGGATGGAAGCATGACCGGCTGGGAGCCCGGCAACAAACTCCAGTTAATGGATCCCCGTTTCGACATCACCAAGCCCTACAATCTGGCCGGAGCTCTGATTGCCTATGCTATCTTTAAGTTCGCCCAGTTCTCCACCGACCACGAATTCGTACAGCGCCAACTCACCTGCCGGTCTGTCAAAAACGCCGGTGTGTCTCTGGTCTATTCGCAACTGATGGCCATCCCCATTGTGTTCATTTTCCTTTCCATCGGTCTGTTGCTCTACGTGAAATATACAGCCGACCCGGCTCTGGGGGCCTCGTCCGGTTTCTTTACCGATGCACGGGATGTCTTCCCTCAATTTATCCGGAACGGAATCCCCACCGGGGTAAGGGGCATCATGATCGTGGGATTGCTGGCAGCGGCACTGTCCAGTTTCAACTCGGCCATCAATGCCATGGCAAGCAGTTTTGTGAGCGATCTGTACCTGCCGATCCGGCAGGCCCGCGGCAAGGCCGTCTCCACCGACGCCGCCCAGCTCGGCTCCTCCAGGAAGATGGCAGCGCTGATGGGGTTGGTACTGACGGGTTTCGCCATCGTCACGGCGGTGATGCAGCAGGCCAGCGGACTCAACCTGGTGGATTTCGCCACCGGCGTGATGTGTTTTTCCTATGCGGGCATGCTCGGCGTCTTTATTACAGCACTTTACACGCGCCGGGGCAACACCCGGAGCGTGATTGCGGCGCTGGCCGCCGGTCTGATGGTCGTCCTGCTGCTGCAACCTTATATCCTTACGCCGCTTTCGACAGCCCTTTTCGGCCGGCCGCTCTTCATTGCCTGGCCCTGGTGGTGCCCGATAGGCGCCCTGGTCAGCACGGCAATCTGCCTGTCGGGCAGGCCGGAAAAACGCAGCCTCGCAGCCTCTCAATCAGATACAATAGGATAATGTTCAAGAAATCTCTCATATGTTTCCTGACGGGATTGTTCATCCCCGTGTTGTTGCTGGCCCGGCAGCAGGATCATCCCCGCCTCTTCCTGCGCGGCGGGGAAGAAAAAGCCCTGATGGCCAATATCGCACGGGATGAAGTCTGGACACGGATGCATCGCGCCATCATCGATGAATGCGCGGTCATCGATACGCTCCCTCTCTGTGAAAGAATCATCAAAGGCCCACGGATGCATGCGATTTCCTGCGAGGTATTACGCCGCGTGCTGATGCTCAGTTACGCATATCGGACGGAAGGGCTCGCTTCCTGCGCGGCGCGGGCGGAAAAAGAGATGCTGCACGCCGCCGCCTTTATCGACTGGAATCCCTCCCATTTCCTGGACGTAGCTGAAATGTCCACGGCGCTGGCCATCGGATATGACTGGCTCTACGACTGGCTGCCGGCCGCCTCGCGCGATTCGATCCGGAATGCGTTGGTGCATAAAGGGCTTGAACCCGCCCTGGATCCGGCTTGCCTCAGCCGTTTTTCCATGGTCAGCAACTGGGGACAGGTCTGCAACGGCGGCATGGCCGTGGCGTCCATTGCCCTTCTGACGGAAGAACCGGAAAAGGCGCAGGCCATCCTGGATCGGAGCCGGCAGAATATCCTGATCCCGATGCAGGCCAGTTATCCGCCGGACGGATGCTTCCCGGAGGGCTTCGGCTACTGGGCTTTCGGGACGCAGTACAACATTCTTTTCCTCGACGCGCTCTGGCGCTATTTCGGCAGGGATTCCATCGATACGTATCTGGAAGTGCCCGGATTCATCGAGTCGGGCAACTATTCCCAGCAGTTGATTACGCCGTCGCTGCAGACCTTCGGCTACTCCGACAACAGCACCCGCATCTATCTGGAACCCGCCGTCATGTGGTTCAACGCCGTGCGCCCGGATCCGAAGATGTATTACTGGCAGAAGGCTCTGTTCGAGCGTTTCGACACAGATAAATCATACGTGAAGACCATCAAGAACCGGCTGATCCCCTTTATGGTCATCTGGGGCGCCGGGACAGGGGACGGCACGTCCGTGCGTCTTTCGACGCCGGAACTGCCGCAGGGGAACTTCTACGCCGGCCACGGGACCAATGACATCTGCGTGATGCGCACGGGCTGGACCCCGGAGGACGCTTACCTGGGCTTTAAGGCCGGCAAGGTCCGCAACCCGCACGGCCACATGGACATCGGCTCCTTCTACTATGAATATAAAGGGGTTCGCTGGTCGCTGGACCTGGGCAGTGACGATTACGGGAGCGTGCAGGTCCACGGCATCGGTCTCTTCGACATGTGGGCGGGCAGCGACCGCTGGACCAAACTGACGAAATACAACAACTTCGCCCACAGCACCACTTATCCGGAGGGAACGTACCAGGAAACGCGGGCCCTGTGCACCATCACGGAGAACGAGGCGGAGATGACGGCTTCGTCCGACCTCACCGCCCTGTACCCCAAGAAGATGAAATCGCTGCGCCGCACCGTCCGGCTGGTCGGGGCCTGCGCCGAGATCGAAGACTTCGTCGAATGCGAGGACAATGCCGTCACGATGGTCTGGAACATGACGACCGAAGCCATATCGTTCAAGCGCAAGGGCTCAAAAATCATTCTGACCGACAAGGACGGGAAGCAACTGGAACTCGCGGTCAACGCCAAATTGGCCTTTACCGCCCGGCTGGTCCCCGCCAAGCCCGAGCATCCCTACGAAGGACAGAACGAGGGCATCAGTTTCCTCCGGCTGAGCTATACCGCCCCATCCTGGAGTGAATACCGTTTTACCGTCAAGTTGACCCCGCTGTACTAAATGAGATACGCCGCCCTCATATCCGCCCTACTGATGTCGCTGCAGGTTTTTGCCCTGCCGCCTCACCCGAGGTTGTTCCTGCAACAGGGAGAAGAAGCATCCCTCCTGCGGAACATCCGTGCGGACGAACGCTGGGAAAAGGTACATGAGGCCATCCTGGCGGAAAGCGAAGTAATTGTGGCTCAACCCTATCCCGAATTTAAGCTGAACGTCCGCAAGGAAATGCACCTGATTGGATGCGAAACGGTACGACGGATGATGTTCCTGGCGTATTCCTGGCGGATGACCGGACAGGAGCGCTTCCTTCTGAAGGCCGAAGGCCTCGCCCGCGCGATCTGCGATCTGCGGAATTGGAACCCCTACCATTTCCTGGATGTGGCGGAAATCAATATGGCGGCTGTCATTGCCTACGACTGGCTTTACGATGCGCTTCCGGAGGATCTGAGGACCAGCCTGATGGAAAGCATCCGCGACAAGGCGCTTATTACCTCCGAGACGGGTGGAGCCGGAAATCCCGCGTACAATCTGCGGTGGATGGACATGACCAACAACTGGAGCCAGATCTGCCATGGCAGCCTGGCCATCGGGGCTATCGCCGTCCATGAGTCGGATCCGGAGCTGTGCGACCGCATCATCGCCCGCTCACAGACCAAAATCCGCATCCCGATGGAGGCGGAGTATGTGCCGGACGGAGCCTATTCGCAGGGCATCGGCTACTGGGGTTACGGCACGATGCTCAACGTCATGTTCCTCGACGCGATGGAGGCCAATTTCGGTCCTGAAAGCGTAGCCGCCCTCAAGGCCGTCCCGGGCTTCATGCAGACAGGAAAATACTTCTCTGAACTGCTCACCAACACGCAACAGTCCTTCTCGTTCAGCGACAACTCCACAAGCGACAACCTGCCCGAACACTGTATCTTCTGGTTTTACAAGCAGACCGGTGATCCTACCCTGCTCTATCACCAGCAGGCCCTGCTCGACCGTTGGACCGAAGATCCCTCCTTCGTGCGCGGTTCCTATGCCCGCCACGACCCGCTGATGCTCGTCTGGGGCGCCGGGACGGGGGAACGGCCCTGTGCCGACTTCTCGACCGCCCGCCAGCCGGAAGAGCTATTCTACATCGTCAGAGGCCTCAACCCGATCTGCACGATGCGGAGCGGGTGGACCCGGGATGATATCTGGCTCGGTTTCAAAGCCGGCAATCCGAGTTGCGCCCACGGTCACATGGATGTCGGCGAGTTCATGCTGGAATGGGGCGGAATCCGCTGGGCGGAAGACCTTGGAAGCGACAGTTACGGGGCGTTCGCAGAACTGAAAAAGGGGTCCCTGTTCAACATGAAACCGGATGCGCTCCGGTGGAATGAACTTCTCCGCTACAACAACTTCAGTCACAATACATTGACCATCGGCGGCGCTTTTCAGAATCTGGAGACGAAGGCGGAGTTCACAGACTTCAGCACCGATCCGGAAAACATGTTCGCCGTCGCCGATCTCGACAAGACCTATGCCGGTGCTTTGGAATCAGCCCGGCGCCGCGTGTCCCTGTTCGGCGGCACGCAGATTGTCGTTGAGGACACCCTCACGGCCCGTTCTTTCAACGATGCGGCGGTCGTCTGGAATATGACGACGCGCGCCGAAGGCTTTTCATTCGACAAGAAGACCGGCGTCATCACCCTCTGTTCGACGGATTCCGAAGGAGAACTCCGGACGATGCAACTGAAAATCACCCTTTCCGACAAGGGGGCAAGCCCCGGCGGCTTCAAAGTGGTCCGAAGCCGGGTCGATGACGAATTTTTCTATCCGAAACTGGAAAAACCGGCCCCCGGCTGCTGGTTTCTCCGCATCAAATACAAGGTTAAAAAAGGGTGCCGGCAAGTAATGCGCGTGGAAATGATACCCTGCACAAACAACAATAAAACCACAATACTATGAGAAAAGATTACAGTTCACCCGCAGCCGAGACGCTGGAACTGTCGCCCGGCCTTGCTCTGCTGAATGTCTCCGACCCGAACGAGACGTTCAAGAATTCTTCGTTTGAACAATTCTATTGGGAAAATTTAGGAACGGAATAACAACTGACCACCATGAAAAAGTATTACATTTTCCTTTGCGCCGCCCTGCTGCTGAGTGCCTGCGCAAAACAACCGACTGTCGAGGTAAGCGACGAACCCGAGACTCCGGCGGTAAAGAACGGTGTCACTTTTGTCACTACGTTCACCAAAGTCTCGACAACCGACGGCGTCAACACCTGGGATACCGGCGACAAAATTTCCGTTTTCAGCGTTGCGGACGGGGCTCAGGCCGGTGAATCGACCGGAACCAATGTATCCTATCAGACGGAGGATTCCGGTGCAAGCGCCTCGTTCACCGCCGTGGATACCCCTGTACCTGCGTCCAACAAGTACTACGCTTATTACCCGAGTATCGCGTCGTACCCGTCCAAGTATAACCCCGACACCAATCTCGGTTATGCCAATCCTTCCATCGGATTCGAAGGTGCGGCTGCGAATGCAGCTGTAACCGACTACCGCTTCATGCCGGTCTTCGTCAACTCCGGAGCCATCGTGACCGTCGACCCCGCCACGGGCAAATCCGTCAGCGATTCGCAGGCCTTCTTCTGGGCCTCCGCCGATGCTCCGGCCAATGAAACGGATCCGGTCGCGCTGCAGTTCAAGCCCATCCTGCCGCTGCTGCAATTCGACCTGTACGGACACGGCGCCATCAAAAAAATGACCATCTCCTTCGACAAGGACACAAACCCGGCAAGCAACGACAAATGGATGTCGGGCAAGGGCGTTTTCGACCTTTCCACCGGGAAACTGACCATCACCAATATCAGTAACACCGCTTATTTCAAATTTGACGTGACCCTGAAACAGACGGACAAGGAATATGTGGAGCTGCGGGGCACCGACCCGGTTACGGTCAAGGTGAGCGTGGGCCATTTCACCGTCTCAGACGGCCTTACTCTCACCTTTACCACCAAGGATGGAAATACAATCGTTAAAAAAATCTGGGAAAACCAGACTGTCAGTACCAAGACGGATGCCGGCATTGTCAAGCACATTCGCCAGGGTGTCAACGTACCTATTCCTTACGTGAGCAGTTCCGTCGATATCCTTGACGAGTTTGCAAGCGACGGAGGAACTTCCGACGCCTTTACTGTCCAGACCGGCTCTTCCTGGAGCGTCCAGAGCTGTCCGGACTGGATCTCGCTCAACCCGGCGAGCGGCACCGGCGGAGAGAGCGTTGTCGCCACAGCATCGGCGAACACCGGTTCCGCAAGAAGCGGCATCATTGTCCTGCAGACCCCGGAGGGCGCCACGTGCTCCATCGCCGTGTCTCAGGCCGCATTCCAGGCTGCTGCTGCCAACTACTACAGCGTTGATGTGGCCGGTATCAACTGGACGTCTTCCTTCATCTATGACATCAAGAACGCCGATAACGCGCTGATTGCACGCATCACCCGCGAATTCCTCGGAGCCACCCAGAATGTACGGGTTGTCGCAGCATATAAGGCCCCGTCCGGGAACGTGGACTACACCGCAGGCCTCGTCATCGACAACGGCGGCTCGGTCAGCGCCTGGACAAAGGATCCGGCAAAGGTATCCTATACAGCGGGCTCCTCTTCCTCCATCGCAACCATCTGGGTGAAGGATGACGGCTCTGAAATCCTCACGACGGCACCTGCCGGCAGCGTTTCCCCGGCCTCGATCTCCCCGTATGTACTCACGTCTCCTTCCGGACAGAACCATGCCCTTGTCAAGATTGGCAACATGATTTGGACGGCGGAAGGATACAAGACAACCAAGTTGGGAGATGGAACTTCGATTACAACGATTCCCGCTACGGGCACAACAGAAGAGGCAACACCTTCTTCTACTGTACCGAATCTTACGATTTATTCCAATGATGGAGAAGATATCTACATGTATAATGCTCTTTGCGTGAAAGGTGCGACTGATGGATTGTTGGCTCCTGACGGATGGGCTGTTCCTTCGGTTAATCAGTGGACGGTGGATTTAGCAGGATTCCTTGGAGGAACCTCCTCTTATGCAAATATGTCCGTGGCCCAGTTATTCTCCAGGACCTGTTACAAGAATGTAAGCAACACTGCTCCTCAGAATATTGGTTATTACAATACATGGTCGAATCAGGAAGGTAAGACACCCTCGTCACAATGGACGATGCTTATGTGCCAAAGCGGAGCAGCGCCCAGAACAGCCAACACACAGGCTTACAAGAGTTCCTTCGAGATCCGACTCATCAAAAAATAAGGGTTAAATGCATAGGAAACTGCTGCTTCCCGCCGCTGTGGTGTTACTTTTTCTCCCGGGATGTTTCCCCGAAACATTCCGGGAGGAGACACCGTCCCTGGAGACGGACCGGGAAGAAGTCCTTTTCCGGTCCGGGACCGGGGAAGGATGGGTGAAAGACACGCTTTATGTATCCTCCAACCGGAGTTGGACAGTATTCTCCCAGGAGGATACGGATTGGATTTCATTCGCCGAAGAAGGCTTCGAAAACCCTTCCGGAGTACGCAAGACCACCCCGCTGGTCGTCATATGCCTGGAAAATCCGGCAGACGACGAGCGCAGCACTTCGATCCGGATTGTCAGCGACGGGCAGCAAAAGCAGGTTACCATTCGCCAAGAGGGGATGAAGCGGAAGGATAGTGTGGAGGCCATCGAAATTGGCGACCATTATTTCGAAGATCATGGGACAGACTAAGACCGGGATCCTCCTGCTGATGGCGGTGCTCATGAGCCTGCCGTCCCTGGCCCAGGAGCCTTTCAACCCCGCCACCTTGCTGCAGGGGAGTTCCTCCGGCGTACTCGTGAGTCCCGTCACGGGAAGCACCGGGGAGGAACTTTCCGTGCTGCTGAGGGGCGGCGGAGGCTTCCGCGGCGCTTCCCAGCCACTCTGGATCGTAGATGGCGTGGAAATCAACCCTTCCGTCAATTTCCTGAACATCTATGACATCGAGAGTATCCAGGTCGTGAAAGACTATTGGGCTACGGCCCGCTATGGTGGAAGGGGCGCGGACGGCGTGGTGCTCGTCAAAACCGGCTCGGCCCCGAGAGATGATGACTTCAGCGTCCGCTGGAACTCGGACGCCGGTGTCGCTTTCCCCCTGAAGGGAATTGACGGCACGCGGGTCGGTTTCAATCACAACCACTATCTTTCTTTCCTGGGAAGCCGGAGGCAGACCCATTTCGGGATTTCCGGCTGGTTCCGGCAACTCTCCGGCATAGAGCCCCGCAATGACAATATTCTGGGCGGGGTCCGCACCTTTTTCGACAGCCGCGCCAACAGCGTGCTCACCTTCGGAATGAACAGCACATTCGTGATGGGGCGGTCCAATCTGGCAGCCTGCAGCGAATCGTTCGGCAACGGGAGCCTTACCCTTTTGCAGCGCAATCCCGACCAATTCCCGGGACAGAGCATCTCCGGATGGACGTCGGACTACGATAACGAAACGCAGGACAAGCGTTTCACAACAGGGGCATATGTTGCAGCCAACATCGGAAAATTCGTCAAATTCCGGATCGACCTGGGGGTCGATCTCCGCAATGAGGACCATTTCGTGTGGTACGGATCCGGAACGCCGCTTGGTAAGGCCCATAACGGCTATGCCACGGTAGAGGGCAACACGGATTTTGCCTATAATGCGGCGGCCACCCTGTCCTTCAATAAGTATTTCGCCGACCGGCACGGAGTCAGCGTGGACGCCGTCTTCGACGCTCATGGCCTCAACGTCAAACGCGGCTCAATGACCGGGGACGACTTCTTTACCCACACCCTGCGGGCCCGGGGCCTGAACCTCTATAACGGGGACCCGGACATCCGGAAATACGAGTTTGACACCTTCTCTTACGGCGGTTCGCTTAGGGCCGGCTATGACTATGCGAAAATGGCCGGACTGGAAGGACTGCTGCACATCGAGCACATGCCGCGATATGATCAGACCCCGCAACTGTACAAGAGCCTGCGTGTCTGGTTCGACCCCCGGAAAGCATTTTTCCCGAAAGGAGAGACAGTCTCTTCACTGCGGCTGTCAGGCGGCTATGGAGAGGCCGGCCGGGAGAAGAACCTGCCCTACCTGGCATACGGAGAGTATCTCCCGGGCACATTCCCTGCCGTCCAGGACGATATCCAGATGTTTTATGAAGGACTCTGGCGACTGCGGAGCCGGGAATGGACGGCCCGTCTGGAAGCGGGCTTCCTCTCGGATCGCATCCGCCTGGCTGCCGGGTATTTCGACAGGACGGCCGACGACGGCTTTCAGTCCTACTGCTTCGGACAAAAGGACGGCTACTACTGGGTGAAAGCGCCGCGGTCGGAGCATTTCCGCAGGGAAGCCCGCATGGCCATACGCGGCATAGAGGCGGAGGCTGGCGCGGACATCCTGCGCATGAACAATTTATGCTGGAGCATATCCGCCACTTTTGCATGGAACATTTCCCGGATTGTCGCCAACGACGATGCCGACCTGCCCGGAACGGACCTCGGAAGCAGTCCGCTCATTACGGCCAACGTGCCGGGTTATCCCGCCGCGTCCTTCTACGGATACAAGACCGATGCTTCCGGCGCTCCTGTCGATGCCTCCGGAGATGGCATTGTCAACCGGTTCGACCGGCAGGTGCTGGGCGGTTCCATGCCGCGCTACTACGGCAGCGCCGGCACCACGTTCTCCTACGGGGCATTCGCCCTGGACGTGCTGGCCACCTGGGCGGCCGGATTCGAAATCCTGGACCTGAACCGGCTCCTCTTTGACGGCGCACCCGACTTTGCCGTGACGGACCAGTTCCTGGGCAAGGGCGATTACCTGCGTCTGTCACGGGTCCGCGCTTCCTATGACATTCCACTAAAAGGGAAATCCATCGTCAAGGCTATCCAGGTATCGCTTTCGGGCCATGACCTGCTGACCTGGAGCGCCTATCCCCGCTGGAATCCGGCTATCCTTGGAGTCGACTATGGGACCTGTCCAGCCGGTGCGGCTGTCCTGTTGGGTGTTTCACTTACTTTCGGGAGGAACAGATGATGAGAAGAATCCTACTTGCAATAATGCTTCTCCCGGCATGCCTGGCCGCATTCAGTCAGGAACCGGACTATAACAAAATGACCCCCGCCCAGTTAGACTCGCTGCTCTATGGGGCACAACGGGATTCGCTGGAGGAGATTGTAGTCGTCGGTTACGGCTATGTGCGCAAAAGCGACCTGACAGGTGCTGTATCCTCTCTGCGACTGGACGAAGGGGAAGCCTCCCGCGCCTCGTCCCTGGACCAATTGCTTCAAGGCCGTGCGGCCGGCGTCCAAGTCCTCCGCAATGGCGGTTCTCCCGACGGCGGCATTTCCGTTCGCATCCGCGGCCTGTCCTCCTTCAACAGCAGTTCGGAGCCGCTTTATGTCGTGGATGGTGTCCTGCTCAACACATCCCAGGGCGGAGAGACCCTGCTCTCGCGTGGCGCCGACAACGGTAGCAGCGACGAGGCCATCAATGGTTTAATGGGCCTCAGCCCTTCGGATATCCAAAGCGTCGAAATCCTCAAAGATGCCTCCGCTACAGCCATCTATGGGGCCTTGGGCGCCAACGGTGTGGTACTCATCACAACGAAGACCGGCACCAAAGAACGCCCTGTTGTCCGCTTCACGGCCGGCGTGGATGTAAATGCTGTATCCAAGCGTATAGACGTCCTGACCTTTGACGAATACGTTCAATATCTGGAAGATACCAGGAGCACGGCCTACCTTAACGAGATTTACGAAGATCCCGAAACGCGGACCGGTCTCAAGGTCACTCCGCTTGACTGGCAGGAAGTCTGCCTCCGCAATGCCGTGAGCCAGCGCTACAACCTGGCCATCTATGGCAAGCCCAAGAGTCTCGCCTACGCGTTCTCCCTGTCCTACAATGATAATATGGGGGTCATTCAGGGAACCGGCGTGCGACAGTACATCGGACGGCTCAACCTCGACTGGACGGTCAGCCCGAAATTCAAGTTGGGCTCCCGTTTCAATATGGCCCATATCCACTCCGACATGACCCAGAGCACAGGTGGCGGGCGTATGTCCTCAGCGACTTCCCTGGCCAGGTCGATGATTTCATACCGGCCTTATTTCTCTGACATAGACCTGGAAGACCAGTTTAACTACGATGACGGGGATGAAGACCTCAAGGCCAGCCCATACCGGTGGATGGATAAAACCCATTTCAGCAACGACCGGAAGGATTACCGCATCACGCCTACCTTATATGCGGAACTTCAACTGACCCCCTGGTTGCAGTTCAAGAGCACCATCGGTCTGGATTACCGTAATTCCGGACGGCGCAAATTCAAGTCCTCCGCCATCAATACGACCTCCTCCGGGTCGGCCGGTGCGCTCGGCACCTACGAATACTTCAACTGGAACTGGGACAACCTGCTGATGTTTTCCAAACGCTGGAGAGGACACAGCCTCTCCGGAACGGTAGGTAGCACGCTATACAGCCGCTTTGCCGGAACGCAGACCGTCGAGGGCTGGAATATCGACCAGTTCAAGGGCGGCTTGGACTGCATCAACTACGCACCCAACCGACGCCAGTCCTACGATGAAGCCAAGAGTACCACGCTCTCCTTCTTCGCCAGGGCCATTTACAACTACAAAGACCGTTACGTGCTCACCTCGACGTTCCGCGCCGACGGGTCGAGCAAATTCTTCGGGACGAACAAATGGGGCTTCTTCCCCTCTTTCGCCTTTGCCTGGCGGGCCAGTCAGGAGCCTTGGTTCCAGAGCAGTTGGATTTCCTCGCTGAAACTGCGGGCAGGTTGGGGACGGGTCGGAGACCAGTCCATCGCCGACTACCAGACTTCCAACCAGTACACCATTTCAGCGATTTCCGCCCACGACCCCGGCAATACGTCTGAGACCTCTGTCACCGTGACACCGGCCAACTTCGCCAATCCCCTTCTCCGATGGGAAACCACCGAGCAGCTGAACGGAGGTCTGGATCTGAGTCTTTGGAACGGACGGTTGAGCATTGTGGCGGACGGGTACATGAAAACGACCTTCGACCTGCTCCAGTCCAAAGAAATCCCGGCCTCATCCGGTATGACATCCTATTATGTCAATGAAGGGACCATCCGCAACGTCGGATTCGAACTTGCCGTGGACGCCGTCCCAGTGAAAACAGCCCGGTTCGAATGGACGATCGGCGGCAACTTTACCTTTAACCGCAACACCATCGTCTCCATCAGCAATTCCGCCGACCGCAAAACCGTGTGGTTGAATACGGAGACGAGTCAGGAAGTCGTCTGCTTCGAAGGAGCCCAGGTGGGCAATTCGGCCTATGCCGCCCAGACCGCCAATATATTCATGGAAGGATATGAAATGGGTCTGTTCTACGGCTACAAGATCCGTCGGATCGTACCCGAGGGAGAAACGGGCGTCCCGGTCAGCAACGGCGGTGTGCCCCGCGCCCCCGGCAGCATCGATTATTATGACCTCAACGGAAACGGTTATATCGACGAAGGCGACCGGACGATCATCGGAAATCCGAATCCGGATTTCCTCTACGGGTTCAACACGTCGCTGCGCTATAAGAACGTCACCCTTTCTGCCGTATTCAACGGCTCGCACGGAAACGACCTTTTCAATTTCAACTCGGTTGTCGAGACGGCAAGCAATGTCACCAAGCACAACATCGTGCGTGCAGCCTACTACGATGCCTGGCGGCCGGACAACCCCGAAGCCAGATACCCGGCCCTCGAACGGATGGAGAACAGCGACTTCAAAAAGTTCACCAGCCTGTACGTAGAAGACGGGTCCTACCTGCGGCTCGCGAACGTGTCGCTTTCCTGGCTGATTCCGCTGAAGAAGAAAGCCCTGAGAAGCATCACCCTGACAGCCTCGGTTGCCAACGCCTTCATCATAACGAACTACACCGGCTGGGATCCCGATGTCAACACCTATGGTACCAATGTAAAGAAAATGGGTATCGACGGCGGAACATATCCCTCCTGCCGCACGTACTCTTTCGATGTAAAGTTTACCTTCTGACGCGCTATGAGAAAATACATTGCCATTATACTGCTGGTCCTGTCCTCCTGCAAGGGATTTCTGGAGGAGACGCCGACCACCTCCCTGTCGGAGGATAGTGTCTATGATTCGCCTCAGGCGCTGGAGGCAAACATCAACGGCTGCTATCTCTCGCTGAACAACATCTCGCTCTGGAAAGGAACCATGTACGAATATTTCCAGACGGGATCGGGCCTGATTATCTGGGGTGGAAACCGCACCACGGACGAGTGGCTGGACGGAATGTACTTCACGAAATACTCCACCGATCTGATCGGTAACAAGAACCTCTGGAACGCCCTGTGGCTGGGTATCAACCGCTGCAACCGCCTGATCGATCAACTGCCGGAAAGCCCCGTAGAAGACGATTTCAAGCGGGAAATCGAGGCGGAAGCACGCTTCCTCCGTGCCTTCTTATATTTCACGGCGGTTCGCATTTATGGGGACATCCCCATCCTGACCTCCTCACCCAAAACGGCGGAAGAACTCCATAATGTCCGGAAACCCTTCCAGGACGCGTATGCGCTGGTATTGCAGGACCTCGCCTTTGCTGAAGCCAATATGCGCAGTCCGGAGCGGTCGGAAGAGGTGGCGCCCGGCAAGAACCGGCCCAACAAATGGGCCGCCACGGCGGTTAAATCATCGGTCTACCTGACCATCGGATCCCTTCTCTCGGCCCCGGAGGACAATTTCTGGGACACGTCCAAGCGGGTTCCCGATTTCAGCGCATGCAACATTTCCTCCGCGGCAGACGCTTTTGCGCTGGCATACGATGCGGCTACATCGGTGATTATCGACGGGCCGTATTCCCTGGCGGAAGATTACCGGACACTGTTCCGTTGGACCGAGCCGGGCGACTGGTTCCTCCCGGAGAGCATCCTGAAGATCACCTCTTCCAACAAGGCCGGGCAGAATTACTGTTCCATCCACATGCTCCCGCCATATCCCGAAGGAACGGCGAACTTTGCAACGGCCAATTCAAATGCCGGCCGGGTCCGTCCGTCGCGGTTCGCGGTAGAGAATTTCCTCAAGTACTCCGGCGGAAGATTAGGGACAGGCTCCCACAATAAGGTGCTCTACGCCTCGACGGCCGATCCTCGCTACCGGGCAACCTTTATCGATACCTACCTCAATCAGAATACCGGCAAGCAGGTAAATGCCTATCCCAACGACGACCGCATCACGGCCAGTTCGGACGCCTTCATCCGCAAATACCTCGACCCGACCTACGACGTCACCAGCGGCAAGGCCGATTTCTACCTGATGCGCCTGGCCGAAGTCTATCTGATTGCAGCCGAGTCTGCGGCGTCCCTGAGCGCCGGGCCGGGCGACAGCTGGTGGGAAGCCGCTATTTCCAATGTGAACGTCCTTCGGGACAGGGCCCGCCGGTCTGTCCTTGCCGGAGAGGCGTCCGCCCCCGTCGACTGGAAATCCTCCGATTTCGCGGACAGCAAGGCCCTGGTCAACGCCATCATGTGGGAAAGGGTCATCGAACTGACTGGCGAAGGGCACGAGTGGTTCGACACCCACCGCCGCGGCGCGACCTGGCTGCGCGACAACATCGCCGCACCCGCCAACGCCTTCTACCTGGGGCATCTCCCCGATTTCAACACCTACCTGAATTACCATTATCCCGGTTCTATCAGTAAAGGTGCGGTGTTCCCCACGGATATCCAGGATCTGCGAAAAGGGCTCCTGAGCGCCTATCCGGAGAGCGAACTCCGCCTCAATACCGCCGAGAGCCGGCAGAATGATTTCTTCTGGCAATAATAAACAACACATCTATTTCAGTCGATATGCGAAAAGTTATCATGACCGCACCCAAGACCATCGTGGTGCAAAACGACGCTCCGGCCCCGAAACCGGAAGACCTGAAAGGAAACGAAATTCTCCTGAACATCAAACATATAGGGATTTGCGGTTCCGAAATTCACGCCTATCATGGCTTGCATCCCTCCTGCATCTATCCCGTCGTGCAGGGACACGAATATTCGGGCGTTGTGGTCGCTGTCGGAAAGGACGTTAAGGGATTCCGCCCCGGAGACCATGCGACCGCCCGTCCCCAGCTTGTCTGTGGGAAGTGCAATCCCTGCCGCGAAGGGAGATACAACATCTGCGAAAACCTGAAGGTCCAAGCCTTCCATGCGGACGGCGCCGCCCAGGATTATTTCGTGGTCACCGAAGACCGGGCTGTGCTGCTGCCTAAGGATATGCCTTTGGAGTTCGGCGCAATGGTCGAACCTACCGCCGTCGGCGCGCACGCCACGAACCGGGTCCCGCTTGCGGGCCGCAATGTGGTGGTTTCCGGGGCGGGGCCCATCGGAAACATCGTCGCCCAGTTCGCCCAGGCCCGCGGCGCCGCCAAGGTGCTGATTACGGACATCAGCGACCTGCGCTTGGCCAAGGCGCGCGAGTGCGGAATCAAGTACACCCTGAACGTAAGCAAGACGCCGCTGGCCGAAGGCGTGAAAGAGTTATTCGGAGAAGAAGGCTTCCAGACGGCCTTTGAAGTTGCCGGCGTGGAGTCTTCCATCCAGTCGCTTATGACAACGATTCAGAAGGGCGGGGACATCGTGATCGTCGCGGTCTTTGCGCACAACCCAGTCATCAATATGGAACATCTGGGCGAGCACGAACTCCGCCTGGTCGGCACCCTGATGTACAAGCACGAAGATTATCTGGAGGCCGTGGAGGCCATCTCGTCCGGCCGGATCCGCCTGCAACCTCTGGTTTCCAACCGCTTCCCCCTCGAGCGATACGACGACGCCTATCAATACATCGACGACAACCGGATGTCCACCATGAAGGTGATGATTGACCTGTAGAAAACTTCTCCCGCACGGGCATTGGTTTTCGGAGAATCCAAGGCCCTAATCTTTGTACAGCAGATACGGGCGGCGTTGCTCCTTGAAACGGGCGACGTCGCCTTTCCATTTTGCCTGGATTTCGGCGGCGGAGGCACCTGAGAGCACCATTTCGCGGGCGTAGTCGACGCCTATCTGGCGCTCGAAATGACCATTGGGAAGGAAGAAGGCCGAGTCGGCGGGGAAACGCGAGAATGCGTCGAGAAGATATTCCATGTTCACATGCTCGGCCCATATGTCTTCTATGGGCTTTCCGCGCAGGTCGGTGCCGTGGCAGAGGCGGTCCTGATAGCGGGGACGGGTGGCGCCGGGCATGCTGACGGGGGTGAAGGTGAAGTCGCCGCCAGCGAGGTCTGGATGGCCGTAAATATTGAAGGGCCAGAGAGTTCCGCGCCCGGCCGTGACCTGCGTGCCTTCGAAGAAGCAGGTGGAGCTGTAGAGGTAGATCGCCCGCATGTCCTTGAGGTTGGGAGACGGCGGGACAACCAGCGTAACGCGCCTGCCATGGTAGTAGCGACGGCAAGGGATGACGGTGAGGTCGCATTTCCGGCCTTCGGAGAGCCATCCTTCGCCGTTTATCATCAGGCCGAGTTCGCCGAGCGTCATGCCGTGGACCATCGCGATGGGCAGCGAACCGATGCCGGAAGCGTAGCGCATGTCGAGAATGGGGCCGTCGACGTAGAAGCCGTTAGGGTTGGGCCGGTCGAGGATTATGACATTTTTGCCGAAGGCGGCGCAAGCGTCCATCATGTCACGCATGGTGACGTAGTAGGTGTAGTAGCGCAGACCGACGTCCTGGATGTCGACCAGGAGCACGTCGAACCGAGACATACTGGCCTCGGAAGGGTGTGAGGAGCCGTTTTCGTAGAGCGAGAGGATAGGGACGCCGGTGGCTTCGTCCACTGCGGAGGCGACGTGTTCTCCGGCATCGGCCTTGCCGCGGAAGCCATGTTCGGGCGAGAAGATGGCCGTCACGTTGACGCCTTTTCCCAGGAGGACGTCCAGCAGATGCGGGCCGTAAGTGACTGGCTTCGAAGTGTCTGACGGCGAGCCGAAGGGAATGTCGACCATGTCCGGGGTGACTTCCTGCCCGCCGCGCAGGCACCAGTTTTCGACCTTGTCGCCGACGATGCCGCTATGGTTGCTGAGGATTGCGACGCGCCGGCCTTCAAGCAGCGGCAGGTATTTTCCGAACTGCTCGTCGCCAAGGATGACGCGGCCGCGGCAGCTCACGGCAAGGAGCAACACGGAGAGTAGGATGAGGATGCGTTTCATGGCTGTTTACGCCGGTTCACCGGGGAATATGATGCCGCTCTGGCGACGTATTTCGTCCATTATCTCGAGGACTTCCACGCTGCGGTCCGGGGTGTTGACGAGGCTTTCCCTCCCTTCCTGCACGCAGGTGATAAATTCCTGGAATTCATAGAAATATTCGTCCTTGTCGTCGGGGACGGAGATGTCCTGCGGCTCGGGGTCCTTGCCTCTTCCCGATGCGGGGGCGCCATGGGGTATGAAGCCGGTATGGCGGCAGATGTGGAGCTTGTCGATGAGGATGTTGCCGCCTTCGCCGCTGATTTCGGTCGGGGCGAACGCGTCGGCTACTTTCGACCATGCCGCGGTGGCGTTGAGGCCCGGATAGACGCACTCTACCGAGCCCTGGAGGTCGGTGAGGGCGAATTCCGTGCGGCCGGGGATCCGGTACGTGACCAGGCTGGCGCGGACTTCCTGCGGCTTGCCGAGCAGGGCCACCATGGGCCAGAGGGTGTAGATGCCGATGTCCATCAGCGAGCCGCCTCCGCACGCAGGGTCGAACGACGCGGCGACGGTGCCTTGTTTCAGGGCTTCGTACTTGGAGGAATATTGGCAGAATGTGGCCGCATAACGGCGCAGAGGGGCGATTTCGTCCAACTTGGCAGCCGCGACGCGGAAATTTGGCAGGAGCGTGGATATCATCGCTTCCATCAGCACCTTGCCGGCCTTGCGCGCCGCCTCGACCATCCTCCGTCCCTGCACTGCGTTTAGCGCCAGGGGCTTTTCGCAGAGGACGTGCTTGCCGGAGGCTAAGGCCTTCAGAGTGATGTCCTCGTGGGTATGGTTCGGCGTGCCGATGTAGACGGCGTCGATGCCGGGGTCGGAGAGCATGTCGTCCAGGCTGCCGTAGGCCTTGGGGATGCCGTGGGAGGCAGCGAACGCCTCAGCCCTTTCGAGGCTGCGCGAACAGATGGCTTCCGCCCTGAAGCGGGGATCCTGCGTGGCGCCGCGCAACACCCAGTCGGTGATCCGGCCGGTGCCTACGAGGCCGAAACACAGTTGCTTAGACATTGACGGCGGAGGAGAACTCGCTCAGGAAGCGCATGTCGTTTTCGAAGTAGTGGCGGAGGTCGTTGACCTGCCATTTGAGCATGGCGATGCGCTCAACGCCCATGCCGAAGGCGAAGCCGCTATATTTCTTCGAATCTATGCCGCTGGCTTCCAAAACGTTAGGGTCGACCATGCCGCAGCCGAGGATTTCCAGCCAGCCGGTGCCTTTGCAGATGTTGCAGCCCTTGCCCTTGCAGATGTTGCAGCTGACGTCGACTTCGGCGGACGGCTCGGTGAAGGGGAAATAGGACGGGCGCATGCGGATCTGGGTGTCGGCTCCGAACATTTCGCGGGCGAACAGGAGGATGGCCTGCTTGAGGTCGGCGAAGGTGACGTTTTCGTCGATGTAGAGGCCTTCGACCTGGTGGAAGATGCAATGGGCGCGAGCGGAGATGGCCTCGTTGCGGAACACGCGGCCGGGGCAGACGACGCGGATGGGCGGCTGCATTTTCTCCATAGTGCGCACCTGGACGCTGGAAGTGTGGGTGCGGAGCAGAAGCGGATTGGGATGGCCTACCGACACGAAGAAGGTGTCCTGCATGTCGCGGGCAGGATGGTTCGGAGGGAAGTTCAGCGCCTCGAACACGTGATAGTCGTCTTCGATTTCCGGGCCCTCGGCCACGTCGTAGCCGAATTTGCGGAAGATGCTGACGATTTCCTCGCGGGCGATGGACACGGGATGGCGCGAACCAAGCTCGTAAGGGTCTCCGGGCATGGTGACGTCGCCGGCGGAATCGGCCGAAACAGTGGTGCTCTTCGCGCTCGCCTTCAGCGCGTCGATGCGGGTCTGCGCTTCCTTCTTGAGGCTGTTGAGCCTCTGGCCGAATTCGCGCTTGAGGTCCGGTGCGATTGTGCGGAATTCGTCAAACAGGGCGGTTATCTCGCCTTTTTTCCCGAGGAAACGCACGCGGGCTTCTTCAACTTCTTTCTCTGTCTGGCACTTGAGTTCACTAAGCTCGGCCATTATTTTCTCAATCTGCTCCTTCATTGTCGGATGGTCTATGATTATCTCGCAAAGTTAGCAATTCTTTTATTTCCGGCAAAAAATGCCGACCTTTGCTTTCATGGAAAAACAACGGGAAATCTGGGTGGACTGGCTCAGGGTCATCGCCTGTTTCATGGTGATGACCGTCCACAGCACGGAGCCTTTCTACATCGGCGACGGCGGCGCCCTCTGGGTCACCCCGGTCGAAATCCTCCTCACCGCCGTCTGCTCCTACCTCGTCACCGCCCTCGCCGCCATCCTCCTCCGCCGCATCCCCCGCCTCGGCCCATGGCTGATGGGTTAGCGCGGGTGGGCAGGCCTGCGATGCCGGCTGGGCGCGGGGTCTGCGGCAAGCGGCGCAGTCCTGTGGCGCGCGTGGCTGACTTGCGCACGGCCGAAGGCGTGCGGGCAGGCCGGAATGCGGCCATACAGGTTACCAGAGTGCGGACTAAAAAAATTTTGCAGTTTTGGGATTTTACGGTAACTTTGCGACTCCAATCCACCCTGCCCGAGTGGCGGAATTGGTAGACGCGCTGGACTCAAAATCCTGTGTCCTTTAAAGACGTGCCGGTTCGAGCCCGGCCTCGGGCAC
>ONKE01000034.1 GCA_900318355.1 uncultured Bacteroidales bacterium
GTATTCTATTTTTTACGATGCCATTGACATGGTAGGCGAGAAGATGAAAGATTCTGACAAGGCTCCTCTCGATATTTGGAGGAAGGCCCTCGAGAACGTGACCCCTCAGGTTGAGGTCAAGTCGCGTCGTATCGGCGGTGCCAACTTCCAGGTGCCGACCGAGTTGAGACCGGAGAGGAAGATTTCAGTCTCCATGAAGAATATGATCTCTTTTGCCCGCAAGCGCTCCGGCCACTCGATGGCTGAAAAACTCTGTGCAGAAATCGTTGCTGCATACAACAACGAAGGTGGTGCATTCAAACGCAAGGAAGATATGCACAAGATGGCTGAAGCCAACAAGGCTTTCGCCCACTTCCGTTTCTAATTGATTACGTCGGATGGCAGGCAGAGATCTCAGATTCACCCGCAACATCGGCATCATGGCCCACATCGATGCCGGTAAGACCACTACGTCCGAGCGTATCCTCTACTACACCGGCAAGACTCACCGCATAGGCGAAGTCCACGAAGGTGCCGCTACAATGGACTGGATGGTACAGGAGCAGGAGAGAGGCATCACCATCACTTCTGCTGCAACCACCGCATTCTGGCACTACGGCGGCCAGGTCTATCAGATCAACCTGATCGACACTCCCGGCCACGTGGATTTCACCGTCGAGGTCGAGCGTTCGCTGCGTGTCCTGGATGGTACCATCGCGACGTTCTGCGCCGTTGGACGCGTCCAGCCCCAAAGCGAAACCGTCTGGCGTCAGGCCGACAAATACGGTGTACCGAAGATTGCTTATGTCAACAAGATGGACCGCGTCGGTGCAGATTTCCTCGCATGCGTCGAGGAGATGCACACCAAACTCGGCGCCCGCGCCGTGCCGGTGTGTCTGCCGATAGGTGCCGAAGACAAGTTCCTCGGCATCGTCGACCTCATCGGCCGCAAGGCCATCTACTACGATTCGGGTGAAGAACTCGTCAACTATCAGGTCAAAGAAGTTCCCGCAGACATGGCCGACGAGGTGGCCCGCTGGCGCGACAAGCTGGTGGAAGCCGCGGCCGAATGCGACGAATCCGTGATGGAGAAATACTTCGAAGATCCGGATTCCCTGACTGACGAGGAGATCATCGCGGCTCTGCGAAAGGGCACCATTTCGATGCAGATCGTTCCGGCATGCTGCGGCTCTTCCTTCAAGAACAAGGGCGTTCAGTTCCTGCTGGATGCGGTCATGCGCTATCTTCCGTCCCCGCTCGACAAGGGCGCCGTCACCGGCACCCACCCTCGCACCGGCGACGTAATCACGCGCAAGCCTTCAGCCGACCAGCCGTTCTGCGGCCTTGTCTTCAAGATTGCCACCGACCCGTTTGTCGGCCGCCTGGCATTCCTGAGGGCATATTCAGGCCGTGTCGACGCCGGTTCCTACGTGTTCAACACGCGTACAGGCAAGAAAGAGCGTATCGCCCGGCTCTACCAGATGCACTCCAACCACCAGAATCCCATCGATTTCGTGGAGGCTGGCGACATCTGCGCGGCCGTAGGTTTCAAAGACCTTCACACCGGCGACACGATCTGCGACGAAAACCATCCTATCACCCTGGAATCCATGGTGTTCCCCGATCCCGTGATCGGTATCGCCGTGGAGCCCAAGACCCAGGGCGACCTTGACAAACTCGGCATCGCCCTTGGCAAGCTGGCCGAAGAAGACCCCACCTTCACGGTGAAGTCCGACGCGGAGACTGGTCAGACCGTCATCAGCGGTATGGGCGAGCTCCATCTGGACATCATCGTCGACCGTCTGCGCCGTGAATTCGGCGTGGAGATCAACCAGGGTGCTCCCCAGGTCAACTACAAGGAGACCATCACGACCACCGTCCAGTGGCGCGAGGTGTTCAAGAAGCAGACCGGCGGCCGAGGCAAGTTCGCCGACATCATCGTGGAAATCGGTCCGGCCGACGAAGGCGTCACCGGGCTTCAGTTCGACAACCAGGTCAAGGGCGGCAACGTACCGAAGGAATTCGTGCCCGCCGTCCAGAAGGGTTTCGAATCCGCGATGAGCAACGGCGTCCTGGCCGGTTACGAGGTGCCTTCCCTGAAGGTTACGCTGCTCGACGGTAGCTACCACAGCGTAGACTCCGACCAGCTTTCCTTCGAGATTGCCGCCCGTATGGCCTTCCGTCACGCCTGCCCGAAAGCAAAGCCTATCATTCTGGAACCCATCATGAATCTGGAAGTCGTCACTCCCGAAGAGTACATGGGCGACATAGTCGGCGACCTGAACCGCCGCCGCGGCCAGATAAACGCAATGGACACCACAGCCAACGGCGCACGTGTCATCAAGGCGTTTGTCCCGCTCGCAGAGCAGTTCGGCTACGTGACCGTCCTCCGTACCCTCTCCTCCGGCCGTGCCACCAGCACCATGAGCTTCGACCACTACAGCGAAGTTCCTGCCGGTCTGGCCAAGGATATCGTGGAAAAGAGCGGCTACCGTTTCGTGGATCCCGACGTATAATGAAAAATAATAAAAGAGTATTGATATGAGTCAGAAAATCAGAATTAAACTCAAATCATTCGATCATATGCTGCTTGACAAGTCAGCTAAAAAGATCGCTGACACGGTGTCTTCTACCGGTGCCAAGGTTTGCGGTCCCATTCCGCTTCCGACCCACAAGAAGATCTACACCGTGAACCGCTCCACCTTCGTCAACAAGAAAGCCCGTGAGCAGTTCGAGCTCGACTCCTACTGCCGTCTTCTGGACATCGACGACTCCAACGCGAAGACCGTCGACGCCCTGATGAAGCTCGAGCTTCCTTCCGGCGTGTCCGTGGAAATCAAAGTGTGATGAGTGAGGCGGACATTGTTCCGTCCGCTTACTTCAGGTCCCATAGCTCAGTCGGTTAGAGCAGCGGACTCATAATCCGTGGGTCGAGGGTTCAAGTCCCCCTGGGACCACCAAAAGGCAGCTTTTCAGCTGCCTTTTGTGGTCTCTATGGACCATGGTCTATTAAAGGGGGACACCCCCTGCGACCCCCATTTGTGCGTGGAGAATAAGTAACTGAAAATCAAGCAGTAACGCGTTTGGTCCCCACCCGCCCCAGGGGTGGAGACTAACCCATTAAAGCCCTGGTGTTCAGCTACTTGTTCTCCACAGCCCCTTACGTTAACTGGCTATTTCCGGCCGTGGAGGACGGAGTTGCATCCGAAGAGCGGCCGGTTTCCGTCCGTATTGGCGGATACCTCATTATACCTTGTGAATCGGTGCCTTGATTTGCATTTTTTGTGAATTCTTTATACTTTTGAAGTCCTGTAAACGATGGTGTACTTATGACGCGTCCGGGATTCATTCTCTCGCTCATTATGCTTTTGAGCACTTCGGTTGTCAGCAATGCCGCGACGCCGGGCGGGATGGCATTCCGTTCCTACGAGTCTCCAGTGCAATATAGAACTTCGCTGTCTTTCGGGGATAAACACGGCGAGTTGTCATTCAGGGATAGCCTCTCGCTGGATTTCCTCATGAGGATCGATCCGGAGCGCGAGCCATTCGGTTCTATTTGCCATATCCTGA
>ONKE01000009.1 GCA_900318355.1 uncultured Bacteroidales bacterium
CAAGTTTTTATGCTTGTCTCCTTTTTTCTTCCAACTTACTATTCAATCACTTTTATATCAGTTGCATTTACAATTTGAATTCAAGCCGTTTGTGGGGTATGGATATACCCTTTAAATTGTTATAAACCAAAGAGTTAGCCTCCACGCAAAAACTACAGGCATAGTCGCAGCTCCTGGTCCGGGCCTCCGGGGCTGCCGCGGCTGTTGCCGTAGGACTGCCGCAGCTGTCGCCGTAAGGGAGAAGAATGCGTTTTTTGGTTGGAAATAAGCGGAAGATGTATTACCTTTGCAGGTTGGAATCGATTTTTGAGATTTTAGGGAAGGGCGCGTGCCCCCAAAACCCCTCAAAATTGAGATAATTTAACACAACATACAATGGCAAATGTCGTTATCATGCCCAAACAGGGCCAGTCAGTGGAGAGCTGCATAGTCTCCGAATTCAAGAAAAAGGTGGGTGACAAGGTCGCAGTGGGCGACGTCCTCTTCTCCTATGAAACCGACAAGGCTTCTTTCGAGGAAGAGTCCCAGTTCGAGGGAACCGTCCTGGCATGTTTCTTCCAGGATGGCGATGAAATCCCCGTGCTTACCAACGTGATGGTTATCGGCAACGAAGGCGAGTCCTTCGCTGAGTTCGCACCTTCCGGCGCAGCGCCCGCAGCCGAGCCTGCCGCAGAGGCCGCCAAACCTGCCGCCGAGGCTGCCAAGCCCGCGGAAGAGGCCAAGCCCGCCGCCGCAAGCGCTCCCGAGGCTGCAGTCGTCGCCGGTGCTCCCGCATCGCCGCGCGCCCGCACCATCGCCGCGGAAAAGGGTGTCGTCCTCGACCAGGTGGCCGGCTCCGGCCCTCACGGACGCATCATCGCCCGCGACGTCGAGGCAGCTGCCGAAAAGCAGGGTCGCCTGACCGGTCTGGCCAAGGCCAAGCTTGCCGAAGGCGGACTCGCATCTCCCGGCGCCGGCACGGGTCTGGCCGGTACCGTCAAGGCCGGCGACCTCAAGGTCTGGAAGGCCAACCACACCGACATTGCCGGTGAAGGCGAAGAGTTCGAAGTGGTCAAGATGTCCAACATGCGCAAGCTCATCGCCAAGAGCATGTACAATTCCCTCCAGAATTCCGCACAGCTCACCCATATGCTCGGAGCCGACGCCCGCAAGCTGCAGGCTCTCCGCAAGAAAGCCAAGAAGGCCCTCGAGGAAGGCCGTATCGACGCCAACGTCACCATCAACGACCTGGTCTGCTACGCCGTCATCCGCGCCCTGCAGAAGTTCCCCAACGTCAACTCCCACTGCCTGGGCGACGCAATGCGCGTCTTCAAGACCGTCAACCTCGGCTGCGCGGTCGACACCGAGCGCGGCCTGATGGTCCCCGCCGTCAAGAACGCCGAAAATCTCAACATCATCGGCCTGAGCAAAAACCTCAAGAAAGTCGCCGACGACTGCAAGAAGGGCTCCATAAACCCCGACCTGCTCTCTTCCGAGGCCGCTTCCTTCACGGTGTCCAACCTCGGCGGTTACGGCGTTGAGTGGTTCACCCCTATCATCAACGTCCCTCAGAGCGCCATCCTGGGCGTCGGTACCATCGTTCCCCGTCCGAAGGATATCGGCGGCGGCGTTGTCGCCTTCGTGCCTTACCTTGGCCTGAGCCTCACCTACGACCACCGTGCAATCGACGGTGGCGAGGCAACCCGCTTCCTCAAGCAGGTCGCAACTGAAATTGAAACACTTGATATAGAATTCTAAACTGTTATGTTTGATCTTGCAATTATCGGTGGAGGTCCCGGCGGTTACGTAGCTGCCGAGCGCGCTGGCGCCAAGGGCCTCAAGGTTGTCCTCTTTGAAAAGAGGGAACTCGGCGGCGTGTGCCTCAACGAAGGCTGCATCCCCACCAAGACGCTGCTCTACAGCGCCAAAGTTTACGACTACACCAAGCACGCCGACCTCTACGGCGTCAGCGTGGAAGGCTCCTCATTCGACTTCGGGAAAATCGTAGCCCGCAAGGAAAAGGTCGTCAAGAAACTTGTCGGCGGCGTGAAGGCCGGCGTGAAGGCCGCCAAGGCCGAAATCGTCATGGGCGAGGCCGTCATCAAGGGCCGTGGCGCCGAAGGCATCGAAATCACCTGCGGCGACAAGGAATATTCCGCCCGCAACCTCCTCATCTGCACCGGCAGCGAGGCCGCAGTGCCTCCGTTCCCGGGTCTGAAGGAAGCCGGCGACGTCATCGTGACCAACCGTGAAATCCTCGCTCTCAAGGAGCAGCCTAAGGAGCTCGTCATCATCGGCGGCGGCGTCATCGGCATGGAGTTCGCCTCCTTCTTCAATTCCATCGGAACGAAAGTGACTGTCGTCGAGATGCTTCCGAAGATTCTCGGTCCCCTGGACGACGAAATCTCCCAGATGCTCCAGGGCATCTACGCCAAGCGCGGCGTCGAGTTCTGCCTCAAATGCAAAGTTACCGCCATCGAGGGCAACACCGTCGTCTACGAAGACCCTGAAGGCAAGGTGTGCCGCGTTTCCGGCGACAAGATCCTCGTCAGCGTAGGCCGCAGGGCCAACCTCAAGGGCTTCGGTCTCGAGAACATCGGCGTGGAACTGGCCCTCAACCCGGCCGGCCGCCCCTACGGCATCAAGGTCGACGACCACATGCGCACCAACATCCCCGGCGTCTATGCCGCAGGTGACGTTACCGGCTTCTCCATGCTGGCCCACACCGCATCCCGCGAAGGAGAAGTCGCCATCAACAACATCGCCGGCCAGGAAGACCGCATGCGCTACAACGCCATCCCCGGCGTCGTCTACACCAACCCCGAAGTCGCCGGCGTCGGCATCACCGAGGCCGAGGCCAAGGCAAAGGGCCTGGACGTCGAGGTGGTCAAGCTCCCCATGGCCTACAGCGGCCGTTTCGTAGCCGAAAACGAAAAGGGCGAAGGCCTCTGCAAAGTCATCGTCGGCAAGAAATACAAGGAGGTCCTGGGCGTCCACATGCTGGGCAATCCCTGCTCCGAGATGATCCACGCCGCCTGCATCGCCATCGAGCAGGAAATGACCGTCGCACAGCTCAAGGAAGTCGTCTTCCCCCACCCGACCGTATCCGAAATTTTCAAAGAAACCATTTTTACCGTCAAATAAGTCATGCCCAAGTCATTGTATATCGACCCGAATGAGGTCCTCCGCCCGAAAGAGCACGAAATCAAGTTCCCGGTAATTCCGGTAATGACCTACAATAAAACCGTCAAGCAAGAGCTGAAGGAAGGCAACTTCACCAAGGACGACCTCCTGCGCATCTACCGCGACATGTTCACCATCCGCGAGTTTGAGACCATGCTCAACCTCGTCAAGACCACCGGCGGCTACAACGGCGTGCCTTACAACAACCCCGGTCCCGCCCACCTTTCCGCAGGACAGGAAGCCGCGGCCGTAGGTATGGCCTACAACCTCGACACCGACGACTTCATCTTCGGCAGCCACCGCAGCCACGGCGAAATCCTCGCCAAGGGCCTGCGCAGCATCGAGATCCTCCCCGAGAAGGAACTCGAGAAGATAATGAACGAGTTCTGGGGCGGCGCCACCGTAAACGTGGCCAAGAAAGGATTCAAGGGCAGCACCAAGGAACTCGGAGTGCGCTTCCTCATCTACGGCGCCATCGCCGAGATCTTCGCCCGCACCACCGGCTTCAACAAGGGCCTGGG
>ONKE01000022.1 GCA_900318355.1 uncultured Bacteroidales bacterium
CGACCTGCCTCTGAAGGACTTCACGTACCCTGGCAGTGACGGCAAGTATGATCCGACCCAGGCGAGCTTCATCCGTTTCCTGTGCAACGCCAACACCAATGGCAAGTGGATTGTCTATCAGATGAAAGACCTCTTCGTGTATGCGGCCGAGCCTTCTGTTACCGCAATCTCTCATGTTCTTAAGGTGAGGAGTCAGCTATTCGTCCCCGTAGGCAAGAGCGTCGACCTGAAGGATTGGTTCAATGTCGAACCCGTAGGTGCCAGCAAGGAAGGAGTTACTTTCACTCCTGAAGAAGGCGCCGGATTCACTGTAAGTGCTGAAGGAATTCTCACTGCGACCGAGGCCTGCAACAAATCAGTCACCATCACCTCCAAGGGTGATGCGAACGTCAAGCTTAAACTGACAGTCCGGACGGGCAATGTCCCCAACGACAATCTCCCTGCAGTGAGCATTAACCCCGCCCAGAAGATTGCCATTTATACCGGCTCCCTTGAGGAATATAACAGTCAGGTCGATGCCGGTGGCAGCACCAACTACAATCCGTTCAACGGAGCAGTTGCCGGCGTTTTCCAGGGCGCAAGCATGAATTTCCGTATCGGAATGCCCGTGACGGCCAACTCCAATATTACCCGTGCGAACGGTCGTATTCACTTCATGCTCTATGTTTCCGATCCCGCCGCATTCTCTCCTGCTGCATTTGATGCGAATCACTTCCTCGAAGTGACAAGTTCCGGAACATATGACAAGGATGAGGCGAACTTCGACCTTACCAAGTTTGTTCCGACGCTCAAGAGCGGCTGGAACGAGATTGACCTTCCGTTCAGCGAAGCCATCGGAGTCGAAAATACCTTTGATGTCACAAAGACGAACTTCCTCCGCTTCGTGTGCACTACGACCAACAGCGACAAGTTCGAGACCTTCCAGATCAGGGATATCTTCGCATATGCCGATGCTACTTCTGTTGCAGTGACAGCGATTGAGACGAAGATTCCGAAGATTTTCGTTCCCGTAGGCAAGACTCTCGATCTGACTGAGTGGTTTACTTTGACTCCGTCTAACGCAACTCTCGCAGACGTCAACCTGACCTTCACTGAGGGGGCCCCGTTTACGATTGCCGATGATGGTAAACTCACGGCGACAGGTACTGGCAGCTACAATGTCAATATTATCTCCAAGGCTGATGAGGAAGTCAAGGGCGTAATCACGGTTCGTACCGGCCCCGTTTCCGCATCGGCCGATGCTTCTGCCGCTCCTGCTAATGCGAAATATCTCTTCAAAGATTCCTACGCTGATTATACTGCCCTCGCAGGAGTCGGTAGTTCCGCTACCTGGAACCCGTCTGACGGCGCTATTGCCGCGTTGGTTGGTGAAGGCGCAGCTGGTCATAATGTTTACTTCAAGCCAAATAATGTAAACAGCGGCGTGACCATTTCCAAAGGAAAGCTTCATTTCAAGTGGTATATCTCTGATATTTCGAAGCTTAAGAATGCTGCCGGGCAGTTGGAAATTTCCAGCTCCGGGGCCAATGATGTAAACGAACTTGCATGGACGACAAATTTCATATCTTACTGCAAGAGCGGTTGGAACGACGTTACTCTTGATCTCCATAACGCGTCCGCTACCGGCGGCGTTATCGACCTTACCAAGATTAACTGGATTCGTTTCTACAATGAGACTTTTGTCGTCAAGAATGCCGACGGAACAATCCCGTATGAAATCTCCATGATTAAGGATGTCTATATCTATGAAGCTGGGTCTGAACTTCCCGAGGGTGCATATAAGTTTCATAGCTGCGACAATACGACACACTTCACCAAAGATGCCGGTGCCAACCGCACAGTTGAAATCGTCACGACAGGGCAGAAGGAAGGTGCTGGATGGTATAGAAGTACGATGACAAAGCAGGCGGAACTGCTTGTCATCGACCCGAGAGGAGCCTTCTCCTTGAATGCCAGTGCTCTTACCAAGGATAACGGCCACCTCGTATTCTGGTTCTACTGCCAGGAAGGCCCCAGCGATAATACTGACAGATGGGCTACTTATGCCGATAAGTACAGGGCTCGTATCACTGGTGGCTGGATTCGCATCAGCAGTGGGAAGGGTACCAATGGTGGTATTCAGTGGTCAACGAAGGATGTTCTTACAAATAAATATCCGATTCAGCCGGGTTGGAACAAGATTGATCTCAAGTTCAGCGATGCCCAGGTTTATGGAGACGGTTTCGTTCTGGATACTTCGAAGATTGATTTCTTCCAAATGTATTGGGAAGGTCCCGTTGCATCTTATGATACGTACACCCTTGGTTTCGACAACATCTACTTCTACGCTGAAGAATAAATCTGTTTTTTCATAGGTGTTTTTCTTAGTCGGACGCTGCCCCAACCGGCAGCGTCTGGCGTAAATAAATGATGATATGAACCTTGTCCTGACCCTTCTTGCGGCCCTGTCGTTCCTCGGGCCCCGCGACATCGACACCCGTATCGGTTCAACCGCAGCCGACTCGCCTACGGCCAGCATTTTCGGTGCCGGCGGTGAGGTCTACGGCAACACCATCCCGTGCGTGACCGCCCCGAACGGCATGAACTACTGGACTCCGCAGACCGGCATTTCCGACAAGAAGGGCGTCACGCCATATCGTTACGATGCTCCGCAGTGGATGGGTTTTCGTGCCTCCCACTGGCTTGACGGCAGTGCCACGCAGGACTACGGTTCGTTCTTCGTGATTCCCGGAGGTGAGCCTCTTCCGATGGACCATTCCCTGGAAGAGGCCCAGCCCGGGTATTACCGTTTCGCCGGCCATGAACTGACCGGAAAGGGTCGCGCTGCGATTATGCGGCTTTCGTGCGACCGTCTGCGCTTCGGCGCCAACACCCAATACAACGACGCCAATCTCGTCTGGGACGCCGCTTCCGGGGAAATCCGTGCCGAGAATCCGGTCCACCGCATCTACAACGGGTGGGGCAAACTTGCCGGCTACTCATGCTGGACGGTGGTCCGCTTCAATAAAAAGGTCGCGAAGGTTACTCCCGTCGGACGCATCATGTTCGACGTGGAGTTCGAAGATACGCCCGGGCCGCTTCTTGTGCGGATGGGTGTGTCGTTCACAAGCCTTGAAGGAGCAGCCCGCAACCTCGAGGGCGAGATTCCGTCGTGGGATTTCGAGCAGGCACGAAACGAGATAGAGGCCGTCTGGGCGGCAGAATTGTCGAAGGTCGAGGTCTCGGGCGGCGACCCCGATGTGCTCCGGCATTTCTACACTTCGCTATGGCGTTCTTCGCTCAGCCCGCGTCAGGTCAATGACCTTGGCGACGAGCCTGATTATGACGACTTTAACCTGTGGGATACGTTCCGCGGGCTCCATCCTCTCCATACGATTCTGCGGCCGCATGAGAGCGGGGATATGATGCAGGCGCTCGTCCGCAAATACGAACGCGGCGGGTGGATGCCCATTTTCCCGATGTGGGGGAGTTATACTTCCGCGATGATAGGCGACCATGCCGCCAGCGTCATCGCCGATGCCTACGTCAAGGGTATCCGCAATTTCGACGTCGCCAAGGCTTGGGAGGGCATCCGCAAGAATTGTTTCGAGACGCCGTGCGATTCGCTCTATGAAGACGGACGCGGCCGGCGGGCGCTGGGACCGTATATGCGCCTGGGGTATCTTCCGCTGGAGGAAAGGGTGCGTTTCGCGTTCCATGCCAACGAGCAGAGCAGCCGTACTCTCGAATATGCCTATGACGACTGGTGCGCCTCCATCCTGGCCCGCGATTTCGGCACTGCGGCCGACTATGAGGCCCTTTCCGCCCGTGCCGGCAACTGGCGCAACGTCTTCGATCCCCGCACCCTCTGGGTCCAGGGCCGCCACGAAGACGGGACTTTCCTCAGCGAGGATAACTTCCTGAAAAAGACGTCTTTCATCACCGAAGGGACGCCTTGCCACTACAGCTGGTTCGTTCCGCAGGATATCCCCGGGCTGATCGAACTGATGGGGCGTGACCGCTTCGAAGAGCGGCTCGACCTCATGTTCTCCGAAGGCCGCTACTGGCACGGCAACGAGCCTTGCCACCAGATTGCCTATCTCTACGACTATATCGGCCGTCCCGATAAGACTGCCGCCGCCGTCGCCGACATCATGCGGACCGAATACCGCAACACCCCCGGCGGCCTCTCCGGCAATGACGACGCCGGCCAGCTCTCCGCCTGGTACGTCTTCGCCTGCCTGGGCTTCTACCCCGTCTGCCCCGGCTCCGGCGAATACGCCCTCGGCGCTCCCGCCTTCGACCGCATCTCCATCCGCCTCCCCTCCGGCCGCCGCTTCGCCATTGTGCGTAAAGGCGGCGCGCGCGACGCTCGCGGCGGCGCTGGCTCGCGTGGCGAGGGTGACGCTGTGGCGCGCGGTGTGGCAGACTCTGCTGCGGGTGGCGGGGCCGGATCTGTCATTCTGAGCGCCAGCGAAGAATCTACATCCATCTCCTACAAAGTCGGCTGCCGCCGCCTCGACCGCCCCTTCCTGTCCCACAGCGACATCCTCTCCGGCCGCCGCCTTACCATCCGCATTGACTAGCCACTTCCTCTGCGCCAGCATCTTACCATCCTCATCGACTAGCCACTTCCTCCGCTGCTCAGCCCGCCAGCATCTTACCACACGCATTGCTTCTGATTCTGTCATTCTGAGCGCCAGCGAAGAATCTGCATCCATCTCCTTCTTTTGACTCCATAAACCAGAGTCTGTGCGCAAATAACCCGTAAATGCTTGGAGGATAATTAATTAGCTATTAAGAACTTATGCAAAGTGCCTGTCCTGATTTCGGGACAGGCATTTTGCATAATTCGCTGATATTTAAATATTTATCCTCCACGCAGTTTTCGGAGGATGCAGTGCCGTCCTGATAATAGTTTACCAGAATGTACAGCCTGATTGCACCGCCCGCGGCAAGGAAATCAAAGCAAAAATTAGTATCTTTGTCCCAAACGCGACAAAGTATGGCACGATTCAGTTGGTTTGGCGATCAGGAACACCGTGTGTTCAACTATAAACCCGTCTACTTCGACCCGGAGAAGGAGGAGAGGCGGCGTATGTTCGGAAAGGTGGACGGCAGTGCCGGCAAGCCGAAAGAGGAAGGCGGACAGTATGTCCCCGGTTCGTACATACAGGGGTCCTTCCGCGACGGCAACTATGCCCGCCGGAAGGGTGCCACGAAGGCTCAGTCGATTATCGGTATCGTGGGGCTTGTGCTTGTCGCCATCGTGCTGATTTATATAGCCAAATTCTATTCGCTTCTGTAGGTACATGGACATTCGGATTCTTCCTTCAAACATAGCCAACCTTATTGCCGCCGGAGAGGTGGTGCAGCGGCCTGCGTCCGTAGTCAAAGAGTTGATGGAGAATGCTTTGGACGCCGGGGCTACGCAGGTGACGGTCGTCATTTCCGACTCGGGGAGGACCCTCATTCAGGTCATCGACAACGGTTGCGGAATGTCTCCCGACCAGGCGGTACTGTGTTTCGAGCGCCATGCTACGAGCAAGATTTCTTCGGCGGATGACCTCCAGGACATTACGACCTTCGGATTCCGTGGCGAGGCCTTGGCTTCGATTGCCGCCGTCGCCGAAGTGACGCTGAAAACTCGGAGGCAGGAAGACGTTGTCGGCTGCCAGGTCGAATTCGCCGACTCCAAACACCTGTCCACCGAAGAGATAGCATGTCCGCAGGGAGCCAATTTTGCCGTCCGCAACCTGTTTTACAACGTCCCTGCCCGCCGGAAGTTCCTTAAGAGCGACGCCGTCGAGCTGAAGCACATCGTGGAGGAATTCACACGCGTGGCCCTGACCCGTCCCGATGTCGGTTTCACCCTGAGCCACAACGGACGCGACATCCATGTCCTCCGCCCGGCGAAATCGCACAAATACCGCATCCAGGACCTCCTCGGCAGCTCTGCCGTCGACAAGGTCGTGGACATTGCCGCCGAAACCTCCGTGGTAAGCGTCAACGGCTACGTCTGCCGTCCGGATCTCGCGCGGAAGACCGTTGGCAACCAGTTTTTCTTCGTCAACGGCCGCTATTTCCGCAGCCCCTACCTCCACAAAGCCGTCATGCGTGCCTACGAGGGCATGGTGTCCGAAGGTGCGGTGCCGTCATACTTCATCTGGCTGAAGGTCGACCCGCGCAGCATGGACGTCAACATCCATCCGACGAAAACGGAAATCAAATTCGAAGACGACAGCGTCATCTTCCAGGTCCTTTCCGCCTGCATCCGCGAGGCGCTCGGTCGCAACTCCTTCGGGGGCGGTATTGACTTCGAACAGGCCGCAGACGCCCCTGAGATGCCGGTTTTCGGTAAAAAGTTTGACGAATACCGTCCCGAATACCGCCCCGACTCGGCGTTCCAGTCGGACTATAATCCCTTCGAAACGGGTTCCGGTGAGTATGCCGCAGCTGGCGCAACAGGCGGTTACGGCGCAGCTGGTGATGCTGGCGCAACGGGCGGGTACGGCGCAACTGGCGCGGCAGGTGGCCCCGGCGGTTTCGGCGCGTCAGCCGGAGGCGCGAAGGGCCAGGGCGGACCGGAGTGGGAGGCGACGCCTTATGGGACGGCGCAGTTTGTGAAGAAGCGCGAGGATTATGGGAAGCTGTTCGAGGATAAGACGCTGCCGTCGTCGGCGGTAATGGTCCTGCAGGGACGGTTCATAGCTGCGCAGGCGAAGTCCGGGTTGTTGCTCGTGCATGTCCGAAGGGCGTGGGAGAGAGTGCTGTACGAGCGCTTCCTGAAGGCGTTTTCCGCGTCGGGGCATGTTTCGCAGACGGCGCTGTTCCCCGTTCAGGTCAATGTCGGCGTGGAAGCCCGCCTGACTTTCGATGCACATGAGGAGATGCTGTCGCGTCTGGGCTTCGACATAGCTCCGTTCGGCAACGATACCATCGTGGTCAACGGCGTTCCGGAAGGGTTTTCCTGCGATGCGGCCAGCGTCGAGTCGCTTATGGCCGACGTGCTGATCGCCCTGGACGAAGACAACTCCTCCCTTCCCGGGATGATGGAATCGGCCATGGCGAGGAAATTTGCCCGCATCGGCGCATCCAGGGGCCAGACCCCGTCGACGGCCATTGAGGCTCAGCGACTTATCGACGCCCTGTTCAGCTGCTCCAACAGTGAATACACCTCCGACGGCCACCGCATACTCACCATCCTTTCACTCGATGAAATAGAAAAACGATTCTGACATGCCATACTACCAATACGATAACGGCAGGGAGGGGAACTTCTTCTCGCGACTGATGCCCGGCGTCCCGGTTGTCACCCGCAACATCCTCCTTATCAACATCATAGTCTTTATCGCCACCCTCCTGCGCGAAGACTTCATGGTGAGGACCTTCGCCCTTTTCTACCCGGCGTCGGACCTCTTCCGCCCCTGGCAGTTTGTCACGCACATGTTCATGCACGGCGGCTTCTGGCACATATTCTTCAATATGTACACCCTGTGGCTGTTCGGCAGTGTGCTCGAGCGGGCGCTCGGCTCACGTAAGTTCCTGGTCTACTACTTCTTTGCCGGCCTCGGAGCCGCGGCGCTCCACACCGGCGTAGAATATATCCAGGCCCAGCATTACATTGCGACATCGGCCGGTTCCTATGCCCAGCTGCTCATGACTCCCACCCTCGGAGCCTCAGGCGCCATCTACGGCCTCCTGCTCGGCTACGGCATGCTGTATCCGGACAATGTCCTGACCCTTATCTTCCCGCCCATCTCGCTGAAAGCCAAATGGTTCGTGCTGATATTCGCCGGAATCGAGCTCCTTACGGGAGTGTTCGGCACCATGGACGGAGTCGCCCATTTCGCCCATCTGGGCGGCATGCTGTTCGGCTGGGCGCTGATGTTCTGGTGGCGGAAGTCCGGCCGCATCTGGGAAAGGGACAAGTGGATTTAGACGATGCCCCGGGAGAAAAAGCATATCGGTCTGCTGGGCTGGGTGGCGCGCGTGCTGATGGCAGCCTCCGCCGTGCTTCTCCTGCTCAGTTACCTGTCGGAATTCGTCAACCCGGCCAAGGCCTGGTATATGGCGGTTCTCGGCCTGCTTTACGTGCCCCTGGCGCTTCTTAACCTGTTTCTCCTGTGTTGGGCCGTGGCCCGCTGGTCGCGCGCGGTGCTCATTCCGCTTATCGCCCTTCTCCCGTCGTTCTTTTTCGTCGGCCGCTACGTCCAGTTCCGTGCCCCCGACCCCGAACCGGGCCCCGCAGTCAGCATGGTCTCCTACAACGTGGGGCGTTTTGCCGCGGCGTCCAGAAGGCTCGGACTGAAGGATCCCGCCGTCTGCGCCGACTCCGTGGTGTCGTTCCTGCGCAAGGCCGATGCTGACGTAATCTGCCTCCAGGAGTTCTACATGCGCGATATGAGCCGCGTCCGTGGCTACCTGCAGCGCAGCTTCCCGGGCTACGACGTGGAATATTTCCTCTATCCGACCGACAACGGCTGCTACGGCAATGTCATCCTCAGCCGCCTGCCCTGCTCCGGCAAGGGAAAGATAGATTTCGACGGCAGTTCGAACCTTGCGGTGTGGGGCGACTACTCCGTGGGAGGGAAGCGCATCCGCATCTACAACTGCCATCTCGAAAGCTACAACATCTCCCTGACAAGGGCGGCCAAGTCCCTGGCCGGCAACTATAAAGAGGCCGTCCGCAACACGGAGGAAAAGATGCGTGCGTCCATTTTGCGCAGGCCCGCGCAGGTCGACCGCCTGATGTCCGACATGGAGGCTTGTCCGCTTGCGTGCATCGTCGCCGGCGACTTCAACGACAACCCGCTCTCATACACCTACCGCCGCCTGTGCTCCGGACGTCTCGACACCTTCGTTGAGGCCGGAAAGGGCTTCGGCGCCACGTATCGGGGCCTGTGGCCGCTGCTCCGCATCGACTACATCCTCCATCCCGAAGAATATCCCGCAAGGAAACATGAAATACTGAGGAAACGGTACTCAGACCATTTCCCCGTCCGAACAGAACTCAAACTTCCATGAGAAAAACCTTAGACGAAATCTACTCGGAAGCCGTTGCCGTCCTCCGCGACGGCGGGCTCATCCTCTATCCGACCGATACGGTGTGGGGCATAGGCTGCGACGCCACCAACCCCGACGCCGTGGCCAAGGTGTACGCCCTCAAACGGCGCGACGACGCGAAAGCCCTCGTCCTCCTTGCCGACAGCCTCGACAGGGTAGGGCGCTACGTGCGTGAAATCCCCGACATCGCCGTGCAACTTGTGGACGTAAACGACCGCCCCATGACCATCATCTATCCGGGTGCGATTGCCGGAGAAAAAGGCAAGCCCGGCGACCGCCATTTCCTCGCCTGGAACGCCGTCGCCGAAGATGGTTCCGTCGCCATCCGGGTCCCGATGATGGAATTCTGCCGCCAGCTGGTCTACAAGCTAGGCAGGCCCATAGTATCCACATCTGCAAATATTTCCGGCCAGGGTTCGCCGCGTCGCCATGCCGAAATCGACCCCGAAATCATATCGGGCGTAGACTATGTCGTGGAGCCGTTTCTGGAAAAGGAATCCTCGGGCGTCGCCTCGCAGATATTGAAAGTCGGACTGCGCGGTGAAATTGAAATAATCCGGCAGTGACAGATTTGCATATATCGGTTTAAAACCGTATTTTTGTGCACGAAAACAGTTTTAATAATCAGACAGATGGTTTCAAGAAGATCTTTCCTTAAGGCGGCAGGCGCTACGGCCGCTGCCCTCGCCCTTGACCATGTGGCCCATCCGGTCGAAGCTTTCGCAAAGGCTTCCGGCAAAGTGGCAGGGGCCTCCGACCGGCTCAATGTCGCATTCATCGGCATCGGACACCGCGGCAATGAAAACGTCAACGCCATCCGCGGCTCCAGGGTCAACATCAATGTCGTCGCCCTATGCGACGTGAACATGGGCGCTCCCCACACCCAGCAGGTGATGGGCTACTATCCCGACGCCAAGCGCTACCAGGATTTCCGGAAGATGTTCGACGAGATGCACGGCCAGATTGACGCCGTAGTGGTCTCGACTCCCGACTTCTCCCATTTCCCCATCGCGATGCGGGCCATCAAGGAAGGAGTTCACGTCTACTGCGAAAAGCCCCTGGCGCGCACCTACCTTGAAAACCAGCTGCTTATCGATGCCGCCAAGGCCCATCCCGAGGTCGTGACCCAGATGGGCAACCAGGGCCACTCGGGCGAGAACTACTTCCAGTTCAAGGCCTGGCAGGACGCAGGCATCATCAAGGACGTCACCGCCGTCACGGCCCACATGAATTCCGACCGCCGCTGGCACGTCCTCAACCCGAAGATCCGCAAATTCCCCGACGCCGATCCCATGCCCGCCACGATGGACTGGGACGTCTGGCAGATGCACACCCTCCACCACGACTACAGCAAGTGGTTCGACGAGGGCAACTGGCGCTGCTGGTACGACTTCGGCATGGGCGCGCTCGGCGACTGGGGCGCCCACATCATGGACACGGTC
>ONKE01000005.1 GCA_900318355.1 uncultured Bacteroidales bacterium
AACGCCCGCAGCCTTGGCCAGGTCTCCCTGGGAAAGGTTCATCATCAGCCGGTAATCCTTGAACCGCAGCCCTAGCATTTGCAGGATTTGGGTGTTTGAATACTTCTTCAAGTCCATATTGCATCAGTCTTTTCCGACGCAAATGTAATTAATTATAGTTAAAATTCAAATAATGCGGTTAATCATTATCTTATTATAGTTTATGGCGGTCAGCTTTTCCACTTATTTTGGCAAGATTGTTAGCCAGTATAGCAATTGACCACATGAAATGAAAACGTAACAAATCTGCAGACTCGTTCCAAAAAATGCGTTGGAATAGTCGATTCGAAGGACTTGATCTGGATAGCGAAGATGCTTATGAGGTATGGTACGATGGCCTAGAGCAGGATGTCTTCGAGCCGGAGCTTGGGAACATAGTGAACGCCGTCTTTACGATAGTACGACAGCGATTCTCCGGCGGAAACAGGCTTAAGGTAGATGCTTTCTGCGCCTTTGCCGACGGCAAGGAGGGCGAGCGGCTCGGAAGGAAGACCGAGCGAACTTCGAAGCGCCTGCCCGTCCAATGCGCAAATAATCAGAACGTTAAGTCCCATTTGGGCAGCTTTCAGGCCCATGCTCTGCAAGGAAATACCCAAATCGATATCGACCAGACGGTCTTCCGCGACGGTTGAGCACACCGCGATAAAGGCCTGAGGAGCCATGCCGGGCTTGGGAAGACGTTCCTGCGGAAGCGCGGCACCCATACGGATATGTGGAAGGACGGCAGAAGCGTCGGTAACTATCTTGAAACGAAGTAGTTGACGATTGCCGGATGAGGCTACCAGAGTATTAACAGCCACTATTTCCCGCAACTGCTCCTCACTTACGGGATGCGAGGAATCGAAGCCGCGGGTGCTGCGGTTGCGGTGAAGCAGCGTATCCAGCGAGGCAACGGGGCGGACGCGATGGCGAGGCTGCACGGCACCTTCGCGCAGCCACTCCATCTTCTTTTCTATGTAATTGTCAGCCACTTATTCGAGTGTCGTCCTGCTCACCGGAAGCGAAAACACTATGCCGGAACCTTCCGTGGACAGGCCGCAGTTCTTGTAGACCGACTTCATCACCTCGTCCTTGATACCAACAGGCACAAGGCAGATCACCACCTCTTTGTCGGGCTGGATGCTGATGTTGAAGAACTCCTCGGCCTCGGGATTTGCCGATCCGCGGCCACGGATGATACTGCCGCCCTTGGCACCGGCAGCACGGGCCGCAGCCATGACATTTTCGGAAAAACCGGAGTTGACGATACTGACCACCAGTTCGTATTTATTTTCCTGACTCATACTCTCTAAGCTTGCTCTTTTACTATTTTCTCATTACTCAAAAAACCATAGGCAAGGGTGCCTATCATGCTGCTGAAAGGCATCGTGAAGGCGATACCCTTGTAGTCTTTCCCCTTCTGGAAATTTTCATTGAGGATTTCCATGACCGTCTGCGCTTCGTCTTCGCGGACGACCGCGCCAATCAGCGTCTTGGGCCTTTCATCCAGACCAAGATAACCAAGCAGGAGATGGGTCGTACCCTTGCACGGTACGGAGAACTGAAAGTTGACCTGCCGGGCCTGAATAAGGCTTGAATAGTAGGCTTTCTTGTCGTTGTGGACTATGGCCACGACAACTTCGAGTTTCATTGGGGCAATGTTACGCGTTTCAGACATGGCAAAGTCTATTCAAAGTAAATAATAGGGTCGTCGGCAGCTGCCAGAATACGGCGGAAGGCCGCTTTCCTGCGGTAACGTGTCGCAAGCACCGACTTGAAGCCGAGGCACTGGATAGTGATCAGAGGCGTCATGGCGACCATGGCGACGACGCCGAACGCCAGCTCAAGCACCTTGGACTGACCCTGCATGCTCATACATGCTCCAACGACCATGGGAAGGATGAAGCTGGACGTCAACGGACCGCTGGCCACGCCGCCGGAATCGAAAGCGATGGCGGTGTAGAGCCTTGGCACGAGGAAAGACAGCCCGAGCGAAATGGCATAGCCCGGAATAAGATAGTACAGAAGCGAGAAATCGTAGTAGATACGAATCACGGAAAGCCCGATGGAGATGCCGACGCCGATGGAAAGGGCCGACATCATCTGGCCGCGGGTGACTTCGCCGCCGGTTATTTCGCTGACCTGGTTGTTGAGCACATGGACGGCCGGCTCGGCGAGCACGACGACCATACCGATGATAAACGCAAATACTATGAGTATCACTGGATTAGCCTCAGCCAAAGCCAAGCCTATACGATATCCCAGCGGCATGAATACCATCTCCGCGGCCGACAGGAACAGGACCAGCCCCACGAAGGTGTAGACAATTCCCACAAGGATCTGGATGATCTTGGTATTGGGGAGTTTCAGGACGATGGACTGCAGCACGAAGAAAAATACGATGATAAGTATAAGTGACTGAGCCACATCCGACATCGTTTCGAGAATGATATGCCCAAGCCCGCCGGAGAGGATGGCGTCCATGGAATAGTCCGGAACCTGGTAGTTCGTGGGAGCGTCAGCAAACATCGAAAGGACGAGGACCGCCGCAATCGGACCGACCGAGCACAGGGCGATGAGGCCGAAACTGTTTTCATTGGCGTTGCGGCCGCCTACGGAAAGGGCGATACCCACGCCCAGGGCCATGATGAACGGAACGGTGATGGGACCGGTCGTCACGCCGCCGGAATCAAAACACATCGAAAGCAGGGGCCAGTTGTCGTCGTTGTCCATAAGCAGCGCGGCGAGGCAGAACAGTATCATGTAGCAGTAGAGCAAAATGCTCGTCAGGTCGGCGTGGAAGATAATCTTGACAACACCGAGAAGCAGCATGATACCGACGCCGACGCCCACCGTCAGAATGAGCACCTTGCCATTCATGATGGCGCTCACCTGGGACGCCAGGACGGAAAGGTCGGGCTCGGCCACCGTAATCAGCAGGCCCATGAAAAACGCCACGGTCAGAAGCAGCCCGAGCTTCTTGGAACGGGTAAGTCCCTCACCCACATATTGTCCCATGGGCGTCATGGCCATATCGGCACCAAGGTTGAAAAGCCCGATACCGACGATGAGCATAAGCGCCCCGGCCACAAACATGACAAGGTCTGAAACGGAAATGTCGACCCATGGCGTAAGGGAAAGCAGAAGCACGATAACGCTCACCGGGAGCACCGACGTCAGCGCCTCGACGAGCTTATCCTTCAGCCTCACCCAAATGCTTTTCGCAAGTGCTTTTGATTCAGACATTACTCTGTCTATTTCATTTGTTTCTTAACAAGCGAGAACCATTTTTCAGGCTTGTTTATCCTGGCCTTGGACCAGCAGGAACCGATGCGGTAGCTGACAGGCTGGCCCGAACCGATCATCTTGAAAACGACGGCATGGTCGTCGATCACGCCCATTTCGTCAGCGTCGGGCATCACCAGCGCAACGCCGATAAGGCCGTCTTCGGGCTCCGCGCCCTGGTCGGAAGCACGCTCCCAGATGGCCAGGACGCCGGATTCGAACATGCTCTTGACCACGGTATCCTGCGCGCCGTGGAGCTTGATGCCGGCGGCTATCGTCAGAGAATCCGTGCCAGTGAAGGTGTAGGTGTCGGTAACGTCGGCGAAATAGCTGTCGGCCCGAAGCGTCACTTCCTTGCTCAGAGACACGGAAATGCCCTCATACGCATCCCAAGCGGGATATCCCAGCACGAAGGTAACCTCGTCCGGAGTGATGGATTTGACTTCGCAGGTACGGTAGTTCGTGGCCGGGTAGCGCAGCTTGTTGTCAATGTACGGCACCGAAGCGCCGCCGCCAAGGGAAACGGCCACCTTGTAGCAGTCCTTTCCGCCGTGGTCGTGATGGTAGTAGCCGGGGTCTTTCTGCGCCTCGGCGTACCAGGTGTCGGCAACGAGCGCCCCGGGCTGCTTGACCCAGATGTCAAGACCCGGAGACGTAGGGTTGCCCTCCAGCGCCTTTCCGTAGAAACGGCCGGCGACAAGGTTGTTTTCAAAGACGAAATCGTCCGCCCTTTCGGGAACGGCGCGGGCCATCACCTTCTGCTCCCCATTATTTCCGCATGAAGCGGCAAGCAGGGCCGTAAACAAAAGAGCTACAAGTGTTTTCTTCATAACTAACGGAGATCTTCGGTGGCACACCAGTCCATGTCGTTGTAGTCGTCGTTTTCGCCGCACATGCCCCAGATGAAGGTATAGTTGCGGGTCGCGCAGGCGCTGTGGATGCTCCACTGAGGGGAGATGACGGCCTGTTCGTTGTGCATCCAGATGTGGCGCGTCTCCTGCGGCTCGCCCATGAAATGGCACACGGCGGCGTCCTTCGGAAGTTCGAAGTAGAAATAAACCTCCATGCGGCGGTCGTGGGTGTGGGCCGGCATGGTGTTCCAGGTGCTGCCCGGAG
>ONKE01000065.1 GCA_900318355.1 uncultured Bacteroidales bacterium
CGTCCTTCGGAAGTTCGAAGTAGAAATAAACCTCCATGCGGCGGTCGTGGGTGTGGGCCGGCATGGTGTTCCAGGTGCTGCCCGGAGAGAGTTCGGTCATGCCCATCTGAAGCTGGCAGCAAGGCACTACTTCCTTGACCAGCAGGCGGTTGATTGTGCGTTCGTTGCTTTCCTCGAGGCTGCCGAGATGCATCACCACGGCGTCTTTCTTGCTCACCTTCTTGACGCCGGTCTCCCTGTGGGCGGTGGCGCTGCAGAAGTAGAAATGGGCGGGCTTGGACCCTTCGTCGCTCTTGAAAGTGACGTGGCGGTTGCCGCGGCCGACGTAAATGGCCTCTTTGTAGTCGATATGATATTCTTCTTCGCCTACGACGACGGTTCCGGCGCCACCGACGTTGATGATGCCGAGCTCGCGGCGCTGGGTGAAGTAGTCGCTGCGGAGGATTTCCGGAGGGGTGAGCACAAGGGCTTCCTTCACGGGTACGGCACCACCGGCGATGATACGGTCGAACATGGAATAGACCATGTTGATTTCGTCGGGAACCATCACGTTCTCAACGAGATACTCTTTGCGCAGGCGCTCCGTGTCGTAATGCTTGGCGTCGACATTGCTGGACGCCTGACGGACAGTACAATTGATTTTCATAACTCTGTCATTCTTTCATAACTTTGTCATTCATTCATAACTCTGTCATTCTGAGCGAAGCGAAGAATCTATTTCGGCTGCTTGCCGATATACGCCAGTATACCGCCGTCGACATAGAGGATGTGACCGTTGACGGCGTCGGAAGCGTGCGAAGCCAGGAACACGGCCGGGCCGCCGAGTTCGGACGGATCGAGCCAACGGCCGGCAGGGGTCTTGGCGCAGATGAAGCTGTCGAAAGGATGACGGCTGCCGTCGGGCTGGATCTCGCGCAGAGGGGCCGTCTGGGGCGTTGCGATGTAGCCGGGGCCGAGACCGTTGCACTGGATGTTGTATTCGCCGTATTCGGAGCAGATATTGCGCGTGAGCATCTTCAGGCCGCCCTTTGCAGCAGCGTAGGCGGAGACGGTCTCACGGCCGAGCTCCGACATCATCGAGCAGATGTTGATGATCTTGCCCTCGCGACGGGCCATCATCTCGGGAAGGACGGCGCTCGAAACGATGAACGGAGCCACCAGGTCGACGTCGATGACCTGCTGGAAATCCTTGCGCGCCATCTCGTGCATGGGGATGCGCTTGATGATGCCGGCGTTGTTGACGAGGATGTCGATGGGGCCTACCTCGGTGTGGATGGTGTCGACAAGGGCTTTGACGGCCTTTTCGTCGGTCACGTCGCAAACGTAGCCGTGAACGTTTTCAATACCGGCCTCCTTGTAGTTCTCAAGGCCGCGCTCCAGGGCTGCCTCGTTGATGTCGTTAAAAATGATATTGTCGACGCCTGCCGCTACGAAGGCTTTGGCAATATTGAATCCAATGCCGTAGGAAGCACCTGTGATCCAGGCATTTTTACCTTTGAGTGAGAAAAGATCTGTCATAACTGTATCTATTTTTTAAACCATTCGAGAGATTTGCGGCACAATTCGGAGATTGAGGTCCAGTCACCGGCGGCAACAACGGCCTTGGGGAAGAGTTTCGAGCCCATGCCCACGGCTGTCACGCCGGATTTGGCCCAGGCCGAGAGATTTTCCTCCGTAGGCTCCACGGCGCCCGTGCACATGATCATTGCCCAGGGCAGCGGGGCGAGGACGTTCTTGACGAAGGCGGGACCGCCCACGGTGCCGGCCGGGAAGACCTTGACCAGGTCGCAACCGAGTTCCATGGCGCGGACGATTTCACTGACGGTGCCGCAACCCGGGCTGTAGGGCACTCCACGGCGGTTGCACAGCGGCGCGACCTCGGCTGCAAGGCAGGGCGATACGATGAAATCGGCACCCATCTGGAGGTATATCGCGGCGGTCGGGGCATCGAGGATGGTACCGGCGCCAAGGGCCATTTCTGGGCACTCGGCACGCACGAAGGCGATCAGCTCTTCGAACACTTTGGAAGCGCCGTCGCCGCGGTTGGTGAATTCGAAGGCGCGGATACCGCCGTCATAGCAGGCCTTGACCACCTTCTTGGTTATTTCGACATCGGCATTGTAGAACACCGGGACGATGCCGGTGGAGCGGATGAGGCCGATGGTGTCTATTTTTTTGAATTTCGACATTGTTGACTGGGTTTTAGATTCTTCGCTTACGCTCAGAATGACAAGTGTTTAGCGGGAGACGCGACCACTGCCGCCGCCGGCGATAAGCCCCTCGACCTCGGAGACGGTGACGCGGTTGTAGTCGCCGGGGATGGTGTGTTTGAGGCAGGATGCGGCCGCTGCGAATTCGATGGCCTGCTGGTCGTTGTCGTAGGCAATCAGGCCGTAGAGGAGACCACCCATGAAGGAGTCGCCGCCGCCGACGCGGTCGACGATGTGGGTGATGTCGTAACGACGGCTTTGCCAGAGGGTCTTGCCATCGTAGAGGACGCCGCCCCATGTGTTGTGGTTGGCGTTGATGGAGCCGCGCAGGGTCACCGCGACCTTCTTGCAGCGCGGGAACTTCTGCATCAGCTGGCGGCATACGCTCTCGAAACGGGTCTGGTCGATTTCGCCGCCTGTATTTTCAGCGTCGAATCCTTCCGGCTTGATACCGAATTCCTTTTCGGCGTCTTCCTCGTTGCCGAGGATAAGGTCGCAGCCTTCCACCAGGGCCGGCATCACTTCGGCGGCCGTCTTGCCGTATTTCCAGAGTTTCTTGCGGTAGTTGAGGTCGCATGACACCTTGACACCCAGTTCGTTGGCTACCTTGATGGCCTCCAGGCAGGCGTCTGCGGCACCCTGGCTCAGGGCCGGGGTGATGCCAGTCCAATGGAACCAGTCGGCTCCCTGAAGCACCTTGTACCAGTCCACCATTCCGGGCTTGATCTCGCTGATTGCGGAATGAGCACGGTCGTAGACAACCTTGCTGCCGCGCGCGACGGCACCTGTCTCAAGATAATAGATGCCGACGCGGTCGCCGCCGTAGACGATGCTGCGGGTGTCGACGCCAAGGCCGCGGAGCTCCGCGACGCACATGTCGGCGATATCGTTTTTGGGAAGTCGGGTAACAAAGTGGGCGTCAATGCCATAATTGGCCAGAGACACGGCCACATTGGCCTCGCCGCCGCCGAACGTCGCCTCGAAAGTATGGGCCTGCGAGAAACGCAGGTATCCCGGGGTGGCGAGCCGGAGCATGACTTCGCCGAAAGTAACAACTTTTGCCATATCTGTTTGTTTATCTTGCAAAGTTAGTGAATAAAATCCGCTTCTAGACCTCTACGGGCTTATATTTGGGCACGAGGCTCTTCATGATGATCCAGGCGATCAGGTAGGCCAGACCGCAGTAGCAGAAGATGATGAAGTAGCCTGCGGGCTTGCCTTCGAAGCCCATGAAACGGAAGGCGGAACCGGCATTTTCAGCATAGGTGAAGAGGTTGCCTGCGACCTTCTGGATGATCATGGAACCGAGACCTCCGGCCATGGCGCCGATGCCCGTAATGGAAGCGATGGTGCTCTTGGGGAACATGTCGCCGACGGTGGAGAAGATGTTGGCCGACCAGGACTGATGGGCCGCTCCGGCGATACCGATGAGGATGGCCGGCCACCATGGGCTGCCGGTCGCGATGCCCAGTGGCTGGGCCGCAAGGGCGACCAGCGGGAAGAAGGCGAATATCAGCATGGAGAGCATACGGCCGTTGTAGGGGTTCATGCCGCGTTTGTCGACGAACAGGCGCGGCAGGTAGCCTCCGAAGAGGGAAATCACCGTCACAATGGCGTAGAGCGTGAAAATCAAGCCCTGGCCGAGGCCGGAAGATGCGGGAGCGCTGAACTGGTCCTGGAAGTAGGCGGGAGCCCAGAAGAGGAAGAACCACCATACGCCGTCGGTGAAGAATTTGCCGAAGAAGAAGGACCAAGTCTGCTTGTATTTGAAGCACTGGATGAAGGGGATGGACTTCTCCTTGGCGATTTCAGCCTTGGCTGCGGCCTCTTCGGCGTCGTCCTGATGGATGTATTCCAACTCGGCTTCGCTGACGTGTTTGCTGTTTTCGGGCTTGTCATACATGAACTGCCAGAAGAACATCCAGATGAATCCCAGGCCGCCGATGATGATGAAGGCCCACTCCCAGCCGAAAGCCTTGGCAAGCGGCGGGATGGTCAGCGGAGCGGCGAGAGCGCCCACGGAGGCACCTGCATTGAAGATGGACGTCGCGAATGCGCGGTCTTTCTTGGGGAAATATTCGGCCGTAGTCTTGATGGCCGCCGGGAAGTTGCCCGCCTCGCCAAGGGCCAGGATGCCGCGGCAGAGCAGGAACAGGTAGACCGACGTCGTGGATATCGCAAGGGCTACATTGGAACCGGCCTCAACGGCCCTCAAGGCCGCTACGGAATCGATTCCGGGCACAATGGCGGCGGTGGCCCAGCCGCATGCGGCATGCATGACGGCACCGGCCGACCATACGCCGATGGCGATGAGGTAGCCCTTCTTGGTGCCCATCCAGTCGACGAATTTTCCGGCGAAGAGGCACGCGATGGCGTAAAAAATTGAGAATAAGGATGTTATCGTGCCATAGTCAGCATCAGTCCAATGGAACTCGGGAGCGATGAACTCCTTGTAGGTCAGCGAAAGGACCTGACGGTCGAGGTAGTTGACGGTCGTGGCGACAAAGAGCAGGGTGCAAATCCACCACCGCCAGTTGGTCATCAGTTTCTTTTGGGTTGACATATTCCGGATTATTTAATTATCGATTTGACGGCGGCACGCATGCCGGAGGTCTGGATGAGGGCCAGGTCGGCGCAGAGGAGGTCGGTCAGGCCGGGGATGGCGTTGAGGTCTTCGCCCCAGATGAAGTCGTCGGCAAGGACGCCTACGGCAACCTTGCGGACGTCGCCGGTGGCCCAGAGGCTCTTCAAGAGGTCGATAATCTTCGGGTCGTCGTTGGGAACGATTTCGTCGTTGCCCCGCTTGCCGCCCTTGTAGTAGGTGCAGATGGCAGCCAGGCCGAGTACTATGCCCTGGGGAAGTTCGCCCTTGCGCTCGAGATAGGTCTTAAGTCCGGGCAGGTCGCGGGTCTTGAACTTCGGGAAGGAGTTGAGCATGATGGAGGTTACGAAGTGCTTGACGAAAGGATTGCGGAAACGCTCCATGACGTCGTCGGCGAACTTGCGGAGCTCGGCTTCGGGCAGGTTCAGCGTGGGAAGGAACTCTTCGTACATGACCTTGCGGACGAACGGACCCACTTCAGGGTCTTCGCAGCACTGCTTGACGGTGTCGAGGCCGCTGAGGTAGCCGACGGGCGACAGGACGGTGTGGGGACCGTTGAGGAGGGTAACCTTGCGCTCGTGGTAAGGAGCCTCGGAAGGGACGAACAGGACGTTGAGGCCGGCCTTGTCGGCAGGGAACTCCGCGGCGACTTCCTTCGGGGCCTCGATGACCCAGAGGTGGAAGATTTCGGCCTTGTCGAGAAGATGGTCGTCATAGCCGACGCGCTCGCAGAGCTGGGCGGCGGTGTCGCGGGGATAGCCCGGAACGATGCGGTCGACCAGGGTGCTGTAGACGCCGCAGGCAGTCTCAAACCACTGTGCGAAAGCAGGCTCCAGCTGCCAGAGGTCGATATACTGGCGGATGCATTCCTTGAGATGCTTGCCGTTTTCGAAGATCAGCTCGCAAGGGAAGATGATAAGGCCCTTGTCGGCGGCGGCGCCGAAATGCTGCCAGCGGTGGTAGAGGAGCTGGGTGAGCTTGCCGGGATAGGACGATGCCGGGGCGTCGGTCAGCTTGCAGGCCGGGTCGAATGCGATGCCGGCTTCGGTGGTGTTGGAAATCACGAAGCGGATTTCCGGCTGCTCGGCCAGGGCAAGGTAAGATGCAAAATCCTCGTAGGGGTTGATGCCGCGGGAAATCACGTCGATAAGGTCGACGCTGTCGATGGGCTCGCCACCCTGAAGTCCTTGAAGATTAAGATGATATAGACCGTCCTGCTCGTTAAGCCATCCGACCATGCCCTTTTCGATGGGCTGGACGACGACGACGGATCCGTTGAAATCGGTTTTCTGGTTGGTCTTCCAGATAATCCACTCGATGAAAGCGCGGAGGAAATTGCCTTCTCCGAACTGGATTACTTTCTCGGTGTAACGCTTCGCCTGAGGTGCGCTCTTTCTGCTGAGTCTTTCCATGTAATAATTAATTATGTGATTTATAAATATTTACAATGTTACTCCAGATTTGAATATGGCTATTTCGCGGAAGCCGTTTTTCTCGTTGTTTACCGGCGAGCCCGACGCGGCTGCGAGCACGAACTCGATGAAGCGCTGCGCGACCGTGTCCATGGCTTCGCCCTGGGCGAGGACGCCGGCATTGAAGTCTATCCAACCCGGCTTGCCTTCGGCCAGAGGGGTGTTGGTGGATATTTTCATCGTGGGGACGAAACTTCCGAAGGGGGTGCCGCGGCCTGTTGTGAAAAGGACTATCTGGCATCCGGACGCCGCAAGGGCGGTGGAGGCGACGAGGTCGTTGCCGGGAGCGCTGAGCAGGTTTAAGCCCTTGACGCTGAGGCGGTCGCCATAGCCGAGAACGCCGCGCACGATGCTCTTGCCGCATTTCTGCGTGCAGCCGAGGCTCTTTTCCTCGAGGGTGGAGATGCCGCCGGCCTTGTTGCCCGGGGAAGGGTTTTCGTAGACGGGCATGCCCTGGCGAATGAAGTATTCCTTGAAGTCGTTGATAAGGCGGACGGTGGCGTCGAAGGTGGCCTTGTCCTGGCAACGGTTCATCAGGATGGTTTCGGCGCCGAACATTTCGGGGACTTCGGTGAGGACCGTGGTGCCGCCCTGGGCTACGATCCAGTCGGAGAAGACGCCCAGGAGAGGGTTGGCCGTTATGCCGGAAAGGCCGTCGGAACCGCCGCATTTAAGGCCGACACGCAGCTCGCTCACAGGTACTTCCACCCTGCGGTCCTGGGCTGCGGCGGCGAAGATTTCGCGCAGCTGCTGAAGGCCGTATTCGACCTCGTCGCCCACTTTCTGGCAGGCGAACATGCGCACGCGGGTGGCCTCAACGGGGCCGACGAGTTCGCGGAAAGCGTCGAGCTGGTTGTTTTCGCAGCCGAGGCTGACGACGAGCACGCCGCCGGCGTTGGGATGATGGACCATGTCGGCGAGGATGCGACGGGTGTTTTCATGGTCGTCGCCAAGCTGGGAGCAGCCGTAGTTGTGGGGGAATGCGACGATGGCGTCGACGGAACCTTCGCGACCGGCGATTTCGGCCTTGAAACGGCTGACAATCTGCTCGCAGATGCCGTTGACGCAGCCCACGGTGGGGATGACCCATATCTGGTTGCGGACGCCCACCTGACCGTCGCCACGGCGGAAACCCATGAACGTGCGGCGGACCGTCGAAGGGGCGATTTCCACCAGCGCGGGGTCGTAACGATAGTCCAGAAGGCCTTCCAGATTGGTTTTTATGCAGGAATGGTCGACCTTCGTGCCGGCCGCCGCATAGCGTGTCAGATGCCCTATCGGGAACCCGTATTTAATTATGTTTTCTCCCTCACGCGCGTCCTTGAGAAGGATCTTATGACCGCGGGGGATGTCTTCCAGGAGGGTGACACCAAGGACATTTTCGCCTTTGGAAAGGTCCTGCAGGGCGACGGCTACATTGTCGTCGGGGTTGATTTGGATGAATTTCATTTACGGATGGCTTTGTAGGCTATACCAAGGTCTTTGAGGCGGCGGCAGAATTCGGCCGTCACAGCCACCTGGAACTTCTTGGAAAGGAATTCTATCTTGTATTTGGTCTGAGGGTCGTAGAGGTACATCGTCAGCGGGACGTTGCCCTTGTTGCTGCGCATCAGGGCGACGAGCTGCTTGCGGAATTCGGGCGACAGCATGGGCGTGGTCACGCTGATGGCGAAGCCGGAAAGGAAATTGTCGGTGACGTTGCCCAGGAGCATGACCTTCTGCGGACGGAAGATATACGGCGCGGGCGGCTCTCCGGGCTTTGTGCGGTATTTCTCGCCTATCTCCCCTTCGATGAAAACGGCGGTGTGGACCTGGTTCATGTAGGCGAAGAAGGACTCGTGTTCCTTGCCGAAAAGGGCGAGCTCGTAGGAGCCGTTGTAGTCTTCGATCAGGGTCTTGGACCATGGGCGCCCGGTCTTCGTGACCTTTTCCTGGTAGGAGGTGATGAATCCGGCAATGGCGACCTTCTGAGGGGCTTTCCGCGATTCGGCGTCGCTGATTCTGGCGGCAAGTTCGCCCACGGGGAAGGATGTGAAATTCTCCAGTTCGAAGATGTATTTGTCCAGCGGATGGGACGACAGGAACATGCCCACGAGGTCTTTTTCCTTCTGGAGAATGTTCATGATGTCTTCGTCGGCGGGACGTGCGGGCGCCTCGGGACGGACCGGGCGCAGCTCTTCGATGTCGCCGAACAGCGACGAGCCTTCCTCCTGGTCGGCGTCTTTGTTGCGCTCGCCGTAAAGAAGCAGCTCGTCTATCCAAAGGTTGCCGCTGGGGCAGGGGGTGAAATATTGGCTGCGCGAATAGCCGAAGGAGTCGAGTGCGCCGGCGTTGACGAGGATTTCGAAGGCCTTGCGGTTGACCGTGCCGGACATGCGCTCCACGAAGTTGTAGAGGTCGGTGAAGGGGCCGCCGGAATTGCGCTCGCTGATAAGGGCGTCGACGATGTTGGCTCCGAACCCGCGCATGCCGCTTAGGGCGAAACGGACGTCGCCTTTGGAGTTGGCCGAGAAGGTTGCGCCGCTTTCGTTCACATCGGGGTTCAACACCTTGATACCGTGGCCTTTGGCATCGTCCATTATCTTCTTGATTTCCTCCATGCTCTTGGCGTTGCTGAGGCATGCGGCGAAGAATTCGGCGGGATAATGGCACTTCAGCCAGCCTGTCTGGTAGCTTACCCAGGCGTAGCAGGTGGCGTGAGACTTGTTGAAGGCGTATTGGGCGAATTTCTCCCAGTCCTTCCATATCTTGTCGAGGATTTTTTCGGGATGACCGTTGGCCATGCCGCCGGACATAAACTTGTCCTTCAGGGAGTTAAGTATGTCTATCTGCTTCTTGCCCATCGCCTTGCGGAGCTTGTCGGCCTCGCCCTTGGTGAAGCCCGCAAGTTTTTGGGACAGAAGCATGACCTGCTCCTGGTACACCGTGACGCCGTAGGTGTCCTGGAGGTATTCTTCCATCTCCGGCAGGTCGTATTCTATGGCCTTCAGGCCCAGCTTCCTGTCGACGAAATCGGGGATATAGTCCATCGGACCCGGGCGGTAGAGGGCGTTCATTGCGATGAGGTCTTCGAAGCGCTCGGGGTGGAGCTTCTGCAGCCAGGTCTTCATGCCTTCGGATTCAAACTGGAAGACGCTGGTGGTGTCGCCGCGGCCGTAGAGTTCGTAGGTGGGACGGTCGTCGATGGGGATGGCCTCGATGTCGATGTCGATGCCGTGGTTTTCCTTTATGAGGTCGAGGCAGTTGTGGATGATGGAAAGGGTGATGAGGCCCAGGAAGTCCATCTTCAGCATGCCTACGTCCTCGATGTAGTGGCCGTCGTATTGGGATGTACGGACGTCTTCGCCCGTTTCCTTGTCCTTGGAAAGGCAGATGGGGAGGAAGTTGGTCAGGTCGCCGCGGCCGATGATGGTCGCGCAGGCGTGGACGCCGACCTGGCGGACGCTGCCCTCGAGGGCCTGGGCATAGAAAAGTACCTCCTTGTTGAGTTCAGAGCCGTTTTTGAGCTCTTCCTGGAACTCCGGGACAAGACGGAAGCAGTTTTTCAGGGTTATCTTCACGTCGACGTCTTCGAGACCCCGCTGATAGGTCTTCTTGACCTTGATCATGGTGCCGGGATTGGCCGGATCTTCTTCCTCGACTTCCTTTTCAACCACCTTGAAACCGGGTTTGAGGGTGTCCAGCTTGGGGTTGAAGGGGTATTCGCGCTCCTTTTTCTCGCTCAGGCGGTCGGGGACCATCTTCGTGAGGCGGTTGGACTCGTCGATGGAGACATGGCTGATGCGGGCGACGTCCTTTATGGCACTCTTTGCGGCCATGGTGCCGAATGTGATCACTCGGGAGACGTGGTCGGCCCCGTAGCGGCGTTCGACGTATTCGTGGGCCTTGGTCAGGTCTTCGAAGTCGACGTCGATATCAGGCATGGAGATACGGTCGGGGTTGAGGAAACGCTCGAACAGGAGCTGGTAGCGGATAGGGTCGAGGTTGGTGATCTGGAGGCAGTAGGCGACCACGCTGCCTGCGGCGCTTCCACGGCCAGGACCTACCATCGAACCCATTGCGCGGGAGGCCGCGATATAGTCCTGGACTATGAGGAAATAGTCCGGGAAACCCATCCTGGAGATGGTTTTAAGCTCGAAATCTATGCGCTCGCTCTGCTCTGGGGTGAGGGTGTCGCCATAGCGCTTGCGGGCGCCTTCATAGGTCAGGTGACAGAGGAATGCGACCGAATGGCAGAAGCCGTCGCCGCGGTAGTTGCCCTTCTTGTCGAAGCGTCCGGCGTCGATGACGTCCTTGTATTTCTCCATCTGCGCGTCGATGTCCTTCATGAACTCCGGGTCGATCTCGAAGACGGGAAGGATGGGGTCGCAGTCGATGCTGTAGGATTCGATTTTGTCCAGCACCTCGATGGTGTTGTCGATGGCCTCGGGGTGGTCGGGGAAAAGGGCGCGCATCTCCTCTTCGCTCTTGAGGTATTCCTGCTGGGTGTAGCGAAGGCGGTCGGGGTCGTCGATGTAGGCGTTGGTCGTAAGGCAGATGAGGCGGTCGTGGACCGGGCCGTCTTCCTTGCGGACGAAATGGACGTCGTTGGTCGCAATCACCTTCACGCCATGCTTTTGCGCCAGCTCGAAGACCACGGGGACATATTTGCTCTGGCCTTCGTACACGTCGATGGGGCCGCCAGCCACCTCGGTCTTGTGGAGCATGACCTCAAGGTAGTAGTCGTCGCCGAAGACGCGCTTGTGCCAGGCTATGGCATCGTCGACGGCCGCCATGTCGCCGGAGAGTATCTTGCGGGCCACTTCGCCGGCCATGCAGGCCGAAGAGCATATCAGGCCTTCATGGTACTGCTCTATCACCTCGTGGCTCACCCTCGGGCGGTAGTACATGCCCTCGACATGGGCCGTGGAGACTATCTTGACAAGGTTTTTGTAGCCCTGGTAGTTCTTGGCCAGGAGGATGAGGTGGTAGTAGGCGCGGTTGGCCTTGTCCTTGAGGCGATGGTCGCCTACGGAGACGTAGATCTCACAGCCTATGACGGGCTTTACCGCGGGGTGTTTCTTGGCGAATTTGAAGAACTCCTTGACCCCGTACATATTGCCGTGGTCAGTTATCGCAAGGCCGGGCATTCCGAGCTCCTCGGCCCTGGTAAAGAGGTTATCTATCGACGATTGACCGTCGAGGATGGAGTATTGTGTATGAACGTGCAGATGAGCGAAGGGCATAACCTTACAAAGGTAAAAAAAAACCGCGGCCTTTGCAAGGCCGCAGTCATGCTTATTTGCAAGGAATCTTTCCTTAACGGAGCTGGAAGATAACCGGGAAGGTGTAGGTCACCTTTACGGCGCGGTCACGCTGCTTTCCGGGCTTCCACTTCGGGGAGCTGGAAACCACGCGGACGGCTTCCTTGTCGAGGGACGAATCCACGCCGCGGAGCACCTTGACGTTGGACACGGAACCGTCGGCGTTGACCGTGAACTGGAGGGTTACACGGCCCTGGACACCGTTTTCCTTGGCGATTTCAGGGTAGACCAGACGGGAGTTGACCCACTTGGTGAACTCGTTGGCGTCGCCGCCGTTGAAGGAAGGTTTCTCTTCAACGAGCTGGAAAGGAATAGCCTCTTCCTCAACTACTTCTTCTTCGACCTCTTCGACGTAGTCCATGATTTCGACACCCATGTTGGCATCGTCTTCGAGGCTCATGAAGTTGTCTTCGATTTCGATATCGTCCTCGACGATGTCAATCTGGTCGGAGAGGATAGGGATCTTCGGGGCGGCCTCCGGCGGCGGAGGGGTCTCCTGGGTGATGGGGACCATGTCTTCGATTTCGACAATCTGCTGATCGTCCTCGAGGGTGGCGGTCTTCACTTCCTTGGAGGTGTACTCGAAGGCTCCGAGCACAACGCCGAGGGCGACGACGAATCCAATTTCGGTAAAAAGCAGCCGTTTGTTTTCCAGGCTGGCTTTTTCGCTTTTCTTGACTTCCATGATGCTTGGCGTATCTTTTTGTTCCGGCCGGATCCGTCCCCGGCCGTATGGGATTTCACTGCTGCAAAATTAGCATATAATTTCCAAGCAGGCAGCAAAAAATCGCCGGGATAATCTATCACAGGCGATTTTTAAATGATTAATAATCAATTATTTGGGCGCGCAGTTATTCTATAAAAACTCTCACCTTGCGTAAATACTTGATAATTAGCGGTTTATAATTATAGTATTATCTATCAATTACTTAGCACTAATCCATATGAAAAACCTCGTCAAGCGGAATGCTGACCGGCGAATTGTCGGGATTGGTATCCATGATGTCGGCCATGTACGCCCACCAGCGCTGGACGATGGGGTTGTCGCCCAAATCCTGCGACCCGCCCTCGCCCGAGGTTTTCTGGAAAGCGAAGAGTATATTGGTCTCTTTGTCCCAGAAAATGGAATAGTCGCTGACACCCGAGGCGCTAAGCAGCGCTTTCAGTTCGGGCCAGATAGCATTGTGCCGGCGCTGGTATTCCTCCTCGCAACCGGGCTTGAGATACATTTTAAATGCTTCGCGTTTCATATTAGTTCAGGATAATTATGTGAATCTTCGGCAATTTAGCATTATTTCAGCGAATTCGCAAGTTAATCTCTACCAGTTGTCGGTCCGGAACGGCCTGGCCGGAAGTCCGAACACGTTGGTCAGCGTGCCGACTTTGTAGTTGCGAAAGCAGTAGCGGACGGCGACAATCTCCGATACCTGTTCGCAAGTCAGTTCAACGTTGAACCAGTCTCCGACACGTGCCGTGGCCGGGTAGAAGACTCTGTCGCTGCCGGCGACTTCAAAGCCTGCGATATCTTGATTGAGCGGAGCGAGGCCGCCGGGGCCGGTCTTGAAAGTCAATGTCGCTTTAGAGCCTTCGAATTTTACCGAATCGTACACCGGGTAGCTGAAATCAAGCTCTCCCAACAGCCCGTAATCCCGCTTGAAGGCGAGCAGGGCCAGCCGGCGTCCAACCTCCGGCTTTTGTGCAGGGTGGATAACCACCGGATTGCCGATGTCGTTGGTCACTACCATGCCGCTGTTGGGAAGCAAATCCAAAGTCCGGGCCTGCTGCTCACGCAGATAAGCGGCTTCAAGGGCCTCTGCATCCGAGTAGTTGTAAGGAGCGATTTCAACAAAATAGAATGGCTGTTTGTCGGACCCGTCACCAAAATTATCCCTCAACATCTTTCCGAATGCGGTCTGCAATCTGCTATAGGGAAATTCCGGATCGTTTCCCGGCCGGTTGGACTCTCCCTGATACCAGATAAAGCCCTTGACCGTAAAAGGCGCGAGCGGAGCCAGCATGGCATTGTAGAGTACCGTAGGGGCCGATTCTTTCTTGGCGGAATAGTTTTTCTGCCTGTCTGAAAGGCTGTATCCAAGAGACGTCAGGCACTCTTCGCTCATCCATGGCTCAATAGCCGTACCGCCCCAGGAGGAAACAATCAGTCCGACCGGAATGTGTAGCCTTTCGCAGAGGATTCTCCCAAAGTAGTATGCCGTCGCGCTGGTACGGGAAATGGCATCGGGCTCGTTGAGGTTCCACCCGTCCACGCGACAGTCCCATTTCCTTTCCATAGACGCCTGGCGCGGAAGACGGGCTACGCGCAGCGGGAAAGAGGGCTCGGCGGCGAGCATGGCGTCAAGGGCGCCCTCAACTGGCTGACGGCCATATCCGCGCATGGGCATTTCCATGTTGGACTGACCGCTGCAGAGCCAAACCTCGCCGACAAGCACGTTGTTCAGTGTGAGGGGTTGACCGTCGCTGATTGTCAAAGTGTAAGGACCGCCGGCAGCAGGGGTTTCAAGGCGGACCAGCCAGGTGCTGTCGGCACCAGCCTCTGCGCGCGCGGACTTCCCCCACGAGCCTTTGACAGTCACTTTCTTTCCGGGAGCGGCCTTCCCCCAGACCGCTGCCCGGGTCTGCTGCTGAAGCACCATATTATCGCTGAAAATAGCCGGAAGGCGTACCTTGGCATGCGAAACGGTGGCAACAAGCAGAAGACCCGACAGGATTAGGTATAATCTAAGACGCATTTTATCTTGTTTAATTATCAATGTCGACATCCACGCTCAGCAGACGGGTGTAGCCGAGCTGATCGTGCATCTGCATGATCTTGGCGTTGTTGGGATAGGTTGCAGCCGACGCCTTGGCATTGCTGGCGCGGTCGGGAATGGCATCTATCACCGATTTAATAGCAGTATTGGAAGGATACGCATTATAGCCAAGTTCAAACAGTCCGTGAAGGTCGCCGGCCAGGCCGATACGCTCGTCTTCGCCCGTGTAGTAGCCGCCCTGCAGGCTGGCGTCCGGCGGATTGGAGGCGTAGAACGGAGCATAGAATGTGTACGCCAATTCGAGGTTTTCACCGGTGGGGCAGGTGTAGGCAAACAAGTCCGGGCCTCCCGCATTCTTGACTGAACGGGCGATTGTCGAGAGCATCTGGAGTGTAAGGCTCGCATACTGGAGACCCTTGTCAGGTGCCGTGGAATGACGGAATCTGTCGATAATCTCGCCGGTCTTGGGTGCAACGGCATTCGGGTCGCGCGGGTTGGGGCTGTCGCCCTCCATCAGGATGCATCCCTGCAGGCAGTCATAGAAATCGCGGGGGTTGTCGATGCTGTCAAGGGCATATTCCACAATCGACATGTCTCCAAGTGCGTAACCGACGGACACAAGGCCCCACACGCATGCTACGATGTGATTCTGGTAATACTGCTTGTCATAATAATCGTTTGCCTGCCATTCCGCCTGGGATTCCTTGATTATGTCGGCAATCTTTCGGAACCAGGACTCGATGGTGGTCCGTTGGGCGGCCGTGGAGAAATTGTCACTCAGCTTGGCAAACTGATAGTACACAAACCAGGGGAAGCAGGCGCGGGCAAGCATGGGGCCAGCGGAGCGCTTCGGGGAGTATTCCACGTTCATGCAGGCCTCGGCCCAATCCACAAGCAGCGGCGTGGCATAGGTGCCATAGGTGCTGGTCCTGAGGCTGCCATTGCCCATCTGCGCATACATGAACGCATTCAGGGTGAGCAGGGAGATATTGTGCGCATTGCTGTAGAATTGCTCAGGATCAGTCGTCGCTTTGTCGTCGTCCGAGACGGATTCCTTGTCGTGCGAGGTGATACCCTTACCTCTCGTGTTCATAAAGTCACGGGCCTTAACGAGTGTTGCCCCAGTACCGGACTTGACCTTGTTTTTCTGATCGGCGGTAAAGAGCAGCGTCATTGCGTGTGGATCGGTCAGCGAGAGTTTGTCGCGGTCGTAAGAGAGGCCGTTGTCCAGCACACCAAGCTCGAACACCCGGCCGGCCGAGCCGGTAGCCGCAGCCTTCTTTGCCTTGCTGTAGATCTTGCCATCGGTCTTGGTAACATTAACCGTAAGGCCGTCAGTAAGGCCGAAAGGCAACACGACAATGTTGTATGTACCTGGTTCAAAGGTTTCCCCGTCGGGCAGCAACTGGACCTTGCTCCAGGCAATACCCATGGCTTCGGTGTCGATAGAGGGGGCGCCGTTGGCATCAATGACGATAGAAACGTCGCCTGCCAGTTTCTCTGAGTTGTTGGCTTTGATTACGACGGCATTAACGTCCGAAGAAGAGATCGTGAAGCGAAGGAGGGTACCGACATTCTGAAAGATGAACTTGCCGTCGGAACTTATCTTTGCAACGGAGAGGTTGGTCATGTCCTGGAACCCCTCCTTGACGGCCGTCTGCTTGTGGGACAGGCTGGTCGTAATGGTTTTGGTGGAGTAGTCCCAAGTAGCATCGCTGTTGTAAGGATACAGGGCGTAGAACTCTTGGGCTTCTGAATCGACATAGCCCGAGAAGTAGGTGGTACCGCCTGATGCAGAGGCCGTAAAGGCTTCGTAGGAGGCGCAGGTTGCCGTTTCGTCGAAGACATTGATTTTATCGGTTGCGGACCACACTACGGACAGTCCGTCCCCTTCGAGGGCCGTCTTGGTGAAAGCCGACGAGAAGGTCTTCTCTACCAGTCCATTGGACTTTACAGATACCTTGATGCTCTCTTGTGAGCAGGCAGCGACGGCCAGCAGGGCGACAATCGCCGCGAAAAGAAGCTTTTTCTGTCTCATGGCACAAAGGGTGTAAAAAATGGATTTCCGTCTTCGTCCTCGTAGAACGGCGTATTGGTCGATTGGACCGACTGTTGGACTACGCATACTTGCCCCGGTGTGCACACCTGCACCTCGGAACATATGGGAGTATAATAGATTTTTTTCATGGCTCCTTTACTCTTTATTGGGCATCCTTGACCAGACGGACGGCTGCGCCGTAGTGCCGGCTGAGATCAGTCCCTTTAGAACAGGTGTCATAGGTATCAGATGTAAAATACACAGTTGACGCAGAATCATTTTGTCTTTTGTCTTTGGCCCAATAGCGTCCATAAACACCGCCTTTATTTACAACAACACCTTCCCTATAGCCGGCCGCAGGTAGAAATACCACACCTGCATCTTCCAGTAAAACCCAGTCATCGCCGGAATAGGTATTTGCACTATATGCAACATTTGCTTCATTAGCATTATTTATCTCCGTCACGGCTGACGGGCAAACATAATTATCAGGTATCAATAAAAGCCCCTGGACATCATTTACCGTTGCTTTTGCGTAACGAGCATTTTCAACACTGTTTACTGTGGGCGCAGCTCTATCTCTCAAAATGCTTAACAATTCAACGCGCGTAAGAGTGTGCCATGCATCCGCAGTATTTCCACCTCCGGAGATTGGATTATGGCCCCAGTCTGTTTTTAAATCTTCTTTCGTGCTTGCTCCATAATCAGAATCACTCGTACTGTTGTTGATACCATAATTATCCACGCCCGACGAGGCGCCGTTCCAGCCGAAGAGGTCAACGGCACCGGCGGCGGAAACGCTTCCTGAGCCGTTAATCGAAGTATTGGCAGCGGCATTTCCTACGTAGCTGTACTGCTGCGGAGCTAACTGCCAGGTACACGACGGGCCGGCAGCGGTAAATACGGCCTGCAGGTTGCCCTGTGCAAAACGCACCTGCTTTCCATTGGACACGGTAAACAGACCGGTAAGAGCCCCTTCGTAAAGCGTATTGACTGTCACCGGCGTAAGACTTCCGGCAGCAAGCGTCTTCCCGGTGACGGACTTGCGGTAATTGCCGCTTGCCGTAGTGGCGACAAACCCTATCACCTGGTTGCTCCCGACGGCCGGCAAAGCGACGTAGATGGTGCTGAGCGAAGACGGACGGACGTGATAAACATGGCTGCCGTCGGAAACCCTCAATGCGGTGATGCTGGCGGTTATGTCCGTTCCGGAAGCATTCTGAACAGTGAGTTTCAGTATGGCCGACTGGTTTGCAAAACCGGCGGCTGTGGCTGAAACAGAGTTACCCTCAACTTTGGCGGTCACGCTGGCCGTCGCATAGTCGCAGACTTTGTCGATACTCGTATCATTTCCAGTCAGGGTACCATCCTGCGTGCCGTAACTATCTGAGAGATATTTCAGAAGCAGTGTCTGTCCATCTGAAGGCAGAGCATCCAGCGAGCCGGACAGGCTGGTGGTAGCACCGCCGGTCTTGGCGGTCAGCGTACCGTATTTCACGGAGCCGTCATTGCTCCATACTGTTACAGCATCACCCTTCGTCCACGTCGAAGAAATGGCGCTCCCGTCGTCTGAAAGAGCTTTGGTCTTTGCAGCATGGACCGTCATGGTGTATGAAGGCGCGACTGTCGTTTCAGTCTCCTGCTTGCTGCAGGAAACAGTCAGCGCCGCCGTAATGAGGACGGCCGCCGACAGAATATAGTTAAAGTGTTTATGCATGACAAATCCTCCTTTACCAAACTTCTGACGATTCGTAGGTGTAACCGTTTCTGGAGGCTTCCACAGTAGGTTCATCGTTGCTCACACAGACTATCCCCTCCAAAACGACTGCCGTTGCCTCCATGGAGGGGGTCTCATATGTTTTCTTTTCTTTCATATTCATGTCTTTTAATTTGACGCATCGGCATCGATGCTATAAAGGCGGGTGTAGCCCAGTTGATCGTGCATCTGCACCTTGTTTTCTTCGCGTTTTGCAATGGAAGAGATAACCTTCTTGATGGGCTCGCTGTCGGGATAGGCGTTCATACCAAGTTCGAAAAGACCTTTCATGTCACCGGCCTTTGTCAGACGCTCGGTCTCGCCTGCGTAGTAGCCGCTTCCCAGCGAGGCATCAACTTTCTCATAGAACGGGGCATAGTATTCATACGCGAGCTTGAGGTTCTCTCCACCGGGTGCCGTGTAGGCATACATGTCAATGCCATTGTTATAGCAAGTGCGGGCGGCGCAGGATAGAAGTTGAAGCGTCAGGCTGGTGTACTGAAGGCCTTTGAGAGGACCTGTCTCGTGACGGTAGCGGTCATAGATTTCGCCGGTCTGCGGGGGAGTTGACGTGCTCTTTTCCCTCGCGCAGGGGGTATCTCCCTCCATGAAAATGCAACCTTCGATGAGTTCGTAGAAGTCGCGGGGGTTGTCTTCCGAATCAATGGCATACTGCACCAGAGAAGCATCGTCAAGGGCATAACCGATGGAAATCAGGCCCCACATGTGGGCTGCAAGGTGGTTTTGGTAGTACTGTTTGCTGAAGTAGTCGTTCTTCTCCCACGCGTTCATGCTGGCTTTGATGGCTTTCTCAATATTGCGGAACCAGGCCACTATGACGGCGTCCTGTTCGGCGGTAATGTACTTGGTCCCCTTGAGGCAGTCGTATGTCACGAAGAAAGGCCATGCGCCACGTGCCAGATACATTCCGGCTCCGGTGGACGGTTCTTCCAGGTCTTCGGAACTATTGATGGGGTAGTCGACATCCTTGCAGGCGACAGCCCAGTTGTAGAGGATATCGATGGCACCCTCGGCAAAACTGTCTTTCTTGCTGTCATCGGCCGTAATCCAATAGGAAACAGCCCTGTGCATTGCAAGTACGGAAGGACCCTTTATCGACTTGTACAAAGTCGACATATCGGTATTTTCCTGCTTTTTTTCCGTCGTGACAGAATTGGGGTCATAGGTTCCCTGGCCCGCACGGGTGAAAATGAAGTCTACCGCACCCTTGAGGCTCGGCGCTCCTGCGGCATAGGCTGCTTTGATTTTTGCAAATTGATCGGCCGTAAAGGCAATGGAAGGATGTTTGAAGGTAATTTCCAGCTTCTTACCGTCCTGCTTGACCACGACGGCAGCTGTCAGTTCGCCGGCTGAAATCTTGAGCGTTGCGCTGCGCTCGGTCTTTTCGTCGTTGGCGACAACATCAAGATTGATTTTTCCGTTTCCACTACCTTCAGAAGCTCCGGAGAAGGAAATCCAGTCTGTAACTTCGCCCTCGAGGGCCGCTGTCCAGGCTCCGTCGCAGATAAATTCGACCAGAACGCCTTCCTGACCGGCATAAGGCACAGTGACGATGTCGTCCGTAACTACGGAAAGTTTGGTAGGACCAGTCGGGACGGGATCCTTGGGCTGGCAGGCTCCCATCAGAAGCATGGAAGCCGCTACGAGAAAGAGTGCAATCTTTTTCATAATGATTAGTGTTTTTTGTGGATATATTTCAAGACTTGAAGGCCGGCGAGCGTAAATGCCGCCGTACCGTAAACTTCATTTTTGTCGGCCGAAATGTGGTCGGGGGTGTCACCTATCGGCTGGACCCAGCCAAGTTTTCCGCCGGGCTGCAAGGCTGCAATCAGCGCGCTCCATCCTTTTTGGGCCGAAGGCAGGAACGCATCTTCATCCAACAGGCCGTTGTTGATTCCCCACCATAAACCGAAGGTCAGGAAGCCCGTTGCGCTGCTTTCAGGAGACGGAAAGTCCTCCGGGTCCAGAAGGCTTGTACGCCAGTATCCGTCCGGACCTTGAAGCCTTTGCAGACGGGTTGCCATGCTACGGAAAAGTTCCTCATACTTCGGACGGTCGGGGTAGCCAGCAGGCAGAAGGTCCATCACGCGGGCCAGTCCGGCGAGCGCCCAACCGTTGCCGCGCCCCCAGAACACTTTGGCACCATTTGGTTCACGCGCATCGAAAAAGCGGCTGTCGCGGAAAAACAGGCTGTCGGAAGGAGAATAAAGGTAGCCTGTCGTGCGCCAAAGCTCACGGTTCATGAATTCGCGGTATTCGGAATTACCGGTGAGCATGGCGTACTTCGCATAGACCGGAGCCGCCATATAGAGGGCGTCGCACCAGCTCCAGCACTCATGGCTGGAAGTCAGCAGAAAGTCCAGACCGCCTTCCACAGGCCAGTATTTCATCTGGAAATCCAGTCGCTCCATAGTCGGCGTCAACATGTACCAGCCACCCCTGAGCGTATCCAGGGCCGCCTGGTAGTCGGATATCCGTTCTTTTAAAAACCGCGGCCGCGGATTGTCTTCGTAAAGGGATGCGTAGAGCATGCTCACGGCGATGTCGTTGGCCGGATCGAAGGATTTTGGGGCAGGCTCATACGAGGTTTTTTCAGCGATTTCGGCAAGCCGGCGGCGAATTTCGGGACTGCCATCCCACAAGGCGGCGGCGCTAAGAAAAACGCCGTCGGCCCATCCGACGTAACGCGGATTGAACCAGAAACGTCCACACTCCGGCATATTGTCCAGTTGCCAGAGAATGGCGTCCTCAACGGCCGACTTGACCGCATCCTCGGTAAGGGCGTCGCTATAGGCGGGCGCCTTGCCTTTCTGCCCGCAGGAGAGCACCAACATGGCAAGGCCTGCAATCAGTATCTTTCTCATCACCATCCCGGATTATTTGGTAGCAGATTAGGGTTATTGGTAGTTTCTTCGGAAGGAATCGGCCATAGGTTGTGACGGACTTCGAAGGTGCGTGTAAACAATGTCGTCCCGGTGAATTCAACCTCTTTGCGACCGTCCAGGAGCTCTTTTGCTATACCCCAGCGGCGGATATCCGAGAATCGGTGACCCTCCCCGGCAAGCTCGAAGGCCCTTTCATCGCGGATGCGCTGACGCAGTCCGTCCTGTCCGCCGGCCGCAAGCCACTCCGGACCGCTGTTTATTCCCGGCATATCCACACGGCTGCGGACGCGGTTGACACACTCCACGGCCTTATCCAATTCGCCATGTTCGCAATAAGCCTCGGCCAGCATCAGCAGCACGTCTGCAAAGCGGATAATCGAGAAGTTTACAGGACTGTGACGACGGTCGGTGAGCGCCCCTTTCATATCGCCACAAGGAACGAACTTGCGGTAGAGGTAGACTTTCCATCCTCTGTCGAACTGGATGAAGCCATTGGCCGCCGTCGTGCCTGCGGCTATGGCATACTGCTGCATCACGGCCTTGTCCGTAACCCAGCCTTCGTACCAGGAATACGGCACGATGAGGGATGAGGTCATCCGCGGATCCCGGTCTGCATATATCCGGGCCAGCAGGGTTGTATCGGGAACAGTTTCATAGTCTGTCAGTTCAGCATTGAGCTTGGCTTCGAAGGCGGTCCGCTTCACGGCGTCATCTGCGTTGAAGCCGGGGATGTAATCATCCCAGTTGAAAGGCTTTCCATCCTTGAGCTGATACATGTCGGCCAGTTTCACGCTTGGCATGCATGTGGCACGTCCTGAACCATATGTACCGCGCGTTCCATAGAGTATCGGGAATTCCATTCCATATAGAGCTCCGACCGAACCTTTGTTCTGGATTGTGAACACTTCTTCGTGATTTCCGGAAATCGGACCGGCCGTGGAGAACAGGGCCCCGAAATCCTTATAGAGTTCGTAACCATATGATTCCGATTTGTTTTCGACTATTTCCTCGAAATCGGATATGGCTTTTTCCCATTGCTTCTGAAAGAGCCAGGCCTTGCCGCGGAGGGCATATGCAGCACCTTTTGTAGCGCGTCCGTAGTCGGCGGCAGGCCATGTCACGGGCAGCCGCTCTATGGCCCGGGTGAGGTCGTCGGTTATGAATTTCCAGCACTGCTCGGCCGAAGAACGGGGAAGAAGCATCTCCATGTATTTTTCGGTAATGTCCCACGTCTCGTCATACAGGGGCACGCTGCCGAAGAAATCCACCAGGTGAAAATAGTACAGGGCCCGAAGGAAGTAAGCTTCTCCCATTATCTGTCGTTTCACGGCGTCGTCCAGAGACATTGTCGACACGTTCTTCAACACAGTATTGGCGCGGTGGACGCCGTCCCAGGTGTCTTTCCAGTTAGAGACCAGGAAGTCTTCCTTGGCCGTATATTTTCCAGTTTCAAGGCCGGAACCGGGACCATGGCCTATATCGGAATATGTGTCCCACAGGGGCATGTAGCCGTAGGAGCCCATTTCTTTCAACTGGGCGTAAACACCCATGACAGCGCGGGTGGCGTCTTCTTCCGTCTGCCAGAAATTGCCCTGCGCCACGGAATCGTACGGCGCCGTATCAAGGGAAATGCAGCTGCCGGCCATGACGCCGAGCATCAGCAGTATAATAGTTCTTTTCATGGCATCAGAATGTTACGTTGATTCCGGCAGTGAACTGACGGAGAGTCGGATAAGTTGTGCCGCCAACCTCTGGGTCAATACCCCTGTAGTTCGTGAGAGTCAGAAGGTTCTCGGCAGAAACATAGAAGCGGAGCCTGGAAATCATTATTTTCTCGGTGAGCGAAGACGGCAGCGTATAGCCCAGCTGGATGTTTTTCAGCCGGATGTAGGACTTGTCCTCAACCCAGTAGTCGCTGGGCTGGTTGTTGATAGTGTTGGTACGAGTCAGCAGGCGGGGAGCCGTGGCATCAGTCACGCCGGGACGCCATGCACCTTCGGCAAGACGCGTATTGATCGGTCCGCCGTAGTTCAGATAGCCCATATTGAAATTGTCCATCCACAGCACTTTATAGCCTGCATTTCCTTGCAGCATGAATGAAAAGTCGATGCCTTTGTAGTCCAAACCGGCCTGCACGCCGAAAATCCATGGGGCAACCGCACCGTTTCCAACGGCATATCGGTCATTTTCGTCAATGAGCCCGTCGCCGTTCAGGTCTTTATAGAGGAAATCTCCCAACTGCGGCGTACCATAGGCCGAGAACGGGTTTTTCTTCTGACCGGAGGCAGGATCGACCGGGGCGTTTTTTTGCATCTCCTTGACCAGCAGCATATCGTCATCGGTCTGAAGGATGCGGTCGACGGCAAGGACATACTGAACATTGATCGGATAATTCTCCTTTATCATATTCACGCCGCTGATTGTAGCTTCATCCCCCTTGTAGCGGACAACCTTGTTGCGTACCCACGCCAGGTTGCCGCCTATGTACCAGTTAACAGAACCGATGCGGTCGCGCCAGCGAATATCGAAGTCGAAACCACGGTTGTCAACCCGCGCGGCGTTGGTCTTGGGAATGGAGGCATTGCCAACCAGAAGTGGAGCCGGAAGGTCTATGAGAATATTCTGTGTATCCTTGTCGTACCAGTCCAGAGAACCGGTAAGGCGGGAGCCGAAGAATGCGAAATCCAGACCGATGTCCGCCACATAGGTGGTTTCCCAGGTAATGTCAGCATTGCTGATTTCCAAAATAGCCAGACCCGGAGAAACCGCCCCGCCAAGTACATAGTTGTCCTGGCCGAAAGTAGCCTGGCTGTCATAGTTGCCGACTGCATTGTTGCCCAATGCGCCCCAAGAGCCGCGCAGTTTCAACTGGGATATCCATTTGACATCGCTCAGGAACGGTTCTTTCTCCATTCTCCAACCAAGCGAGAACGAGGGGAAAAAGCCCCAGCGGTTGGCCCCTTTCTTGAACCTGGACGACCCGTCTGCACGTAAATTAGCTTCAAAGAGGTATTTATCATCCCATACGAGATTAACCCGACCGAAGAACGAGTGCATTGCCCACTCTGACTTGGATCCCTTCGCCTCGGCATCTCCCGTAGCGGCGTTAAGCACAGACAGGGATTCTTCGATAAGATCATATCGCTTGCCGCTGAAGGATTCTGAAATGGCCCGCTCCTGACTGGCTCCGGCCATGGCGCCCAACCACAGGCGTCCGCCGAAGGTATGGTCGTAGCGGAGGATGGCTTCGGTCAGTAGCCTGGACCCCGAGGACATGTAGCTATATGCATAATCCTTTCCGTTTTTGGCATAGACTACGGTGTTCATCCTGAAACTCCACAGATCTTGATACTCAGGATGATAGTTTTGAAGCTCGTTCTTCCTGGAGTAGTTCAGGGAGCCCTCGAGCGTCAGGCCTTCCGCCAGCTTGACATTTGCGAAGAACCTGGTCTGCAAAGTATTGTCTTCAGTGGCTCCTTTTAAGGTGTTGAACAGATAGAGCGGACTCATGCTCTGGGCATTTTCTTCCGGATTTTCTATGCCGCCGTAGCGTCCGTCGCTCCAGCGGTAAGTCATTCCAGGCATCCCGACGGCGCTGAAAAGAGATTTCATCTGGTTGGAGAGACCGCCTATATCCGCCTTACCCACTTTTCCGCTGACGTTCATTCCGAGAGTCAGGAAATCCAACACCTGCGCCTTCGCATTAAGGCGGGCGTTGTAGCGGGTGTAGGCGGAGTTTTCAATAATACCCGGATTATGCATGTAACCAAGTGAGCCATAGACGGATATTCGCTTGGTGCCGGCGGAAAAAGAGATATTGTGATTATTGGCCAGGCCCGTCTGAAAGACTTCCTTGGTCCAGTCGGTGTTAGGGTAAAGAGGGTTTCCCTCGTTATCACGCCACAACTGAATCATCTCGTCGGAATACTGCTGCTTCGCGCTGGGGTCGGTGTTGTGGACCGCCTCATTGTAGTAGGACATGTAGTCGGCATAGTTACTGACCGTCTTCAGCAGATTGCTCGGACGCGACGCGGAAATGTAACCGTTGTAGGTGACGGAGAATTTACCCTCCTTGCCGGTCTTGGTAGTGACAAGTACGACGCCGCCGGCTGCTCTTGAACCATAAATAGCTGAGGATGAAGCGTCTTTTAAAATGGAAATTGCCTGGACATCCTGCGGATTGACAGATGCCAAGTCCCCTTCCACGCCATCTATGATAACCAGCGGTGAAGCAGAGTTGAGCGTACCGCGCCCGCGTATCAGTAGTGTTGCCCCGTCGGCATTGGGACGGCCTGAAGCCTGATTGACGTAGAGACCGGCACTAAGGCCGGCCAGGCCGGCAGAGATGCTGGTCACAGGACGTCCTTCAAGCATTTCCTCCATATCTACGGACGATACGGATCCGGTCAAGTTGGCTTTTTTCTGCACACCGTAGCCGACCACGACGGTCGCATCGAGCGACTGGGTGCTCTCCTTAAGTACCACCGTCGCGTTCCTCAAAGCGGAAGCAGTCTTTTCGACATCTTCATACCCGAGGGCCGAGAAAAGGACAAGCGCATCTTGATCGGCAACTTCAAGAAGAAAACTCCCGTCCTGTCCGGTGACCGTCCCACGAGTAGTGCCCTTTTCCAGGACGCCGGCGCCGGGAACGGGACTGCCCTGGGCGTCGACCACTTTGCCGCTGATTTTGAACGGGGTCTGCCCCCACACTATCATCGGCAGCAATAGCGCTGCAAGAAGCATGATTCGTTTTCTGTTAATTGGCATATCAGTAATTGCTTATTTTCCATGAGTCAACACAACGTTGCCAAAGAGGTGCAAGTTGCAATTGACTGTTCTGTCATTATTGTCCAGTACTTCCCGGAAAGACTTTTCGCCGGGATATCGCGCCGCGGCTATTTCCCACAGGGCGCTGGACGCCTGGTCGTTGTGGTTTATGAACCATTCCTCCCCGGCGTAGATGCTGCCGGAACAGTCGTGAGTGGAGAAATACCTTGCGTAGTGTTTCCACGTCTTGAATATGCTCTCGCCGTGTTCGCCTTCCCAGGAATAGAGGTCGAAGCCGTTATTGCGGCATATTTCCGCCGCTGCGACCAGCAGAGTCGTTGTCAGGCAACAATACTGCAGTCCGCGGTCGGGTTTCGTGACATAATCCTTGTAATGGCCGCTCATCTGGAAATGACGGTAGCGGTCGAATATTTCTCCGTCGTGTACGGGATAGCCTGATGGTTCGCGGTAGTAAGGCTCGTCTCCCTCCATCAGGATGCAGCCTTCCACAAGGTCAAGGAGGTCGCGCTCGTTTTCGTTGCTGTCAAAGGCATATTGCAACAGACTATCATCGCCAAGAATAACGGCAATCGCCAGAAGCCCGAGCGTTTCGGCAGCAGGATGGTTCTGGAAGTACTGACGGTCGTAGTAGTCATTGATTTTCCATCGGCGGGCTCCTTCTTTAATAACCGGGACAAGAGCTTCAACCCACTGGCAAAAACGCTTCTGAAGCGCCTCTGACGGCAGATTGTCCGCCATTAGGAGGTCGTAGCCATACAGGAAAGGGAATATACCGCGGGCCGCCAGCATACCGCCTTCGCCGCTGTCGGTACTGTCGTTGATCCGGGTCCCGGCAAAGCTTTCTCCAGAAGTCCATTGTTCCAGGATTCCAATGGCGGCATCGGCATATCTCTTATTCCTCGTAATCTGCCAGAGGATGGCCAGATCCCTGACCATTGCGCCGTCACGCTGGCCGCCGTTGTAGAACGACATGCCATCATCTCCGAAATACGGCGAGGCTGTCCAGGTGCCGGATACAGCAGTACTGCACAGTTCCCGGAGCGAGTTGTAGCAGGATTCGAAGGGTTCCTTGCCCGAAAGGGCATTCTGCTGCATTGATGCAATATCCTGGCTGGAAAGAATCAGACGTGGAAACGATTGGCTTATCGCAATAGTCCGACCCGGGGCATTGACAGACATGCACCCTGTCAGAATGAGCAAGGCTATAATTGTGATATTCGCTAATTTAAATCGTTCCATACATGTCTATCTAATTGCAAATTTAACTGCATATTCCGGCGCCGAATGGGCGAAAATTGCCTTTAAATTGGGTAGAAATCGTCTTAATAGCTTGCGGCGCCGGTTTTTTTTATATCTTTGAATTGCTATGCTGACTTCGTTATTATTACTGTTTCTTTCTGTCCTGCCAACCCCGGTTTTTCACCACAAGGGAATGGAATCAGGCTTGTCCCAACTCACCATAAACGGTCTGTATCAGGACGAAAACGGAACATTGTGGGTTGGAACCCGCAACGGCGTAAAATATTACGACGGAACATCGTTTCTGCCTCTTACTTTCCCGGAACAGAGTTCCTGGGTCATGTCCAACCTGGTTCCGACTGTTTGCGGAGACGGCACCGGATCTATTTTTATCAATACCGACTATTCCGTAGTCCGCTATGACCTGGCGGAAGACAAAACAGAGACGCTTTTCTCTCAGACGCGCACTTCTTCCCCGCCCGATATTTCCATTCATTTCGGCCCTTCGGGACTATGGATCGGCTGCGCAAACCGTATTTACCGATGGACCAGGGAAACCGGTCTCCAAAATATCGCTTCGCTTAAAACACCCGGGGCTTCCATTTCCTCCTTGCTTGAACATGACGGAACCTTGTATATAGGTACGCGAAAGGACGGGCTTCTGGGTCTCTCGAGCAGCGAAAAAGAAGATGTGCTTATTGGCCCTTGCAGCGAAGTGATAACCCTGTTTGCGGATTCCGCGGGGCATATCTGGTGCGGGACCTTCGAACATGGGGCATATTCCCTGGACGGAACTTCCATTTTGAATTATTCCACGGCCGGTCCTGTCAAACTGAGCAGCAATTATATCCGTACTTTTTCAGAAGACAGCTACGGACGTATCTGGATAGGAACTTCACATGGCGTTGATATTATCGACCTTTCGGCGGAAAAGGTCACTCATTGCGGACTTTCCACTCCGGGCCATCCCGGATTGAGCAACCTTTCAGTCTGGTCTCTGCTCAGGGATAGGCAGGGTAACATGTGGATAGGCTCCTATTATGGAGGCCTGGATTATTGTTCATTTGCCAATGAGGTTTTTTCTTTCGAGAATTTCGGCCTGACCGGCGGCAATGGTTATCCGCTTATCAGTGATGCCGCCGTTGACCGCAGTGGAATCGTATGGCTGGCCACGGAAAGCAATGCCCTCATCCGCTATGACGGCACCTCATGGCGTTTCATGCGCGAACTCCCTTTTGCCGGATATAATATCAAAGACCTCCTGATGGAAAAGGATTCCACCACACTGTGGGTCAGTACGCATATGGGTGGCCTTTGGCGTTACAATACTGTAACCGGTCAAAGTAAACACTTTACTATCAATAATAAAGATATGACCGCCCGGTCGGAGAGCCTTATCTCTGCCGGCAAATTCGGACGCCATCTCCTTATCGGGACGCTACAGGGAGTGTATTGGGTGAATCCGGAAAGCGGGCAGATCAATCCCGTCCCTGAAGTAAACCGTTATGTATATGAAGCCGACAGGGTACTTGTCTGCGCCGACTCTGCAACTATTTGGCTGTCAGGCAATACTTTATGCCGGTACACTCCGGGGAACGGCGTTGTCGAAGACTATTCCGACAATCTGAAAGAACTTACGGGCGGAGTTCCAATCACCCTTATTTCAATAGCGGAAAACAGCAGCGGAGATATCTATGTAGGTACTGCAGGCTACGGACTACTTTCCTTTGACCGGCAAAACAATCGCTTTATCAAGGTAAAACCCAGAAAATCTAATTTCCCCAGCCAGTATATCAGTTGCATTTATCCTTCAAGGGACGGGTATCTTTTACTCGGCACCGACAAGGGTCTATGCCGGTATAATCCAGCTACCGGATTTGTGTATCTACTTGACAATCAATCAGGCTTTCCGCTTGTTTCAATGCTTCCGGGGTGTATCTCCGACAACCGCGGACAGCTTTTTCTGGGCGGGGTCAACGGTCTGGCGGTAACGACGGAATATCTGCTCAGCGAAATGCAGAGGCCACAGACGCTTTCGTTCTCAAGACTTCTTGTAAATAACCAGCCTGTACGTCCTGGGGACAGTTCCGGAATTCTTTCAAAAGCCCTTCGCCTCACGGATGAAATAATCCTTTCGCATCTCCAGAACGAGCTTACGTTCCATCTCGGAACCGACCATCCGGCAGCCGCCGAGCAAGTCAATTATCTTTTCCAGCTGGAAGGATTGGACAAGGAATGGACTTTGCACAGCCTTAAGGAACCTATTCATTATGACGGACTTGCTCCTGGCAACTATCATCTTCTTATAGGGCAGGTCGCCACTCCAGACGAGGTAAGCCTGAAACTCGACATAAGGATTCGCCCTCCGTTCTACTCGTCTTGGTACGCCTGGACCATGTATGCCCTTCTGCTACTTGGAATTGCTGCATTTGTCTTCTATTTCTTCCTGACGAAATTCAAATTGACGACATCGCTTGCCCTTGAAAGGAAGAATCAGGAGGAAACCGAGAAACTCAATAAGCAGAAACTGAGGTTTTTCGCCAATATGTCGCATGAGTTGCGGACGCCGCTGACCCTGATTATGGGACATCTTGAACTTCTTAAGAAATCGTCTCCTCTCATGGCAAGGCAACGCGAAGAAGTGGATATGGCCTACCGCACTGCGGAAGACATGGTCGATATGGTCAGGGACCAGCTTTCATTTATCAAAATGGAAGAGGGCGGTTTCCAACTTCATCCTGTTTCCGGGGACCTGGTAAGTTTCGTGCGTAACATTATCGATGATTTCCAGGTACTTGCGAGGCAAAAAAACATTTCTCTTTCCTATACTTCCAGCCTGCCGGAATGCAATGTATCTTTCGACAGGGACAATTTGAAAAAAGTGTTTTACAATTTACTGTCCAATGCCTTCAAATACACGAAAGAAGAAAGCGGACTCATCAGGGTGTATCTCGGTCAGGACAGGCCCGGGGAAGTTTTCATTCGCATTTCCGACAACGGGATAGGCATAGACAAAAACTCTGTAGGAAAGGTGTTTGAACGCTTCTATCAGTCGGATAACGCCATTAATCGAGATGCTTCGATGACCGGCGCCGGTATCGGCCTTTCCATGGCCTCTGAAATCATCTCTATGCATAAAGGACGGATTACGCTCGAAAGCAAGGTGGGTCAAGGAAGTACCTTCACCGTGTTTTTGCCTGTCCTTGAAGATGCTGTTACTCCGGAAGTTGAGGTCTCGGCACAGGAAGTCCTGCCAAATGATTATTCTCCCACCGAACCCGCTTCTTCGAAGAAAAGGAAATTGTTGCTTGTCGAGGATGATGAGGCACTTCGCAATATGCTTGTAGAGGTTTTCCGGCCTAAATTCAAGGTTTTGGTGGCATCCAACGGAAAGGAGGGGCTGATGGTAGCCGAACGCGAAAGTCCGGATTTAATCATATCAGATATCATGATGCCGGTAATGACCGGTGATGTTTTCTGCAGAAACATCAAGTCGAATTTTGCGACCTCGCATATTCCAGTCATACTCCTGACTGCACTGGCCGACGTCGAGGACAATATTCATGGATTCAACTGCGGCGCAGATGATTATATCACAAAGCCATTCAACATCGACCTGTTGGTTGCAAGGAGTATCGGACTGCTCAACAACAGGGCTTTGCTCCAGAAGCGTTTTTCCGCTGCCGAACAATCCGACCCACAGATGCTTTCCGAAAACAACGAGGATATCGAATTCATAGGCCGGCTGATACGCCTTATCGAGGATAATATCTTTGATAAGAATATAAGCGTCAGTTATTTATGTGAGCAGCTTGCTATGGGGCACACCAAACTTTTCAATAAGATCAAGGGGCTCACCGGGCACTCTCCGCAGGAACTCATTCTGTCGGTGAAAATAAAATATGCGGCCAGAATGCTTCGCGAACAGACTGCGCTAAACGTCAGCGATATCGCTTACCAGCTTGGATACAATTCCCTGAACTACTTCGGGAAATGTTTCAAGTCGGCTTTCGGGATGTCGCCTTCCGCCTATAGGAAAGAGCATCTTGCTTCCTCGGAGAAATAGTTTGGCGGGTGTGGACAGGTAGCAGTGGAGGATTATTTGCGCGGATCAGGGAGAGATAGGTTTCGCCGCCAGGGAGGGCGGCGAGGCGCTCCTTCAGGCGGTGGACGCGGTTGTAGACGTTTTGTTTGTCGCGGCCGGTAAGGGTGGAGAGGGTGGTGTTGGAAAGCCCGGCTGCGAGGTAGGCCAGCAGGTGGACGTCGTCGTCTTTAAGGGTCCCCTGCAGGGAACGGACGGTGGCGGCGGTGCGGTCGTCAAGCAGGTAGAAGGGGTCGCGGCGGAGGGTGTTAATCAGCGAGTTGACTTCGCCGAGTACCTTGGGCTTGAGGTTGTCCGTGCCTTCGTAGATGTAGTATTGTTCGCAAAGGCGCTCGAGGACTTCGCGCTCGGGGCGGCGGGCCGAAAGCCGCGACTGGAGGTCTTCGGCCACGGACAGGAGCCGCTCGGTTTCGGCGTGTTCTTCGGCCAACTGCTTTTCAGTCAGGAGTTTTCGGGCGCGGAAGTACCAAAACAGCGTGGCGATTACCGCAAGGAGGAAGAAAATGAGCACGAAGAGGCGGGCCTGACGGGCTTGCAACCGCGCGATTTCCAGTTCTTTACGGTCGATCAGGTATTGGATCTGGTCCAGCGAGGATGCCTGCTGGAAGGCCGCCAATTCGAGTGAGTCGAGTTCGTTGGCGGCAAAGGTTTCGAGGATGGTCCGGGTTGTGTCTAGGGTAGATTCTTCGCTTGCGCTCAGAATGACAGGCGCGCTAGAAATGCCTTGAGAGGCGGACTGCGGGCCAGAGGAGGAACCCGGCGAGGCGGTGACGACGGCCGGGTGCAAGACGCCGGCGGTCTCCCTTGACGCGCAAGCGGAGACCACCAGCAGAATTGTTATGAGACCTTTTAAACGCACTAAATATTGCGGAGCAAGTTGCTCATATTCACCTTTTTGTCGATAAGGGCGCGGAGCTCTGCGATAGGGACGCGAACCTGTTCCATGGTGTCGCGGTCGCGGACGGTGACGCAGCGGTCCTGGAGGGATTCGTTGTCGACGGTGACGCAGAACGGGGTGCCTATAGCGTCCTGACGGCGGTAGCGCTTGCCGATGGAGTCTTTCTCGTCGTACTGGTAGGCGAAGTCGAATTTAATTTCGTTGACTACTTCCTGGGCGAGCTCCGGCAGTCCGTCTTTCTTTACGAGCGGCAGCACGGCAACCTTGATAGGAGCCAGCGGAGCGGGGATGCTGAGGACGACGCGGGTGTCGCCGCCTTCGAGCTGCTCCACTTTGTAGGAATGGGAGAGGATGGCCAGGAACATGCGGTCGACGCCGATGGAGGTTTCTACGCAGTAGGGGACATAGCTCTCGCCGAGCTCGGGGTCGAAGTACTGTATCTTCTTGCCGCTGAGTTTCTGGTGGTTGCCAAGGTCGAAGTCGGTGCGGGAGTGGATGCCCTCGAGCTCCTTGAAACCGAAGGGGAAGTTGAACTCGATATCGGTGGCGGCGTTGGCGTAGTGGGCCAGCTTCTCATGGTCGTGGAAACGGTAGTTTTCCGCGCCCATTCCGAGGGCGACGTGCCATTTCATGCGGTTTTCCTTCCATTTGGCGAACCATTCCATCTCGGTGCCGGGACGGCAGAAGAATTCCATCTCCATCTGTTCGAATTCGCGCATGCGGAAGATGAACTGCCTGGCTACGATTTCGTTACGGAAGGCCTTTCCGATCTGGGCGATACCGAAGGGAATCTTCATGTGGCCGGTCTTCTGGACGTTGAGATATTCGACGAAGATGCCCTGGGCGGTCTCGGGACGCAGGTAAATCTTGTCGTCGGCCTCGCCGGTGTTGCTGATCTGGGTCGAGAACATCAGGTTGAACTGACGGACATCGGTCCAGTTGCGGGTGCCGGAGATAGGGTCAACTATCTCACAGTCAAGTATTATCTGCTTGTATTCGGCCAGGTCGTTGGCGTTTTCGGCTGCTACGTAGCGATTGTGGACTTCGTCGTATTTCGCCTGCTCACGCAGGACGTTGGGGTTCGTCGCGCGGAACTGGGCTTCGTCAAAGCTGTCGCCGAAACGCTTGCGGCCCTTGGCCACTTCCTTGTTTATCTTTTCTTCGATTTTGCCGAGGTAGTCTTCGATGAGGACGTCGGCACGATAGCGCTTCTTGGAGTCCTTGTTGTCGATGAGCGGGTCGTTGAAAGCGGCCACGTGACCGGAGGCGACCCATGTCTTCGGGTGCATGAAAACGCAGGAGTCGATGCCCACGACGTTTTCATTGAGCCTTGTCATGGCTTCCCACCAGTAGCGTTTGATGTTGTTTTTGAGTTCGACGCCCATCTGGCCGTAGTCATAGACGGCGGCAAGACCGTCGTAGATTTCGCTGGAAGGGAAAATGAATCCGTATTCCTTGCAGTGGGCCACCAGGACCTTGAAGAGTTCGTCTTGTGTCATGATACAGTACTATATTTTTGCAAAATTAATCATTTCCACGGAAAAAATCCGAAAATGCCGCGCGGATTTCCTCCGAGACGACTTCCGAGAGGGGTTTCAATATGAAATCACGCTCGGGAATCATTGGATGAGGTATGGTAAGTATTTCGGTTTTAATTGTTTGCTTTCCATAGAAAAGGATGTCCACATCCACCGGGCGGTCGTGATAGATGCGCCGGCCTTCCGCGTCGAACAGCGGCTCTTCCTTTCTTCCGGCTTCTTTTTCAATGCGCTTGCATTGCCGCAGGAGGGCATGTGAATGCAGCAGCGGGTCCTGTCCGGCTTCCGGAATGTCGTAGCGGACTACGGCGTCGAGAAACTTCGGACCCTCAAAGCCCCAGGCCTCCGATTCATGCATTTCGGACAGAGCCGCAGGAGAGGTCCGGAAGAAGTCGGACAATTTTTCGACAGCGGTGAGAATATGCCGCCGCCTGTCTCCGAGATTGCTTCCTATGGAGAGGTATATTTCCATCAGTCGAGTCCGAGTTCAACCCTGGCTTCGTCCGAAAGCATGCTCTGGTCCCATGCCGGCTCGAAGACAAGTTCGATATGGCAGTCGCTTACGCCGGGGACATCTTCGACGCTGCGCTGGACTTCGGCGACAACTTCGTCGGCCATGGGGCAGGTCGGCGCGGTGAACGTCATCGTGATGGAGACGCGATGGTCCCTGTCGATGTAAAGTTCGTAGATGAGACCGAGGTCGTAGATGTTGACAGGGATCTCCGGGTCGTAAACTTGCTTGAGCGCAAGGACAACATCCGAGTAAAGTGGCGCCAGTTCGCGGGCTTCCTCAGCGCTGAGAACATCCCGTTCAGGCGAGCTTTTCGCGGGCTCTTGGCCGGACCCGACGGCATTTTCCGGATTCACGGGAGGATTTACCGGCGTTTTTTCAGCGGTAAAATCGGGCTTTGAGATATCTGTAGGGCTATTTTGTGACATTGTTTTTCGTGTAACGGATTTCGGGGCTGAAAAATTCAAATTTGGGCTGCGGCGGCATTTTTTATGGTTTCGACCATCGACACCAGTCCGTTCGCCCTCGTCGGGGACAGATTTTCCTTCAGTCCGATTTCGGAGAGGAATCCGAAGTCGTCTTCGGCGATTTCCCGGGGAGTCCTTCCGGAGTACACACTGACAAGAAGGGAGATGATACCCTTCGTTATGATCGCATCGCTGTCGGCGGAGAAAACGAGCTTGCCGTCTTCAACTTTCCAGTCGAGCCACACCCGCGACTGGCAGCCCTTGATAAGATGGCTCTCGTCGCGAGCATCTTCGGGGTAGGGCGCAAGTTGCTTACCCAATTCAATAAGATATTCATACTTGTCGAGCCATTCGTCATACATGGCGAATTCTTCGACTATCTGTTGCTTTTTGTCCTGGAGACTTTCCATCATGACAACATTTTAATTGCCCTGTCGAGCGATTTTACGAAATATTCGGCTTCCTCCATCGTGTTGTAAGGCGCCAGAGATGCCCTAACCATGCCTGTAACGCCCATTCTGTCCATAAGCGGTTCGGCACACATCTGCCCGGAGCGAACAGCAATGCCAAGCTTGTCGAGAATAAGCGCAAGGTCCTCATGATGAACACCTTTCACGCAGAATGAAAACACTGGGACTTTTTCAGATGTTCTATGTGGAACACCGAAAAGGGTGATTCGGTCGTCGCTTGTCAGTTTATCGAGCAGATAAGATTTAACAGCTTCCGTCTCGTTAGCTAAAGACTTGTCGCTGAATTGTTTCAATAAATCTATGCCGGTCCTTAATGTGGGTATGGCGTTGATATTCTGCGTGCCGGCTTCGAACTTTCCGGGGAGCGGGGCATATGTGGACCCTGCAAAACTGACGGAGCCGATCATCTCGCCGCCGCCCATGTAAGGAGGCATCTGGTCGAGCCATTTTTTCTTGCCGTACAGGACTCCGGTACCGGTGGCTGCATAGCATTTATGACCGGAGAAGGCGTAGAAGTCGCAATCTGTCTTTTCTACATTAATAACCTGATGGACAATTCCTTGCGCGCCGTCGACAAGAACCGGAACCCCTTTTTCGTGAGCGATTCGGACGATTTCATCTATCGGATTAACCAGTCCGAGCACGTTGGATATATGCGCCACGGCAACCAGCTTGGTTTTGTCGTTCAAAAGGGAAGGAAGGAGGTCGACCCTGAGATGGCCGCTATCATCAACAGGCAATACTTTGATTTCTACGTGCTTACGCTCGCAAATCAGCTGCCATGGAACGATGTTGGAATGATGTTCAGCCTCGGAGATTATAATATTATCCCCTTCATTAAAGAAGCGCTCTCCGAAACTGCTTGCAACCAGATTGATCGAGGCAGTCGTCCCGCTTGTAAAGATGATTTCCTCCCTGGAAGAGGCTCCAATATAGTCTTTTACGGCATCGCGTGTCTTTTCAAATTCTTCGGTTGCTGCGGAAGCAAGCGAATGGACGGCGCGATGGATATTGGCATTTACATGTAAAGACAAGTGGCTCAATTGCTTAACCGTCTCGATCGGCCGCAGGGAAGTGGCAGCGTTATCGAAATAGACAAGCGGCTTGCCATAAACCTTGTCGGCAAGCGAAGGAAATTGGTTTCTTATTTCCTGATTAAGCATCACAGGCGAAATAGAATGCAAATTTAGTAAAATAATCGCGCATTATTCTTACATTTGCGACTGATATATTACTATAAAATAAGTTGCCTCGTTTCAGAACCTGTGGCCGCCCATGGCCTCATGAATGGGAGGGGCCCGAAAGTTTTTCAAACTTTCGGGAGGGACGAAGCGAAGCGGAGGGTTACTGAAACGAGGCAACTTATTTTTTATAAAAAACCAATAATAAAGATGTACGATTACATTAAAGGTGAATTAGTGGAACTTTCTCCGGCTGAAGCAGTGATCGAGTGCGGGGGAATAGGGTTTTCCGTTTTAATCTCGTTGCAGACCTATCAGATGCTGGAGGGAAAGACCCAGGCGAAAGTTTTCCTGTACCACTATCTTCGCGAAGACGATGAATTAATCTACGGCTTTGCGACCAAGGACGAAAGGGAACTGTTCAAACTCCTCATCAGCGTATCCGGAATTGGAGTAGGTTCCGCCAGGATGATGTTGTCATCCCTGTCGGACGAGGAGATAAGAAAAGCAATCCTCTCCGAAGACGTACATCGCATCAAGAGTGTAAAGGGAATCGGCCTCAAGAGTGCCCAGAGGCTTATTCTGGAGCTAAAGGACAAGATAGTAAAGTGCGGAGGAGTAGAAGCAACCCTGCCACTTGTCGGAGCATCAAACGCTGTCGCCGAAGAAGCGACCACAGCCCTCGTAATGCTCGGTTTCTCCAAGCCCGCCATATCAAAGGTCCTTCCGGACATAATCAAAAAGAACCCTCAAGGAAAGGTCGAAGACTACATCAAAGCCGCTCTACAAAAACTTTAAGGAATATCTAATAAAAAAGAAGTTACCTTTTTAATTGTTCCACGTGGAACAAATTATCGCTTAAAGTAAACGAGAAGAACGGAAATATCTGCGGGAGAAACGCCGGATATACGAGAGGCCTGGCCGATGGTAAGGGGATGATAGAGGGTTAATTTTTGCCTGCATTCGATAGTTAAACCCTGAACCTTTGAATAATCAAAGTTCTCAGGAATCTTCAAATCATCGAGCCTGGATATCTTAGAGGCCGCTTTTTGCTCCCTGTCAAGATAACCCGCATACTTTATCTGGATCTCAGCAGAAGTAAATACTTCCGACAAATACAAGTCCTTGTAAGAATCTTCTATACCTTCGCAAAGAATATCCTCGGAAATAATAGATTTTGTTCCACGTGGAACAAAATTAACAATTTCCTGATAAGACACGTCCGGGCGGGCAATAATATCGGAAAGAACTTTTGTCTCTTTAACAGGCTCCAGAGCCTTATTTTCAAGGTAAGGATTGACTGAAGCAGGTTTAATCTTAACCGAGAAAGCGAAATCCATCAACTGAGAAACCTTCTCGTATTTCCTGCAAGTATAGGAATATCTGGCTTCGTCGGCAAGACCAATCGAATATGAAAGTGAAGTCAAACGCTCGTCGGCGTTATCCTGCCTTAACAATATCCTGTATTCCGCGCGGGAGGTAAACATGCGGTAAGGCTCATCGACACCCTTTGTGATCAGATCATCTATGAGAACTCCTATATAAGCCTGATCACGACGAAGGATAAACGGCTCCTTGTCATTAATGGAAAGATGGGCGTTTATACCTGCCATCAAACCTTGTGCAGCGGCTTCTTCGTAGCCGGTAGTACCATTCACCTGACCAGCCAAAAACAGGCCCTCAACCACTCTGGAGGCAAGATTAGGATATAACTGGACAGGATCGAAATAGTCGTACTCTACGGCATAGGCAGGCTTGAAAATCTTTACATTTTCAAAGCCGTCTATCTGCTTCAGCGCTGAAAGCTGGACTTCAAGCGGAAGCGAAGAAGAAAATCCCTGAAGATAATAGTCGAATCCACCCAGTCTTTGAGGCTCGAGAAACAGCTGATGGGAGTCCTTATCAGAGAAAGTCCGCAGTTTATCCTCAATGCTGGGGCAGTAACGAGGACCCTTACCATGGATCTTGCCTGTGAAAAGAGGCGACTTGTCGAAACCTTCGCGAAGGACCTGGTGGACTCTCTCATTGGTATGGAATATATAGCAAGGCAGCTGAGCAGAATCACCCTGAACCCTTGACAAAACAGGCAGGAAAGAGAACTTATCCGGCTGATTATCACCTATTTGAGTAATAGATTTAGAAAGGTCGACAGAACGAATATCAATACGCGGAGGGGTGCCAGTCTTCATCCTGGCGCTACGAATTCCGAGCGAAACCAACTGATCCGTAAGCCCATAGGAGGAAAGCTCGCCAATGCGACCGCCCTCGAACTGATTTTCACCGATAAAAAGCTTACCCGAAAGGAAAGTGCCGGCAGTAAGGACTACAGCCTTGGAATGAAAAGTAGCTCCTGTACGCGTTGAAACGCCTACAACGCGATTGCCTTCGAACAAAAAAGAAGAGGCAATATCAACGTAAATATCTATGTTAGAATTACTTTGAAGGATTTTAAGCCACTCTTTCGAATAGAGGGACTTGTCGCACTGAGCCCTGGGACTCCACATGGCAGGACCCTTGGACTTATTGAGCATCCTGAATTGAAGAGTAGTCCTGTCAGTAACGATGGCAGAATAACCTCCCAAAGCATCTATTTCCCTGACAATCTGACCTTTAGCTATGCCGCCAACTGCCGGATTACAAGACATCTTGGCAAGGGAATGCATATCCATGGTGATGAGAAGGACATGCGAACCCAGGGATGCAGCAGCTGAAGCAGCCTCGCAACCTGCGTGTCCGCCACCAATCACAATCACATCGTAGCGTGGAAACATAGCCTAAAAATGACTGCGGATATCGAGGTAATAATTCTCCTTTTGACGCATAACCTTCTGCTGCTCAGGCGTATGGTCGTCATAACCGATAAGGTGGAGAAGTCCGTGAACCATGACCCTGTTAAGTTCTTCCTCGAATGTGGAACCATAGGTCAGGGCATTTTCACGGACAGTATCGACGCTGATAAAAAGGTCGCCGGAAAGGACGTTGCCTTCGCAGTAATCGAAGGTTATAACGTCTGTGTAGTAGTCGTGGCCGAGATACTTAATATTGATGTCGAGAATATACGGATCCGAACAAAAAATGATGCTGATATCGCCAAGACGCTTGATTTCACTCTCAGCGACAAGCTTAAGCCATTGATTATTAACTCTTCTACCCTTAAATGAGAAATCCGTATCCTCGAAGCAATATTGTATCATAGCAGAATAATTTCTGCAAATCTACAACAAAAAATACGTACCTTTGCGGTCCTGAGTAGAAAAAATGGAAATTAAAGAAGAAAAAGCTGTCTTTATCGGACTTATAAAAAGCGGCGAAAACGAGAGGAAAATCAAGGAATACCTCGATGAACTCGAATTTCTCGCCGAAACCGCCGGCGTGCATGGTGACAGGAAGTTTATCCAGAAAATGGACCAACCTCTCAACAGCACCTACATCGGGTCTGGAAAACTCGAAGAAATTGCCTCCTACTGCGAAGAAAACGGCATTGAATACGCCATTTTCGATGACGAACTCACCGGAATGCAGCAAAGGAATATCGAAAAGGTAATAAAGTGCAGCAAAGTTATCGACAGGACAAGTCTCATCCTGGAAATATTCGCCCAGAGGGCTAAAACCTCATATGCGAAAATGCAGGTGGAACTTGCCAGGTACAACTATATGCTTCCCCGCCTTGCCGGCATGTGGACACACCTTGAAAGGCAGCGAGGCGGCATGGGCACCAGAGGCGGTATGGGTGAAACCCAGATAGAAGTCGACCGGCGAATAGTCAAGGAAAGAATAAGCCGCCTTAAAACACAACTAAGGCAGGTTGACAGGCAGATGGCAACACAAAGAGGCAACCGCGGAAGCCTGGTAAGGCTGGCCCTGGTGGGATACACCAACGTCGGAAAAAGCACCCTGATGAACCTGCTTGCAAAATCGGACGTCTTCGCCGAAAACAAACTCTTCGCCACGCTCGACACCACGGTAAGGAAAGTAGTCATCGAAAACGTACCATTCCTTCTTAGCGACACCGTCGGCTTCATCAGGAAACTTCCCACCCAACTAATCGAAGCTTTCAAAAGCACTCTGGACGAAGTAAGGGAGGCAGATATCCTGGTCCATGTAGTCGATATTTCGGCTCCGGATTTCGAAGAGCAAATGAGCGTCGTTGAAAAAACGCTGCAGGAAATCGGAGCAGGGAACAAGCCGGTTTATGTCGTCTTCAACAAAATAGACGCCTACAGTTGGAAAGAGTACGACGAGTTCTCACTCGAGCCGAAAACCAAGGAAAACAGGACCCTCGAAGAGCTTAAAAACAGCTGGATCGCGCAGGAAAAAACGCCCTGTATTTTCATCTCGGCAAAGAACAAGACAGGACTGCCTAAACTTCGCAACGACCTCTATAAGATGGTAGCGGAAATCCAAGCTGGAAGGTATCCATTCAATAATTTCCTTTGGTAATAAAATAAAAATTAAATTAATAAAAATTTACACCAGCCCTAAAAAGAGCTGGTGTAATTTGTAAACCTGCGTCTTACAACTACTCGCTGAAGCGAGCTTTCAGGTATTCGCGGTTCAGACGGGCGATGTGATCGACGGAGATACCCTTAGGGCATTCCATTTCACAGGCGCGGGTGTTGGTGCAGTTACCGAATCCGAGTTCGTCCATCTTGGCGACCATGGCGCGGGCGCGACGTGCAGCCTCGGGCTTTCCCTGGGGAAGAAGCGCGAGCGAGCTGACGCGGGCTGCGACAAACAGCATAGCCGAGCCGTTCTTGCAAGTTGCAACGCAGGCACCACAACCGACGCAGGCGGCAGCATCCATACTCTTCTCGGCGTTGTCGTGAGGAATAAGGATATTGTTGGCATCCTGGGCGGAACCGGTGCGGACGGAGATGAAGCCGCCGGCCTGGAGAATCTTGTCGAAAGCGGAACGGTCCACCACCAGATCCTTGATCACGGGGAAACCGTTGCTGCGCCAAGGCTCCACGGTGATGGTGGCACCATCCTTAAAATGACGCATAAACAACTGACAGGTAGTCACATGATCGTCCGGACCATGGGCACGGCCGTCAATATAGAGCGAACAGGCACCACAGATACCTTCGCGGCAGTCATGGTCAAAAGAGACGGGACCGCTGGACTTGCAACCCTTGTCGACTGCAACGGGATCGCAACCTTCCCTGATGAGCTGCTCATTGAGGATGTCGAGCATCTCGAGGAAAGAAGCATCTTCCTCAATACCAGAAATATGATAAGTCTCAAAGTGTCCTTTTGACTTGGCGTTCTTCTGACGCCATATCTTAAGATTGAATTCCATAATCCTTAGTCTTTATAATTTCTGGTCTTGACTTCAATAAACTCGTACTTGAGAGGCTCCTTGTGGAGTTCGGGCTCCACATCTTCGCCCTTGTATTCCCAAGCGGCAACATACATGTAGTTCTTATCGTCCCTCTTGGCCTCGCCCTCTTCGGTCTGGCTTTCCGTGCGGAAGTGACCACCGCAGGATTCCTTGCGGTTAAGGGCGTCGCGGGCCATGAGTTCGCCGATTTCAAGGAAGTCGGCAAGGCGGAGAGCCTTTTCGAGCTCCTGATTGAACTGACCGTTCTCGCCGGGAACGCAGACGTCGCTCCAGAATTCTTTCTTGAGAGCCTTGATTTCGGAAATGGCCTTCTTCAGACCTTCCTCGTCACGGGCCATACCCACATATTCCCACATGATGTGTCCGAGCTTCTTGTGGAGGGAATCGACGGTCTGCTTGCCCTTGATGGCGAACAGCTTGTCGATCTTGGCCTTGACAGCTTTTTCAGCCTCCTCGAACTCGGGGGCGTTGGTGTCGGTCTTAGGCTCGGCGAATTTATGCGAGAGATAGTCTCCGATAGTGACAGGCAGGATGAAGTAGCCGTCGGCCAGACCCTGCATGAGGGCGGAAGCACCGAGACGGTTGCCGCCATGGTCGGAGAAATTGGCCTCACCGATAGCGTAGAGACCGGGAATGGTGGTCTGGAGATCGTAATCGACCCAGATACCGCCCATGGTATAGTGGATAGCCGGATAAATCATCATAGGCTCCTCCCAAGGGGAAGAAGCGGTGATTTTCTCGTACATCTCGAAGAGGTTGCCATAGCGCTCGGCGACCCTCTGGTGACCAAGCCTCTTGATGGCGTCGGCGAAATCCAGGAAAACGGCAAGACCGGTCTCATTTACGCCAAAACCGGCATCGCAACGCTCCTTGGCGGCGCGGGATGCAACGTCACGGGGAACGAGGTTGCCGAATGCGGGATAACGGCGCTCCAGATAGTAATCGCGGTCTTCCTCGGGGATCTGGGAAGGCTTGATCTGATGCTTGCGAAGCTTCTCGACATCTTCCTTCTTCTTCGGAACCCAGATACGGCCGTCGTTACGGAGCGACTCGCTCATAAGGGTCAGCTTGCACTGCTGGTCGCCGTGGACGGGAATACAGGTAGGATGGATCTGTGCAAAGCAAGGGTTGGCGAAATAGGCGCCCTTCTTATAGCACTGCCATGCCGCCGAACCGTTGCTGTTCATGGCGTTGGTGGAAAGGAAATAGGTGTTTCCATATCCGCCGGTGGCGATGACTACGGCGTGGGCGCCGAAACGCTCGAGCTCGCCAGTCACAAGGTTGCGGGCGATGATACCCTTGGCCTGTCCGTTGATAACCACCAGATCCACCATTTCATGGCGAGGATAGCTCTTGACGGTACCTGCCGCAATCTCCTTGTTCAGAGATGCATAGGCACCAAGAAGAAGCTGCTGTCCGGTTTGTCCGCGGGCGTAGAAAGTACGGCTCACCTGCACGCCGCCGAAGGAACGGTTGGCAAGATAGCCGCCATACTCGCGGGCGAAAGGAATGCCCTGCGCGACGCACTGGTCGATGATTGAAGCACTGACCTCGGCAAGACGGTAGACATTAGCCTCACGGGCACGGTAGTCGCCGCCTTTGATAGTGTCGTAGAACAGGCGGTAGACGGAGTCGTTGTCGTTCTGGTAGTTCTTCGCTGCATTGATACCGCCCTGGGCGGCAATCGAGTGTGCACGGCGCGGAGAATCGCTGATACAGAAAATCTTGACGTTGTAACCAAGCTCACCCAGGGAAGCGGCTGCAGACGCTCCTCCGAGGCCGGTACCGACGACGATGATTTCCAGTTTCCGCTTGTTGTTAGGACTCACAAGACGGATTTCCGATTTACGTCTGGTCCATTTCTCAGCCAGAGGTCCGTCAGGAATCTTGGAATTAAGTTTATCGGCCATATAAATTTAATTAGAATATGATGTTTCCAAATATTCTGCAATTTTAGCCATTTTTCGCCTAAACTGCAACTATGTAAGATAGAAAAATAGGTTATAGCCACTCAAAAACCCTCCGCTTCGCTTCGTCCCTCCCAACAAGTTGGGCCCCTCCCATTCATGTGGCCATGGGCGGCCACAGGTTTTGAGTAGCTATAACCTATTTTTCTTCCTCTATCTAAAATAGCGTATTCTCTATGATTTCAGGACCGTCGGAGGCGCTGCGGTAGCGATCGAGGCCGAGATGGGAGTAGGCAAGGTCGGTGACGATGCGGCCGCGAGGGGTGCGCTGGATAAAGCCCTCCTTGATAAGGAAAGGCTCGTAGACCTCTTCGAGGGTGCCGGTGTCTTCGCCGACGGCCGTAGCGATGGTGCTGATGCCGACGGGGCCGCCCTTGAACTTGGTGATAATCGTGTGAAGTATCTTATTGTCAATTGAATCAAGACCACGTTTATCTATATTCAGGGCATCCAGGGCGAACTTCGCGATCTCGATGTCGATATGACCGTCGCCCTTGACCTGGGCGAAGTCCCTCACTCGGCGGAGGAGCGCATTGGCAATACGGGGAGTTCCGCGGCTGCGCATGGCGATTTCGGCGGCCGCCTGGTCGTCGATACCGACCTTAAGGATACCGGCACTGCGCTTTACTATGCGCATAATATCCTTTGTATCATAATATTCCAGCGCGAAAGTGATTCCGAAGCGGGCGCGAAGGGGCGCGGTGAGAAGGCCGCTGCGGGTCGTGGCACCAACGAGCGTAAAAGGATTGAGGGAAATGCGGACAGACCTGGCACCGGGGCCTTTATCTATCATTATATCAATCACATAGTCCTCCATCGCCGAGTATAGATATTCCTCCACTTCGGGAGAAAGACGGTGGATTTCATCGATGAAAAGGACGTCGCCGGTCTCGAGAGAAGTGAGCAGTCCGGCAAGGTCTCCGGGCTTGTCGAGAACCGGCCCGGAAGTAACTTTCATATTGACTCCCAGTTCGTTGGCTATGATATGGGCCAGGGTCGTCTTGCCCAGTCCGGGAGGGCCGTGGAACAGGACATGGTCCAGCGACTCGCCGCGAAGCTTCGCCGCCTGGATGAAAATCTTCAGGTTGGATATTATTTTTTCCTGTCCGGTGAAATCTTCCAGCTCCTGGGGCCGGATTATTCCTTCAAAATCCTTATCTTTGTCAGCGCTCTGCGCATACGGATTGAATTCGTCCGTCATACTCTATCGTTGCTTTTATCGTTGGGCCGCCCCGGTCGGGGTCAAACATAATACAAATATAGTTTTTATTTATAAAATATTGATGATAATACAGCTGTCAAAAAGTTGATAACTTCCGGTAAATACTTCTGTATTAAAAAATTAGGTATGTTGAAAAATGTTGGTATCCCTGTAGGAAAAATAATTGAAACTTCCTGCAGATAAATTTTGAAATAAAGAATATTTCCTGCTTGTAAAAATTTTACTCTCCTCCAAAAAAACTTATCATCGGATATCAACAGGTTTTCAATAGTCTTTTCCACCTTTTCAAGCGCCTTTTGTTGAAAACTTTTGCTTAAATTTGCGTTGTTTACGCCCGGTAGGTAACCCTCAAGGAATAATTCTGAAAATGAAAAAATCGCTCATCCTGCTTCTCCTTCTACTATCTGCCTCCTTTTCCCTCCGAGGCCAGTTTTACTACTACGGCGACAACTCCCAGTTGACCCGGGCGACCCTTGCCGTGGTAGATTCCACATCGGCCGAGCCCCTGCCATTCGCCTCGGTTTATCTTACGGAGGCCAAAGATTCTTCCATCGCCAACTTCACCCTGACCGACGCCGACGGCAAGGCCGTGCTAAAGGATATTCCCTTCGGCGCCTGGAAACTCCATGTGGAGATGATGGGCTTCAAGCCATGGGTCAAGGAGATGAATTTCAAGAAGTCCTACGTGGACCTTGGTTTCATCCGGCTTCATGTGGACGAGCAGTTCATCCGCGCCGCCCGGGTCACCGAGGCGGGTAACCCCATAATAATTAAGAAGGATACCCTCGAATATGTTGCTTCCGCCTTCCAGGTGGGCAGCAACGCGGTCCTCAAGGATCTTCTGGCCCGTATGCCTGGCATCGATTTCACCGACGACGGCAAGGTCAAGGTAAACGGCGAGGAAGTCAGCCGCATCACCGTGAACGGCAAGACCTTCTTCTTTGGCGACCAATCCATGGCGCTGGACAACCTGCCGGCCGCGGTGGTGGACAAGATTCGGGTCATCGACAAGAAGTCCGACGAGGCGCGGATCTCCGGCAAGGAGGACGGCAAACGCGAGAAAGTGATGGACGTGGCGCTGAAAAAGGAGTATGAGTCGGGCTGGTTCGGTAATGTAGGCCTCAAGGGCGGCACCACGCTGGACGGCAAGGACAAGCCGCTGCGGGACAACCGCGGTTTCCTATTCAATGGCAATGCGCTCGTATCCACCTACAACCCCAAGGACCAGCTCACCTTGCTGGCCAACGGGCTGAACATCTCCGACAACAGCCGTTCTTTCTATATCAATTCCGAGGAAGTCCCGTCCGTTTCCGGCCTTTCGACCCAGGCGACAGCCGGCGCCAACGTGGCAACGACCCGCCTGAAGGGCATTGAGACCGCCGCATCGACCAGCTACAAGTTCCGACACACCGATGCGGCCCGGAAAACCCTCAGGACCGTTTTCCAGGAGGGCGGCGACGTCCTTTCGGAATCGGATAACAATTCCTTCCAGCGGGCGCACAATGCCGGAGCAAACCTCGAGATTAAAAAGGAGGAGGGAAACCTGAATTTCTCGGTGCGGACCGGCTACCAGTGGACGCAGGCCCAGACGGAGACGGCCGGCACCTCCCGCACATTCCTCGGCGAAGCCATGCTCAACCACTCCGACCAGCGCGACGGATCCGATTTTACCATCAGGAACTTCAATGTTTTCGGGAACATCGGTTATAAGGGAATCGGAAACAATTCCCGCCGCAGCATTATCGCCTATGGCAGTTACAGTCACGACGGGACCGGCGGAACGAGTTGGGACCGCTCGTCGACCTGGCGCGGAACAGCTGCGCCGGAAAAGGTGGACCTCCACTACGACCGGAACCGCTCGAGGAATACCGTCAGTGCCAATCTCACTTACTATGAACCACTCGGCGAGCAATGGAGGCTGATGGCTTCAGCTGCCTTCAGAAGCGATCATAGCCAAAGCCGGCGGGAGGCCTTCCAAGCCGACGAAAGCCGGGACGATTATTACTCTTCGGTTTCCGACAACAATTATATAGCCCAGAACTACGGCATCGGTGCCGCCTACGAGAAAGACGCTTTAAGCATCTCGGCGAGCGTCTCGGCGGAAGGTGTACAGAACCACATGTATTCCCAATCCTACGGCGTTCTCTCCGACACCGGCGCCGGGCAGTGGGACTGGCATCTGCGTCCGGAGGTAGATTTCAGCTGGTCGAAAAACACGACGATGATGTTTGTATCGTTATATTCTTTCCAGAACACGCCCTCCCGCGAGAACATGCTTCCGACCTTGAACATCTCCGACCCGACGCGCCTGAAAGCCGGTAACATCTACCTTCAGCCTGAGGGCATATTCAGCGGATACGGGCAGTTGCGCATCGGTTTCCCGAAACAATTCGCCTCATTCAACCTGTCTGTCAACGCTCTTGTGACAACCCGGCCGGTGATGTCGGCCATGTGGTATGACAAGGACGGTATCCGGTACGCTGTGCCGGTCAACTCCCGGAAGCCGTCCGCGCAGGTATGGCTCGGGGCTGGCTACAACACCCCGCTCAACAAGGAGAAATCCCTCACCCTGTCCCTCGACCTGTCGGGCTCTTTCCGCTCCTCCACCAGCTATCATTCCGTCACGCCCCAGGCCCCGCTGGACCGGGAGAAAATGGACTACACGGCCCTGATGGACGCTTTCTGGGGCGATGCCTCAGGCAGCCGGTTCTACAGCGGCGAAAGCGGTTTTGCCGAGAACACGACGCGTTCTTTCGGTTCCATCGAACGGATCCACCTCAAGTATAACAAGGGGCCGTGGTCTGTGACCGTAGGTTACACCAATGCCCTCAACCTGGCGACCTATACCCTTCCAGGCTCCCGGAATGTTTTCACGTCAGAAAACCGCGCCGGGCTGGCCGGCCAGTACAGGACGCCTCACAAGTGGGAAATAGGCACGGAGTTGAACTACAACTTCTTCCTTGGTTATGCCGAAGGCTACGGCCTGCCGGAATGGCACTGGGACATGACTCTGTCGAAAAACATCGGAGCCTTCACCCTGAGCTTGACGGCGCACGACATCCTGGGCCAGACACGCAATCTCTCCCATATCGACGCTTCCGACTATAAGGAGGACAGTTACCGCCTGATCATGGGCCGCTACTTTCTGCTTGGATTCAAGTGGAATTTCGGCAAAATGAACGCCCTGCAGAATAGCCGGGCGAACCGGGCCGCCAGCATCATGCAGCGCTAGCGGACAGGGGGATTTTCATGCATCGCCCCTTTGCAGATACCCCGTTATTTGCGTATCTTTGCGGGCAATATGGAAATAAGCCCGAAATCGACAGAGCGGCTGCAGCAGAACATTTCCCTTCAGCGGGAAACGTTCTGTAGCGGCCTGTTCCTGTCCGCCCGATGGTTCGTCCTCAGCCAGGTCGCCCGGAGCGGACTCCACCTTGTCGTTCTCCCCGACAGCGAGAACGCGGAATACTGTGCTTCCGACCTCTACAACTGCATCGAAGGCGACAGGGTCTTCTTCCTTCCGGCCTCCGGACGCAATGTCGAGCGAAGCAACTACAAGTCGACCCTCGGCGTCCAGCGCACTTCGGCAATAGGTAAGATCCTCGATTACGACGGCGGACTTCTCGTCGTAGTAACCTACCCTGAAGCCATTTCCGAAGGAATTCCCCTGACTGAAGACATCCGTAAATCGGTAATAAAACTGTCCAAAGGGCAGGAAATCGACTATGAAACCCTATCCGGCCTCCTTGCTGACAATGGATTCTCCCGCGTCGATTTCGTCTCCGCTCCGGGCCAGTATGCCATCCGCGGGGCGCTGATAGACATATTCTCATATGCCGACAACGACCCTTACCGCGTATCCTTCTGGGGCAATGAGATTGAGAAAATAACCTCCTTCGACTGCAATACCCAGCTCTCCAAATCAACCTTGGACAGCGTCGAAATAGTCCCAGACCTTAGTCAAGGGCAGGAAACGGGCCGCATTTCGGACATCCTGCCGGAAAGCAGCCTTGTCTGGCTCGATTCCTCCGACATGTACAAGGATCAGCCGGTCTTCGAGGAAATCTCGAAATACAGGCGCGTGTTCCTCGAAGTGCCGATCGGCGCGGATGTCGACCCGGTCACCTTCAAGATATCGCCCCAGCCGGTTTTCAACAAGAATTTCGAACTTCTGACCGAAGATATCCGCTCGCGCATCGAAGGCAACTATACTGTATATATATACGGCGAGAAGCAGACCCAGCTCGACCGCTTGAAATCCATCTTCGCGCAGAACGAAGGACTTCAGCCTCAATTCCTTCCGGGAAAAAACATCCACAAGGGCTTCATCGACCATGAAACCCGCACCTGCCACTATTCCGACCATGAAATTTTCGACAGGTTCCACCGCGTCGCGATTCGCCGGACGGTGGAAAAGAGCGAGCAGCTGACCCTCAACGACCTGTCTTCCTTCAATATAGGAGACTACATAGTCCATATCGACCACGGCGTCGGCATCTTCGGCGGCCTGGTGCGCATCAAGGACGAAAAGGACCGAGTCAAGGAAGTGGTGAAACTCATGTACAAAGACGGCGACGTAGTCTTCGTTTCCGTCCATGCGCTTCACAAGATATCCCGCTACAAATCAAGGGATTCGGTTCCTCCGAAGATCAACAAGCTCGGCTCCAAGACCTGGCAGACGCTCAAGGCCAGCGCCAAGGCGAAGGTAAAGGACATAGCCAAGGAACTCATCCAGCTTTACGCCAAGCGCAAGGCGGCTCCCGGCCACGCCTTCGCTCCCGACAACTACCTCCAGGAAGAACTCGAATCTTCCTTCATGTACGAGGACACCCCCGACCAGATTACTGCGATAGAGGCGGTAAAGCGCGACATGGAAAGCAGCAGCCCGATGGACCGCCTGGTTTGCGGCGACGTCGGCTTCGGAAAGACTGAAATCGCCGTCAGGGCGGCGTTCAAGGCCGTTTGCGACAATAAACAGGTGGCCGTGCTGGTGCCTACCACCATCCTAGCACTCCAACACTACAAGACGTTCCAGGGCCGCCTGAAAAACCTTCCCTGCAACATTGAATACGTAAGCCGCCTTCGCACGGCAAAGGAAGTTTCGGATATCAAAAAGCGCCTCGCGGAAGGCAGGATAGACATCCTCATCGGAACCCATAAAATCCTCGGGAAAGACTTCCAGTTCAAGGATTTAGGCCTTCTGGTGATAGACGAGGAACAGAAATTCGGCGTCAGCGCCAAGGAGAAACTCCGCCAGATGAAGATGTCGGTCGACACCCTCACCCTCACCGCCACGCCTATCCCCCGCACCCTGCAATTTTCCCTTCTGGGCGCCCGCGACCTTTCCATAATCAGCACGCCTCCGCCCAACCGTATCCCCATACAGACCGAAATAATCCTCTTCGACGAGGAGGAAATCCGCGGCATCATAGAATACGAACTTCGTCGCGGCGGCCAGCTGTTCTTCCTCCATAACCGCGTCGAGGAACTCCCCGCCATCTACGACATCCTCCACCGCCTCGTCCCCGACATGAAAATCTGCGTCGGCCATGGCCAGATGGAGTCCAAACAACTGGAAAACATAATGTTGGACTTCATGCAGGGGGACTACGACATGCTCCTTTCCACGACCATCATCGAAAACGGACTGGACATTCCCAACGCCAACACCATAATAATAAACCAGGCCCAGAACTTCGGCCTCAGCGACCTTCATCAGCTCCGTGGACGCGTAGGACGAAGCAACCGCCGCGCCTTCTGTTACCTCGTCGTCCCCCCGCTGGTCGGCATCACCGAAGACGCACGCAGGCGCCTAAAGGCCATAGAGGAGTTCTCCGACCTGGGCAGCGGCTTCAACATCGCGATGCAGGATCTGGACATCCGCGGCGCCGGCAACCTCCTCGGAGCCGAGCAGAGCGGATTCATCGCCGACATGGGCTACGAGACCTACCAGAAAATCCTCTCCGAGGCCATGGAGGAACTCGGCGTGGAAACCGGCTTGACCACCCGCAACGTCAGCGGCACATATGTCGAAGACTGCACCATAGAGACCGACCAGCCCGCCCTCATCCCCGACACCTACATCGACGTAACTGCCGAGAAGATACGTATTTACAAGGAACTCGACTCCCTGTCCCGCGAGAAAGACATAAATCAGATGGCGGTGCGCCTCGAAGACCGTTTCGGTCCCCTGCCACAGGAAGTTTCCAACCTTATGGATGTAGTGCGCATAAGGCGCGTGGGCGAGAAACTCGGCTTCGAGAAGATAATCATCAAAAACGGCATCCTGATAGCTTTCTTCGTGAGTAATCCCATGTCGCAATACTACCGCAGCGACGTGTGGTCGAAGGTTCTCGCCTCGGTCAGCAATGCGCCGGATCTGTTCGAACTTAAGCAGACCGACGGACGGCTGAGAGTTATTTCCAGACATATAGATTCTACGTCAAAAGCCCTGTCGGTTTTGAAGAAGTTGTAGAAAATTGCTAATTTTGCACTTTGCGCGCTAAGAAATGGCCAACCTGATAGTAGACATAGGCAACACTGCCGTAAAAGCCTCCTGGTCCGAGAAGATGACTCTCGGAAAGACCTTCCGTTACCAGGGGGAGAAAGTGAGGGATTTCATCCTTTCGCTGACGGCCAGGGAACGTCCCGAGGTGATGGTCGTTTCCTCGGTCTACGGCATATCCGCCGCCGACGAAGCCGTGTTCAGGGACGCATGCGGCGACCTCCTCATCCTCGACTCCGCCCACACGGAAACACTTGTCAACAAGGGACTTCCCACTCATCTGACCTACGACCGTGCGGCTTCCGTGCTGGCCGCCCGCTATCTTTTCCGCGGCAAAGGCTGCACCGTCGTCGACTTCGGCACCACGCTGACCGTCGACTTCACCGGCCCCGACGGCTCGTGGACCGGCGGCAACATCTCCCTTGGTTGCCGTACCCGTTTCAAGGCGCTCAACCGTTATTCCCGGTCCCTGCCGCTTATCGACATCCCCGAGGAAGTGCCTCCGATGGGGCAGTCCGTCGCCACGAGCATCACCTCCGGCGTCATTTCGGGCATCATATTTGAAATCGAAGGCTACATCGGTCTTCATCCCGACAATATCCTCGTCTTTACGGGCGGCGATGCGAATTATTTTGCAAAACGGATGAAAAACTCGATATTTGTAGTTTGTAACCTTGTGCTAATGGGATTAGCGCTCATAGCTGACGAATATGTCAAGAAGAATAAGTAGCATCCTCCTTTCAATTGTGCTCCTGCTTGTGGCGGGGCATGTCCTTTCCGCGCAGGAGGGTACCTACAGCGCATTTTCCCCCTACAGCGTGTTCGGAGTCGGCGACCTCTCGTCCCCCGGCGCGGCTTATTCCAAGACCATGGGCGGAGTCGGCGTCGCCGGTCGCGACCACCGTCATATCAACACCATCAACCCGGCCGCCGTCACTGCGCGCGACACCCTCTCCTTCATGGTGGACATCAGCCTCTTCCAGAGCAACTCCATCTACCGTCAGGGCGACCTCCGTTCGGCCAAGAACATGTTCAACATCAACAGTTTCGCCCTCAGCGTCCCCATCTGGCGCAAGTCCGCGATGATGTTCGGCATAGCGCCCTACAGCAGCCTCGGCTACAACTTCTCCAACAACCAGATCGACCCCAACGCCGGAGTCATCAAATACTCCTCCGAAGGCACAGGCGGCCTATATGAACTGTATTTCGGCGCAGGCGCCACCTTCTGGAAGAGGATTTCCGTCGGCGCCCAGATGGTCTACCATTTCGGCAAGATAGAAAAGAGCACCGACATCGACTTCCTCGACACCTCGGTCCGCGACATGGAAAGCGGCTTCGAAATGAGCCTCAATGGCTTTGCCGGCCGTTTCGGCGTCCAATACGAGCAGCCCATCGGCATGACCCGCCTCACCGTCGGCGCCACCTACAAGACCCCTACGGTCCTCCGCGGCAACGTCAATGACTTCAAATACGCCATCCTCGGAACGGTCGTCGACACCGTCCGCAACGTCGTGGCCACCCCCGGCGCCAGCCTCGCGTCCGAAATCGGAGTCGGCGTCTCCCTCCGCCAGACCGAACACTGGTCCGCCGAGATCGACTACACCTTCTCCGACTGGCGTTCCACCCGAATTGATTCATCCGCGGGCTTCTCCAACATAGTCGAGGACGGTCCCTCGTTCACTTCCGGAATCGCCCACACCATCCGCGGCGGTTTCGAATACATTCCAAACCGCAACGACCTCCGCTACCGCATGCGCCGGTGGTCCTACCGCGGCGGACTTTACTACAAACAATCCTACTTCCAGATAGGTCAGAAGCCGGTTAATACTTATGGCCTGACTTTTGGAGTTACCATACCTGTGTTCCAGTTGTACAACGGCCTGACCGTTGGTGTGGACATGGGACAGAGGGGCAGCCTCGCAGGCGGAATGATCCGCGAGCAATACCTTACGTTCCACATCGGCATCAGCCTGCATGACATCTGGTTCAGAAAGTTCCAATACGAATAAAACAAATTGTTCAGACTATGAAAAAGATTGCTATCATTGCCGCAATGGCGCTCTTTACCTTCCTCGGGCAATCCCCTGCAAAAGCCCAGGGCAAGTTTGGAGCAGACAGTGCCGAATGTATCAAATACTTGTCGTATTATACCGAATACTACAAGCAGAAGAACTATGACGAAGCCCTGCCCAACTGGCGCAAGGCCTACAAGCTCTGCCCTCCGCAGGCCCGTCAGGGTATATTCATCGACGGTACCGTGCTGGTGCGCCGCCTTATCAACAAGAATGTCGCAAACAAGGCCTATCGCCAGGCCCTGATCGACACCCTTATGACTCTCCACGACACCCGTGCCGAGTACTATCCCAAGTACGCCGTAACCACCCTCAACAACAAGGGTACCGATATCAGCAACTACTACAAGGGCAACAATGAGGCCATCTTTAAGGGTCTCGAGGACATCATCGGACGTCTTGGCGACGACACCAAGGCCAACCTCCTGCTTTTCGACCTGAATTCCGCCATCGAACTCTATCAGGAAGGAAACGCCGAAGTTGACGCCGAAAAGGTAATCAGCACCTACCAGCGCAACATCGCCTTCGTCGAGAAGATGGAGAGCAACGACATCACCGATCGTGTCAAGTCCGACATGGAAGGCCTGTTCATCGGCAGCAAGGTTGCCTCCTGCGACAACCTCATCGCCCTCTTCACCCCCCGTTACGAGGCCGCTCCGGACGATATCGACCTGGTCACGAACATCGTCAAGATGATGTCTTCGACCGAAGGTTGCGTCAACAACGACCTCTACCTCAAGGCCACGACTTCCCTGCACACCATGCAGCCGTCCGCCCAGAGCGCCTATTTCCTCTACAGGCTCAACAACGTCCGCGACAACACCGAAGCGGCCGTCAAATACCTTGAGGAGGCGATTTCCTATCCCGACCTGGAGAAGGCGACCGCAGCCAACTACAACTACGAACTCGCCACCTTCTGCGTCAAGAACGGAATGCCTTCCAAGGGCTACGCTGCCGCACAGCGCGCCATGGAACTCGATCCCGCCTTCGAAGGTAAGTGCTACTTCCTGATGGGAACAATCTGGGGCACAACCACTTGCGGTGGTGACGAAATCGCCCGCCGTTCTCCCTACTGGGTTGCCTGCGACTACATGCAGAAAGCCAAGGAAAAGGACGCCAGCCTCGCCGAAGAATGCAACCGCATGATCGCCCAGTACAGCGTCTATTTCCCGAAGACCGAGGATGCGTTCATGTACGACCTGACCAACGGACAGTCATACACTGTCGCCTGCGGTGGCATGCGCGCCACCACAAGGGTCCGCACACAGAGATAAGTTGATACCTTATATCCGCATACTGAAGACGATGGCAACCGCAACCGCGGTTGCTTTCGTCGTATTTTCGTGCAAGGTCCGCCTCTCGGAAGCGGACAGCCTTGACTTGAGCGAAACTCCCCTTCAGGCCGTCGACAGCATGTACATGATCCAGTCGAAAAACGGCAGTCTCGAGATGCGGGTCGTAACCGGCCGGATGGAGCGCTACGAACGCGACACCTGCACCGTGGAGTTGTTTCCTGAGGGTATAAACGTCTATTCCTACGTCGAGGACGGCGTCCTGGAAACGACCATACGCTCCAACGAGGCGAGCCACGAAACGTCCAAAGTCGGCGGCAGGGAAATCTGGAAGGCCTATGGCAACGTGGTAGTCCGCAACATCGTCAAGCAGGAGACCATGGAGACCGACACCCTCTACTGGGACCGCAAGAACCAGGAAATATACACCGACTGCTACATCCGGCTCTATTCTCCCGACGGGTTCATGCAGGGCTACGGCATGCGTTCCGACGAGAGGGCGCGCAATTCCATCATCCTGCGTCCTTTCAACAGCTACGGCGTTGTGGTTCAGGATACAACCGAAGTGGTCGTGGACTCGGTCAATTTCATCGGCCCGCTGCTGAAAAAGAAGGCCGTCCGAAGGTAGAATATCAACGAAAATTGCTATCTTTGCACCCCAAAGTCATTTTTGAAAATTTATAAAGTTAAAATACAATGGCAGTACTCGAAAAAATCCGTGTCAAGTTCGGCATCGCTGCGTCCATCATCATCGCCCTGGGTCTGTTGTCCTTTATCATTGATCCGAGCGAAATCGTTTCCGCCTTCAACTCCATGTCGTCGAAGTATGACGTAGGCGAAATCAACGGCAAGGCAATTTCCTACGCCGATTTCCAGGCCGAAGCCCAGCGGATGTCCACCATCAACGAGCTCATGACCGGCTCTTCCGCCCAGAGCGCCCAGCAGCAGGCCCAGACCCGCGACGCCGCCTGGCAGGACCTTATCTATCGCTATCTTTTCGTCAAAAAAGCCAATGACGCAGGTATTTACGTCGGTTCCGACGAGATCGTCGACCTGACCTCCGGCGACAACCTCTCCCCGCTCGTGGCCCAGAACCCGGCGTTCTTCGGCGAAGACGGCCAGTTCTCCAAAGACCAGCTCCTGAAGTTCATCCAGAACATGGACTCCGATGAGACCGGCCGCCTCGGCATGTACTGGGACTTCCTCCAGAATTCCATCAGGAACCAGCAGTACTACGAGAAGTATTCCAGCCTCTTCACCCAGCGTCCCAGCAAGCTTCTTGTCCGCAAGGCCGTCGAGGAAAACAACACCACGACCGACGTCGAATTCGTAATGGTTCCTTTCGGCTACCAGACCGACACCACCATCGTCGTCTCCGACAAGGAAATCAAGGACTACTACAACTCCCACAAGAAGTTCTACGAGCAGGCCGAGAGCCGCGACATCGAATATGTCGTGTACGAGGTCGTTCCTTCCGCAAAGGACATCCAGGCCACCCGTGACCAGGTCAACAGCCTCTACGACGAGTTCGCCACCACCGACAACATGAAGAGCTTCCTGGTCAAGAACTCCGACCGCGCCCTTTCCAACTACTGGTACAAGGCCGGCGAGCTCCGCAGCATTTCCCCTGCAGTCGAAGACTTCGTATGGAGCGGCAAAGCCGGCGCCTCCGACGTCATCACCGGCAGCGGCAACAAGTTCTATGTTGCCAAGGTCATGGATAGCAAAAACATCCCCGATTCGGCTTATGTAAAGCACATTCTCCTTCAGGGTGAAAATGCCGCCCACCTGGCCGACAGCCTCCTCGGCGTTGTCCGTAAGGGTGGCGACTTCTCCTCCGTCGCGGCAGTCTACTCCGCCGACAAGGGCTCCCAGGCCGACGGTGAATTCGGCAGCATCGGCTGGATGACCCAGAACTACATGATCCCCGGATTCGAGAGCGTCCTGACCGCCGAAACCGGCAAGCCTTTCATCCTCAACACCCAGTACGGCAGCCATGTCGTCCTCGTAACCCGCAAGACCGCCCCCGTGGCCAAGAAGCAGGTTGCCATCCTCGAGAAGGAAGCCCTCGCCAGCAAGGAGACCTTCAACGACTTCTACGCCAAGGCCAACAAGTTCGCAACCGCCGCTGCAGGCAGCTATGAGAACTATCGCAAGGCAGTCGACACCCTCGGCGTCTATTCCCACCCGGTCAACAAGATGCTTGAGAGCTCCGACCGTCTCGGCTCCATCGACAACACCAAGGAAATCACCCGTTGGGCTTTCGAAAACAAGGCCGGCAAGGTGTCCGACATCAAGACCATCGACAACAACTACTTCTTCATCGCCACCGTCAAAGGCGTCCACAAGGAGGGTTATGCCAAGATTTCCGAGGTTGCCAGCCAGATTCGCCAGCAACTCTATCAGGAGAAGCTCGCCGCCAAGAAGGCCGCCGAAATCGCAGCTGACATCGAAGGTCTCGAAGACCTCCAGGCCATCGCCGAAAAGCTCGGCACGACCGTCAGCACCCAGAACGATATAGCTTTCGCCTCCATGGGTGCCCAGGGCCTCGATCCCAAGTTCATCGGTGCCCTCAGCGTCGCCCCCGAAGGCAAGGTCTGCGGCCCTGTCGCCGGCTCCATCGGTGTCTACGTCTACAAGGTGACCGGCCGTGAAACCGGCTCCTTCTTCACCGAAGACGACGCCCGCAGCCGCGACGAGCAGATGTCCCGCTACAGCGCCCAGATGATCATCCCCACGATGATGCAGGACGCCGACGTCAAAGACAACCGCGCCCGCTTCTATTAGTCGCCGGTCTCACAACCTCCTATACAAAAATGTCTGCCGGGTTAGGCAGACATTTTTGTATTACCCACCCACCGCGGCCGGGCGGCTTGCAGTTTCCGCTCGCCTTTTCCTACAAGTATGCGCTTTCAATTATCGAAATGCTGCAACATTTTCCTGGGGAAATGCATCTAAAAAAGGAAATACGAAACTGACTATGAAAATGAAGATCAAAATTATTTTGGCGGCACTGCTTGCCGTTGTTGCGTTTGGGTGTAAGAAGGATGCCCGGACGGAGGAAATCGTGGTTGCATCCATGAAGCCCGTGCCGGCGGAAGAGACAGTTGTTACGGAGGTGTTCCCTAACTATATCATCAAGAAAGGCGGGGACGACAAGTGGGGCTGGTATTATGGCGGCATTCAGGGATTCGAGTTCGAGGAGGGGTATGAATGCAGGCTGCTCGTAGAGCCGTCCAGTTACCCGGAGGGTTATCAGGATGCCGGCTCCCTGTATATTCTGAAGAAGGTGCTGTCGAAAGAAAAAAAGGACTCGGACGTTTCCGAATCCTTGTGTATCGTTAAGTAGAACAGTTGCTTATACGTTAAATAGGAAGTGCATTATGTCGCCGTCGGCGACGATGTAGTCCTTTCCTTCAGTGGCGAGACGGCCTGCGGCGCGGCAGGCTGCCTCGCTTCCGTATTGGACGAAGTCGTCGTATTTGATGACCTCGGCGCGGATGAAGCCTTTCTCGAAGTCGGTGTGGATGACGCCGGCGGCCTTGGGGGCTTTGTCGCCCTTGTGGATGGTCCAGGCGCGGCACTCGTCGGCACCTGCGGTGAAGAATGTCTGGAGGCCGAGGAGTTTGTAGGCGCCCTGAATCAGCCGGACAACGCCGCTTTCGCTCAGTCCGAGCTCTTCGAGGAACATCTGCCTGTCCTCGTATTCTTCTATCTCAGCTATGTCTGACTCTGTTTTGGCGGCGATGACGAGGATTTCCGCGTGTTCGTCGCGGGTGGCTTCACGGACGGCGTCGACATAGGCGTTGCCATGTGCGGCCGAGGCTTCGTCTACGTTGCAGACGTACATTACCGGCTTGTTGGTAAGGAGATATAGATCCTTGGCGAGCGCTTCTTCCTCTTCGTTGAGGAGTTCCACGGTGCGGCAGGACTTGCCCTGGAGCAAGGCTTCCTGGTAGCGCTCGAGGATGTCGACCAACTTTTTCGCGTCCTTGTCGCCTCCGACCTTGGCCTGCTTCTGGACCTTCGCGAGCCTGTTCTGGACCGTTTCCAGGTCTTTGATCTGGAGCTCGGCGTCGACTACTTCCTTGTCGCGGACGGGGTCTACGCTGCCGTCGACGTGGACGATGTTGCCGTCGTCGAAACAACGGAGGACATGGAGTATGGCGTCGGTTTCGCGGATATTGGCAAGGAACTGATTGCCAAGACCTTCACCCTTGCTCGCCCCGCGGACCAGGCCGGCGATATCGACGATATCAACCGTGGCCGGGACGGTGCGCTTGGGCTTGCACATATCGGAGAGCACCTCCAGCCTGCGATCGGGCACGTTGGTCGAGCCAAGATTGGGCTCAATGGTGCAGAAAGGGAAATTGGCGCTCTGGGCCTTCCCGGAGCTGATGCAGTTGAACAAAGTGGACTTTCCGACGTTGGGCAGTCCCACGATTCCGCATTTAAGTGACATGGTCTTTTTCTTTCTATTGCAATGCAAAGATACTTAAAATCCGCCGTTCGCCTTGAAAGAAAATACGAATCCGTCCCAAAAATGTACGAATCCGGTCGTTTTTGACGAAAAGAATGCCTTTCTTGCGCCGTCATGTTGACGGCTTTCATCATAATGCTGCTACTCCTGGTCGCCGAGCCGGAGCCGATACGGATTCTGTTTTGGAATCTGGAAAACTTCTTTGACTATTTCGACGGCGGAACGTCGGACTCCGACCGGGAGTTCTCGGCCCGCGGCGCGCGCCATTGGACGAAAAAACGCTTCCTGGCCAAGTGCAACTCCGTTGCCAAGGCTATACTGTGGATGTCGGATCAGCCTCTTTGCGAAGATGGAAGCAAGTTGGGTATGCCCGACATAATCGCTCTCGCCGAGGTGGAAAACAAGTTTGTACTCAAGCGTTTACTTTCCGAGACAAGCCTTCGCAAATACGACTATGCGATTGTCCACCACGACAGCCCCGACAGGCGCGGCATCGACGTGGCGCTGCTTTACCGCCAGTCCGTCTTCGACCTTCTTTACGAAACGGCGGTTCCGGTCCGGCCGCCTCCGGGGCGCGACCTCGCCACCAGGGACATTCTTCTGGTCCAGCTCCAGATGCGGCAAGGCGCGGCGGCGGAAGTCCGCGAAGCCGTAACGGTCCTTGTCAATCACCACCCGTCGAAGTTTGGCGGGGGAGACAGCGACTGGCGGCGCAAGGCTGCGCTCGACGCTCTCCGGAGCGTCAAAGACTCTCTGTGGAGATCTGGCGAGCGCACGGTCGTTGCTATTGGGGATTTTAACGATACTCCTGACAATCAGTTGCTTGCGCAGATAGCCGCTCCGCCGGAAGGGCGCGGCCTTGATACCGAGGCCGCACCCGTCGCCGCTCCGCCGTTTGTCAACCTTGCGCTGCCTCTTGCAAAACGCGGCGAGGGCACAATCCGGTACCAGGGAAAATGGGAACTTATCGACATCGCGCTTGCCGTCCCTTCGGTCGTAGATCCGGCGATGAAGATTATCCGAATCCCCTTCCTGACGGTCCGGGACAACACCCACGCGGGCGAAAAGCCTCTTCGCACCTACGTGGGGCCGCGTTACAGCGGCGGCGTTTCCGACCATTTGCCGGTGCTGCTGACATTCAATATTGCCCGTGCTCGGAAATTCAAGTAAGATTTGTTATCTTTGCAGAAGTACATTAAAACAAAACCACTATGGATATGAAAGCCAGAATCCAGGACAAGTTCCGTACCCTTTTCGGCGAAGGCGGCCAGCTGTTTGCCTCCGCAGGGCGCATCAACCTGATCGGCGAACACACCGACTACAACGGAGGTTACGTGTTCCCCGGCGCTATCGACTGCGGCATAATCGCCGAGATCAAGCTTAACGGCACCGGACGAGTCCATGCATATTCCCTCGATTACGATGAATACGTAGAGTTCGGCCTCGGCGAGGAAGACGTCCCGCAGCAGGCCTGGGCCCGCTATATATTCGGCGTCTGCCGCGAGACGGCAAAGCGCGGCGGCAAGGTCGAAGGTTTTGACACCGTGTTCGCGGGCGACGTTCCGCTCGGCGCCGGACTTTCTTCTTCCGCTGCTTTGGAAAGCACATTTGCATTTGCTATCAACTATTTGTTCTCCAATGGTATAGACAAGTTCGAGCTGGCTAAGATCGGCCAGAGCACCGAACATAACTACTGCGGAGTCAAGTGCGGCATCATGGATCAGTTCGCATCCGTGTTCGGAAAGAAGGGAAGCCTCATCCGTCTTAACTGCAAGACCCTGGAATACAAGTATTTCCCCTTCGACCCTAAGGGCTATAAGCTCGTCCTAATCGACTCCTGCGTAAAGCACGAGCTCGCCTCGAGCGCCTACAACAAGCGCCGCGCCTCCTGCGAGAACGCCGCAGCCGCCATTCGCAAGAACCATCCTGAGGTCGAGTTCCTCTCCGACGCCAAACGCGTATGGCTCGACGAAGTCCGCAGCGAAATTCCCGAGGAAGACTTCCTCCGCGCCGAATACGTTATCGGCGAGGTCCAGAGGGTCCTCGACGTGTGCGACGCCCTGGAGAGAGGCGACTACGAGACCGTCGGCGAGATGATGTACCAGACCCATTTCGGCCTGAGCCGTCTGTACGAAGTAAGCTGCGAAGAGCTCGACTTCCTCAACAAACTCGCCCGTAAGATGGATGTCACCGGCTCCCGCGTCATGGGCGGCGGCTTCGGCGGCTGCACCATCAACCTGGTCAAAGACGAGCTCTACGACGGCTTCGTATCAGCCGCCAAGGAGCAGTTCGCCGCCAAGTTCGGCCACGAGCCGAAGGTCTATGACGTCGTCATTTCCGACGGCGCCCGCCTTCTGTCGTAACAAACACTCCAAGTATTTCATTTGCCGGACCCGCTCCTTTCAGAGTGGATCCGGCAAGTCTTAATCTCGGGAGTGGGACGTGGTAGAGGCTACCTTTCGTCCTTGATGGTGTAGCCGGGGTAGTTGGAGGCGTTGAAGGTGACCTGGGAGTCCTTGATGCCGTAGACGAGGTCGCGTATCGTAACGGTCACTCCGGACATCTTGGCGCTGAGGCTTACGGGAATATAGTCTTTCTTGCGGATGGTAAGGTTCATGGTCTTGGGGTCGTCCTTGACGGTGTTGCTCTTGGACTTTTTGCAGACAATGTTCCATACCACGGCGGTTTCGCTCGTGATTGAGACGTCGTAGCCTTCGGTGATTCCGGTGAACATCTCCGCGTTCTTTTCGGATTCTGAAGGCTCTTCCTTCTTTTCCTTGGTCTTGATAATCACCTCTTTCTTCTCGTCGTCGATGTCCCAGACAGTAGTGCCATCGATAAAGGAAACGATGGTCCTGTTCATCATTTTGCCTTCGATGCGGAGTTTGTCTCCGAGCATGTAGCTGCGGGTGCTGAAAGTTCCGAGAATGGGGATTTTCATGTCCATGGTCATGGCCATTCCGTCGTTCTCGTGCCCGTCCATCGCCTGTTCCATCCGGGCGATGATTTCGTCAGGGGTCTGGGCGAAGGCGGCCAGCGCGGTGAAAACTCCGGCGAGGAGGATAAGTAACTTTTTCATAAACAATAAATTAATTTGCATTTTCAGCGGCCCATGCCCTAAGGGCTTCGATGGCCGAAACGATTACGCCGGCTTCGCCCCGGTAAGTGCCTGAGCCGTTGGGCTTATTGCAAGGGCCGTACCATTCGTAAAAGCCATTGTTTTCCAGCACGCGGTCGATCATGGGCGAGAACTCATCATACGCCTCCCGAACAAAGCCGTAGCGCACCAGCTGGCGGATCATACGGGCTCCGAACCATGTCCAGTCGCCGCCGTTCTGGTAGTTGTAGGGACGGCGGCAGGGCTCTTGGAACAGTCCCTCGGGGTAGGGAGGATAGACGGTAAGGCCTATCGTGGCCATCCCTGATTCCTCCACGTCGCGGAGCATGCGGAGGTTGACGGCGGCAATCTCCTCGCGGGAGAGCAAGCCGGCCTCGATGGCGACGGCGGTGCCTCCGTGGTAGCAGATGGCGTTTTCGTCGAAGTCGTCCGGGAAGGGGGAACCGTCCAGGTAGATGTGCGGGATGAACTTCTGGTTGTCGCTGTCCCACAGGTGCTTACGCACGTTGGCGGCGATACTCTCGCGCAGTGTCCGGTATTTCGGTTCGGGCAGCAGTCCGTCCAGGGCGTCCAGCGCCTGGAGGAAAAGGGCGTTGTCGTAAATGTCTATGCACCACTTAGTATATTCGTCGATGCGGACAATGTTGCCGGGGCCGGGCTGTACGTCGCCCCAGTCGACGGTCGTGGCGCCTGTCACCAGACCGTAGTCGTCGCTGAAGCGCTCGTTCAGGATGAACCCCACCATGCCTTCCATGCGCTCAAGGACGGTCTTGCCGCCGACGGTCTCTTCGAGGACGGAACGGTCGCCCGTCTTGCGTATATACTTGGCCGTCAGAAGGATAAGCGAAGATTCCTGGTCCGTCTCGACCGTGTTTTTATGGCCGGTGTAGCCGGGTGCAAGGTCGGAGTAATAGACGAATTTCTCGAGGCGCGGCTTGTCTTCCTCGACCACTCCGTCCACCATTTCGCCGTTGGGCTGCTGGAAGGCGTAGAAGCGCAGGATATTCTCGCGGATAAGCGCTTGAGGCAGCACGTCGCAAGAGGTTTCGATGAAGGTGTTGAGGTCGCGGCACCAGACCTGGTTGTACACTGCGCCGGCATTGAATCCGGTCGCCAGGAGGGCGCGGGCCATGGAGTCGACGCGGTCGAACCTCGAGTCTTCGAGAATGGTGCGGGCAAGCCTTCGCTGCGGGTTGCAGGCCAGGACTATAACAGCCGTTGCGGCGATGAGAAAGACTTTTTTCATAGTGAAAATCATGTTCCTTCCGCCCAGGGATAACGGACGGCGGGAACAAAGATACGATTTTTCCGCGAAGGGTTGCTATCGGCGTGAAGATTTGTTATTTTTGCGGATATGAAACGCTTAATTCTCATCCTCATGGCAGCGGCCATGCTGCTGCCCGCCCGGGCCCAGGACTGGCCCGGAGTCAACCGTTATGCCCAGGCTAACGCCCAGCTCACCCAGCCGGTCAAGGTTGTCCTTATCGGCGACTCCATCACCGACGGATGGCCTGCCGCCAGGCCGGATTTCTTCTCCACCACCGGCTACATCGGCCGCGGCATCAGCGGTCAGGTTTCGACCCAGATGCTCGCCCGCTTCATGCAGGACGTCGTTTCCCTCCACCCGAAGGTCGTCGTCATCAACGCCGGCACCAACGACATCGCTGAAAACCAGGGCACCTACAATCCCGAGCTGACCTTCCGCAGCATCGAGGCCATGGCGCGTCTGGCCCAGTCCAACGGCATCCGTCCCATCCTGACCTCAGTGCTTCCTGCGGCCGGTTTCCGCTGGCGCCCGGCAATCACCGACAGCATCGAGAAGATAGCCGCCCTCAACGAGCGCATCCGCCAGCTTGCCGCCGACCACAAGTGGATCTACATCGACTACCATACCGTCCTTGCCAAGGACGGAGGCATCCCCGAGGAATATTCCTTCGACGGGGTCCATCCCACCCCTGCGGGCTATTCCGTCATGGAGCCGCTCGTCATCGCGGCCGTGAAAAAGGCGCAGAAAGCCTGGTTCTACGGAAAAAAATAGAAAATTTCGAAAAATAATTATTGTTTTTCGATAATTCTTTATTATATTTGCGGGTGAAATCCTAAACTTACGCATTATGATTACTGCATGGTGGACTTCCCTATCGTTGGGTATGAAGGTGCTCTGGGGCATTACCCTGGTCGCCTCCCTTATCTTTGTCGTCCAGACGATAATGACCTTCCTGGGCGCTGACGCCGATTCCGACATCGATGCGGGCGGTCTCGACACCGACTTCGACACGTCCGTCGGTTCGGGTGACGCAACGTTCGGCGACGCCGGCATGAACCTGCTGACCTTCCGCAACTTCGTCAACTTCTTCCTCGGCTTCGGCTGGGCTGCCATCCTCCTGGAAGACAGCATCCCCGCCCTCGGCTGGCGCCTGTTCGTGTCGGTGATCGTCGGCCTCGCCCTCGTGACGCTTGTAATCTACATTTTCAAGTGGCTCGGCAGCATGCAGCAGTCCGGCAACATCGACCTCAACAAGAGCGCCGTGGGCTGCCAGGGCAAGGTTTATCTCTCGATCCCCGCCGCCCGCAGCGGCAACGGCAAGGTCCAGATAACCATCAACGACTCCGTGCGCGAATACGAAGCCATGACCGACGGCGACGCCATCAAGACCGGCACCGCCATCCGCGTGACCGAGGTCCTCGACGGCAACACCCTTATCGTAGAAGAACTTAATTCCCTCATCGTATGAAAACCATCTCCTTGATCATCATCGTCATTGCGGTGGCGTTTGTCACCCTGGCGGCCATCCTGAGGCGCTATCGCCGCTGCCCTTCCGACAAGATCCTCGTCATCTACGGTAAGACCGGCCGCAGTTCGTCCGCAAAATGTATCCACGGAGGCGCCGCCTTCATATGGCCCGTCTTCCAGGACTACGCCTTCCTCGACCTGACCCCGATTTCCATCGAGTGCAACCTGACCAACGCCCTGTCGCGCCAGAATATCCGCGTTGACGTCCCCTGCCGTTTCACCGTCGGTATTTCCACCGAGCCCGACAGCATGACCAACGCCGCTGAACGCCTCCTTGGTCTGTCTATTGACAACATCCAGTCCATCGCCACCGATATCCTCTTCGGCCAGCTGCGTCTTGTCATCGCCACGATGGACATCGAGGAGATCAACGCCGACCGCGACAAGTTCCTGGCCAACGTCAGCGCCAACGTCGAAGCCGAGCTCCGCAAGATAGGCCTCAAACTCATCAACGTCAACGTCACCGACATCCGCGACGAGTCCGGCTACATCGAGGCTCTCGGTAAGGAAGCCGCCGCCAAGGCCATCAACGACGCCAAGAAGAGCGTCGCCGAGCAGAACCGTCACGGTGAAATCGGCAAGGCCGAAGCCGACAGGGACAAGGACATCCGTATCGCCGAAACCACCCGCGACACCCGTATCAAGACGGCGGAAGCCAACGCCCTTGCGGTCGAAGGTGAAAACAACTCCAAGATTGCAATCGCCAATTCCGACGCGGCACGCCGCGAAAAGGAGGCCGAGGCAGCCCGCGTTGCAGTTGCCGCCGAGAAGGTCCAGGCCGCGAAGGCCCTCGAAGAGGCCTACAAGAGCGAGCGTGACGCCGAACTTGCCCGCGCCGAGCGCGAAAAGGCCACTCAGCAGGCCAACATCGTCGTTCCCGCCCAGATCGAGAAGGAAAAAGCCATCATCGACGCCGAGGCCGAGGCCGAAAAGGTCCGCCGCATGGCAAAGGGTGAGGCTGACGCCATCTACGCCAAGATGGACGCACAGGCACGCGGTATCCTCGAAATCCTCTCCAAGCAGGCCGACGGTTTCAACCAGCTGGTCGGAGCGGCCCAGGGCGATGCCCAGAAGGCTGTCCTGATGATGATCGCCGACAAGCTGCCCGAACTGGTCAAGACCCAGGTCGAGGCCGTCAAGGGCATCAATATCGACAAGGTGACCGTCTGGGACACCGGCAACGGCGCCGACGGCAAGACCGCCACGTCCAATTTCATCTCCGGAATGATGAAGTCGGTTCCGCCGCTGGAGGAACTCTTCAAGATGGCCGGCATGGAACTCCCTTCCTATCTCGGCAAAGCCAAGCCGGAAGAGCAGCCCGCTGAAAAATAAGTCTTTATGGCTATTGTAATCAATATAGACAAATTGATTCTCCGCAGGATGACCTCCCGTGAGCTGGCCCAGCGGACCGGCATCACGGAGGCCAACCTGTCCATACTCAAGACCGGAAAAGCCAAGGCCTTGCGCCTTACTACGCTAAACGCCCTCTGCCAGGCGCTCGACTGTCAGCCGGGGGACTTGCTGGAATACGTTCCGGACAGCCCGGAAACTGATTGACAGACTGTTTAAGGTTTTTTTCAGCCATTATCGGACTTCTGCCCGCGCAGGAAACTGATAATGGCGTTTTTGTCTTTGATCTGTTCCTTCAGGGTGTCGCTCAGTTCCCTCAGGCCGCGGATTTCCCGCCGGAGTTCCTCGATCTTGTGTTCATAGTTTTCAACAAGCGCCTGCTCCCGCTGCCGGAACGCCTCGCGGCAGTCTTCCAGGCGGCTGTCGGGACCGGGAACGGCAGGGTCGTATCCGAGCACCAGTTTCTCGGTGCTGACTCCCAGTTCGCGCGCGATATCGGCAACCCGTCCGTTGAGGATGCGGGTCTCGCCCCTTTCGATTTTCCTGTAGGTGTTGCGGTCAATTCCGAGTCGGATTGCCATCTCGGTCTGGGAGATGTCGCTTTCCTCCCTGAGGGCGCTGATGTTGCCCTTGATAGAGTTGTCGTCCATAGCACAGATGTTTTGTGCTTACAAAAATATAGCAGCGGTTCGGTATTGGATGACACTATTTTATACTCACTGATGCGATATTATGCGCAAATCATGATTCAATTCGTAAATTTCGACCTGATTCGTACAAAAATGAGTCAGTCCGGGTATCAAAACGGTCACTTCCGCTTGTTTTTTCGCTTCGGATTATCCAGCTTTGCATCCGGAAAAACGGCAAAAGAGATGGAAAACGATGCACATTTCGAGCGCTTCTGCTCGCTGGTCTTCGAAGAAAGACTATACCTCGACCCGTACGTGACCTTCCCCCTGCTGTGCTCCTGGCTGGGCGCAGACGAGAAGGCGCTCGACGCCCGCCTGCGGGACGAACTGGGCTATAGCGGGCGCGCTGTCCTCCGCACGCTCCGCAAAATGGAACCAGCGCGACTTTTGCGGAAATATGGCGGCAAATGCTTGTGAATGCGTTAAAAAATCAATAAATTTGCAGGCTACCCGGAATATGCAAATTATTCACATAAAATAACGCACAGACAAGATGAAATCTTACGCAACAAAAGACATCCGCAACGTCGCCCTGATCGGTGCCACTCGCGCCGGCAAGACCACGCTCGCGGAAGCGATGCTCTTCGAAGGCAAGGTGATCGACCGCCGCGGTACGGTTGAAGGCAAAAACACCGTCTCCGACAACACCGAATTCGAGCAGACCAACCAGAAGTCCATCAACGCCACCCCTCTCTACGCCGAGTTCGGCGGCTGCAAGATCAACTTCATCGACTGCCCCGGTTCCGACGATTTCAGCGGCGGCGCCCTTTCGGCATTCAAGGTTGTCGACTCTGCCGTGATGGTGATGAACGGCACTGCAGGCGTGGAAGTAGGTACCTCCATCTTCTCCCGCTATGCCGACCAGTACGGAATCCCCATGATTATCGCAGTGGGTCAGCTCGACCACGAAAAGGCCAACTGGGACGGCGTTCGCGCCGCCATCAGCGAGGAGTTCGGCAAGAAGGCCGTCCTCTGCCAGTTCCCCGTAGGAGCCGGAACGGGCCTGGAAGGCATCGTGGATGTCATAACGATGAAATTCTACGACCTCGCCGGCAACGAGAAGGACATTCCCGCCGCATACGCCGACGAAGCTGAAAGCCTCCGCGCCGAGCTTATGGAAAAGGCCGCCGAAGGTTCCGACGAGCTGATGGAGAAGTTCTTCGACACCATGGAGCTCACCACCGACGAAATCCGCAAGGGCCTCGCCGCCGGCCTCGCAGCCTGCGAGACCATTCCCGTATTTTGCGTAGCCCCTAAGAACAATGTCGGCACCCGTCGCCTCATGGAGTTCATCGTCAACGTGGCCCCCAGCCCTCAGGGCAAGGTTGCCAAGACTGTCGAAGGCGGCGACGTGCCTTGCCTGTCCGACGGCCCCGTGAGCATTTTCATCTTCAAGACCAGCGTCGAGCAGCACCTCGGCGACGTGTCTTACTTCAAGGTGATGAGCGGTACCCTGAACGAAGGTGCCGACCTCGTCAACCCTGAAACCGGCAACGGCGAGCGTCTCTCCGCTATCTACGCCGTCGCGGGCGCCAAGAAGGAGAAGGTCACCAGCCTGAGCGCCGGCGACATCGGCTGCGTCATGAAGCTCAAGAACGGCAAGACCGACGTCACCCTGGCCGTCGCAGGTCAGGACGCCATCGCCCACATGGTCTTCCCCGACGCCAAGTACCGCTGCGCCGTCAAGGCCCTCGACAAGAACGACGAGGCCAAGGTCGGCGACGCCCTCAACAAGATCGCCGCACAGGATCCCACCATCGGCGTGGAATACTCCAAGGAACTCCGCCAGACCATCCTTTCCGGTATGGGCGAGCAGCACATCAACTACGTC
>ONKE01000041.1 GCA_900318355.1 uncultured Bacteroidales bacterium
GAAATATTGCTTCCTTAGCTCAGTTGGTAGAGCACCTGACTCTTAATCAGGGTGTCTAGGGTTCGAGCCCCTAAGGGAGCACAAAAAAAACCGCAAGCGAAACTTGCGGTTTTTTTGATGTCCTGCGCTGCCTAGAACGCTGCGATGAGCTCTTCGTTCGTGTAGGCGTCGGCGCCGTAGCAGGTCTTGAGGTAGGCCAGGCCGTATTCGTAGTCTTCCTGGGTGAAGGAATCGGTGCACTCTTTGGCAGCCACCACGTCGTATCCGAGGCAATAGGCATCGGCAGAGGTGTGGCGGACGCACATGTGGGCGTGGAGGCCGGTCATGATGACGGTCTTGACGCCGAGTTCCTTCAGGAGAATGTCGAGGTCGGTCTGGAAGAAACCGCTGTAGCGGCGCTTGGGAACGACGAAGTCTTCCTTGTGGGGCGTGAGCTCGGGGATGACTTCGGCTCCGGGGGTGCCGACAATGGCGTGGTCGCCCCAGATCTGGAGTTCGCGGTCGATGCCGGGAATGTGGGCGTCGTTGCAGTAGATGACTGGAACGCCTGCGGCACGGGCGGCATCAAGAAGACGGGCCGTCGCGGGGACAATGGCACGGGCACGGTCGCAGCCGATCGCACCGGTCACAAAGTCGTTGAGCATGTCAACGACGAGGATGGCAGGTTTGTTAAGTTTTTCCATTTTACTGTTTATCAATTGCTTTTACAACAAAGTCACATACCTCGCCGGCAGTGCGGAAAGGAGCCTGGCCGTCGGGGAAGCGGAATTTGAACTTTTCTTCAACCGCCAGCGAGAGGAGCATCATCGACAGGGAGTCGATGCCGAGCTCCCTGACCAGCTCGGTTTCGGGGGAAACCTTGGAAAGGTCGGTGTTGGGGCGGATGATATGGAGGACCTCCTTGAGGCCTTCAAAAACTTCTTCGCGGCTCATCATACACGGGCGACTTTCATGCTGCCGGTGCGCTTGAAATCTTCAGTGCGCACGGTAACCTTGACGATTCTGTGGGTGCTGGGCAGCGTGGCGTTGACCTTGTCGACAAGGGCGTTCATATAGGCCTGGATCTCGGAGAAATCCTTGCCGTCGAAGGCCGGCATGAAGGGCAGGATCTCGATTGCGATGACCCGCGAACCGTTCAGGTCGTCTTCCTTGACCATGGCGTCGCGGACGCAAGGATCGGCATAGAAGGGCTCCTCGAGGCTCTCAGGGCTGACGTTTTCGCCGTTGGCGAGGATGATGAGGTTCTTGATGCGGCCGGTGATGTAGAGGAAACCGTCTTCGTCGAAATGGCAGAGGTCGCCGGTGCGCAGCCAGCCGTCCTCGGTGAGGGCTTCGGCGGTGCGGACAGGGTCTTTGTAGTAGCCGGAGAAGAGGTTGTCTCCCTTTACCCACAGTTCGCCGTCCACGATCTTGGCTTCCTGGCCGGGATAGATCTTGCCGATGGAAGTGGGGTGGGTGACGGCGTCGGCGTTGGCGGAGGTCAGGTTGGCGGTTTCGGTCAGTCCGTAGCCGAAGCAGAACTCGACACCGAGCTTGGAGAAGATGTCCACAAGGCGCGGAGGCACGTTGGCGGCGCCGGAGATGATCATGCGGAGCTGGCCGCCGAGGAACTGCGGACCATACATCTTGACGAGTCCGGAGAGGATGTCGCAGATGCCGGGGACGATGACGAGGATGGTCGGCTTGATGACGGGCAGCTTGCCGATGGTGGCCTTCATGTCCTCGCAGGTGAACATCAGGTTGCCGGTGTAGAAGCATCCGGTCAGGCCGGCGATGCTGCCGAACACGTGGCTCAGGGGCAGCAGGGCGATGTAGCGGTGGACGCCGATCACCTTGCCGGGCTTGAAGATGGCGTTGTAGCCGCCGCGCATGTAGGCGCGATGGGTCAGGACGGCGCCCTTGGGGGAACCGGTGGTGCCGCCGGTGAAGAAGATTGCAGCGGGGCTGTCGGGGTCGACTTTCGTGACGGGGGCCTTTTCCTCGGCGATGCTGCCGGCGGGAAGGACCTTGACGCCCTGGAGTTTCTGGGTCAGGGGCATGAACTCTTCGCGGACGAAGATAGCCTGGATGTCAAATTTCATGCAGGAACCGACGACTGCCATTTCCGGCAGGCCGGCCGGAAAGACCATAGCCACGTAACCGGCAGACATAATGGCATAGAACAGCTCGATGGCGTCCTGGCTATTGCGGTCGAAAATGGCGATGTGGGCACCCTTGGGAAGGCCGAGACTCTCGATGAAGGCGCGACGGCGGGCGATACGGTCACAGAATTCCTTGTAGGTGATGGTGTTTGTCAGATCCGAGAGAGCGGGAGAATCCGCATACTGCTTTTCGATCCATTCAACAAACTCTCCGACGGTCGGGATGTACTGAAGGCGGGCCAGTTCATCGGCCGGGAGCATGTCATAGAAGTAATTGGACATAATTTGTGGTTTTGGTTTTGTTGTAGCTTTCCGCACCGCGGCGCGGAATTTCAAGGTGCAAATATATTGAATTAAATGCAGAATCGCAAAATGGCGCATCCTACTCTGTGGCGGCTTGCGCCCATACGTGGCGAAGTGAGGTTTTGCATTTTAGCATAATTATTGTAACTTTATGGCCGGAAACCAAATTGAAAACGCGATATGAAATTCAAACACATCCTGACAGTCGCGCTCGCTGCGTTTGCGGCAAGCGGCTTCGCCTTTGCGCAGAACACCACTGAAGATGCCGTCCAGGCCAACCGTGACGCTGTCGCCAAAGCCACGCGTATCAGCAACGAACAGGCCCGCAAGACCAACAAGACCGTTCGTGACGCTCAAGGCAACATCGAGAAAAGCAAGCGCAACATCGAAAAGAACAAGCAGGAAATCAAGACCCTGAAGAGCTCCCTGAAGCAGCAGACCGACGCTATCAAGCTCAAGAAAGAGGCGCTCAAGCTCCAGGAGAAATCCCTCAAGCTCGACGGCCGTCTGGACAAAGTCGACAAGGAGCAGCTCAAGTCCATGAAGGATGAAATCAAGCTTCTGGAAGGCCAGGTAAAGAGCGATCAGGCCCTCGTCAAGCAGCGTGAGAAATATATCAAGGAAGAGCAGAAGATCATCAAGGAAAACCAGGCCACGATTAAGGCCAGCAAGAAGGACGCCCAAATGGCCAAGAAAGAGCTCAACGCTACCAAGAAAGACCTGAAGGACAGCCAGAAGCTTCTCGAGGCCGAAAAGAAACAGGCTGAAGCCGAGGCCGCTGCAGCCGCAGCAGTCGACGCCGCCAACAAGGCCGCCGACCAGGCCGACGCCCATCGCGACCAGGTCCAGGACAAGCTCGAGGAAAACACCGGTCTGTAGCGACCGCAATCCCCTGAAAAAAGGCGACTGAATGTTTCAGCCGCCTTTTTTGTGCCCTATGGCGGCGCGATGCGGCAGCGGGACAGGCGCGAGGCGTCTTCGGGGCTGAGGATGCCGGCGTTTGCCAGCGCCTCGACCGAACACGCTTCGGGAGGATTGTGCTGCCGGAAAAGAACTATGCCGTGTGCTGCCTGGCGGCTTATGTAGGGGTGGGTGCTGAGAGAGTCTTCGGGCAGCGACCACAAAGGATATGGCTCCGAGGGCCCTATTGTGATAAGGTCTTTCAGGCCGTCGAATTTCTCCCTGTCGAAACGGTAGAGGTCCATCAACTGTTCCGGGTAGGAATATCCCCGGAGTTCGCGGCGATATGCGACCATCTTTGCGGCATAGTATCCTCCGATGCCGGGAAGCGCGTCGAAAGCGGCGGAGTCGGCCCGGTTGATATCCAGGCGGGGAATGTTGATGAACGGCTCCAGACGCCTGTAGACGCTGTCTTCCACCACATATGACTTGGCGAAATCCTCCTTGCGGCGGAATCTCCCGCCCTTGGACCTGTAGTTGTCGATCGCTTCGGCCTGTCGGGGGCTGAACCCCAGGCGGATGAGGTCTTCGACGCTGACGGTGTTGGGATTGAAGCGGAACGATTCCACTTTTCCGCGGCTGCGTTCCCGCTCCGCCTGCTGCTCGCGGACCTGCCTCACCGGGCCGGAGTGGGCGGAATTGCGCTTGACGACCGTCTGTTGCCCCTGATGGCGCTGAGGCCCCGGCAGGGGAGCGCTGTCGTCGTATGAGTCGCCAATCAGGCGCGAAGCGGTGGCGGGGTCTATGACATAGACGGTGTCAGGCCTGTCCCTGGTAGATGCGATGTGCAGGGTTGCGGCCCTGTGGACGAGCAGGGCGGTCTGGTAGCCAATGGCAAGGAAGACAAGGGCGATCGCCCCGATGATAAAGGAAGATGACGCTTGCTTAGGTTGAGGGTCTTTGCTCATGGGAAAGGTCGGCTCCCTTTTCCACGGTTAAACGGTTTTTGGGCGCTCCGCCCACTACAATGACGATTTCGCCCTTCGGCTCATGTGCGGCAAACCACGCGGCCACTTCAGCCAGCGTGCCCCGACGGTGTTCCTCGTGCACCTTCGAGATTTCCCTTGCCACGGAGCAGGGACGGTCTTCTCCGAAATAGCCGGCCATTTCGTTAAGGGTCCGCACCAGACGGAACGGAGACTCGTAGAATACCATGGTCCGGGGCTCGGACGCAAGGGCTTTCAGCATGGTCTGGCGGCCCTTTTTCACCGGCAGGAAGCCTTCGAAGCAGAATCGGTCGCATGGCAGGCCGGACGATACTATGGCGGGGATGCAGGCAGTTGCACCGGGAAGGGTTTCGACCTCGATGCCGGCTTCGACACAGGTGCGGGCGAGCAGGAATCCCGGGTCGGAGATGCCCGGAGTGCCGGCGTCGCTGACTAGCGCTACGGTCTCCCCTGCGAGCAGCCGCTCACGTATCAAGCCGGCGGTCTGGTGTTCGTTGAACTTGTGGTGGGAGAGCACCTTGCCGTGGATGTCGTAGTGGCGGAGCAGGACCGAGCTGGTGCGTGTGTCTTCGGCGAGGATAAGGTCGGCCTCGCGGAGCACGCGGACTGCCCGGAAGGTCATGTCTTCCAGGTTCCCGACAGGGGTGGGGACTATGTACAACTTCCCTTCCATCAGTTATTTGCGAATCTTTCTGCGAACGGCCATCATGAAGCGGTAGACGTCGTCCGAAGCCGGGTTCCACTCTGGGAAGGTCTCGGACAGATATGCGACTGCCTCCTTGAGGGTGGACATGCCGCCGAGGCGGTCGATGGTGGACTGGTAGAGGGCGGAATCGTCGCGGAACAGGCGCCTGATGTAGACTACCTGGTCGCCCAGGCCTATTGCGCTGCGCAGCGACTTGACTTCCGGACCGGGAATGTCGTGGAGCCATGCGCTCTTGTCGGCCATGGCGTCGATGACGGCCTTCTTTTCGCCGGCCGCGCGGTCGTTGATGCTCTTGTGGGCGGCCTTTTTCGGCTTCTCCGCCGGCTTCTCCGCGGGCTTTTCCTCCAGCCCGAACAGATCGGCTCCGGCTGCAGAATTGGCCGCAGCATCATCTCGCTCAGCAACGCTGTTGGAAGCGACGGCCACAGGTTCGACGTCCAATGGTTTTGTCTCCGCTACGATTTCGTCTGCGACGGGGATGTCTTCGACGATTTCATCTGTGTCGGGGATGTCTTCGACTGCATCTATGACGACCTCCCCGGCGGCGGGCAGGACTGCGGCGGCAGCGGGAGAGGGCTCTTCCGGCGAGTAGTCGAGGCTGAGGTCGATGGGCTCGGCGTCGGTGGAGTCGGCTTGCGGCTCGATGAGGCCTCTGAGCCGTGTCAGTTGCTGTTCCAGGGCGGCGACGCGCGCTTCCAGGGCGTCGATTCGGGCTTGGGCCCCGGCGAAATTTTCGCTTGATGTATTTCCCATACGGCGAAATTTAACTATATTTGTTCCGCCTACAAAATTACACAAATGTTCTCAGAAAATGCAAAAAAATCGGGCTGCATCGAAGTGATTTGCGGCTCGATGTTCTCGGGAAAGACCGAAGAACTCATCCGCCGGCTCAAACGGGCCCAGTTCGCCAACCAGAAGATCGAAATCTTCAAGCCGGCTGTCGACACCCGTTATTCCGACATGGACGTAGTCTCCCACGACCTCCACAGCATTCCCTGCACCCCTATCAAGGACGTGACCAAGATCCTCGCTGTGGCCGACGACGTCCAGGTGGTCGGCATCGATGAAGCGCAGTTTTTTGATGAACGTCTGACCGATGTCGCCCAGACCCTGGCCAACAGGGGAGTCCGCGTCATCGTCGCCGGTCTCGACACCGACTATCTCGGCAAGCCTTTCGGCCCCATTCCGGCCCTTCTGGCTATTGCCGAAGATGTACAGAAGGTCCATGCCATCTGCGTCCGCTGCGGCAATCTGGCCAACCATTCCCACCGCCTCTCCCACTCGAAGAAACTCGTCGTCCTCGGCGAAAAAGACGTCTACGAACCTCTCTGCCGCCAGTGCTACAATGAGGTTATGGCGGCGGAGAAGTAATCTTTCTTCGGTTTCGGTCCCATTTCCAGCACGAGCGTGCTTCCGCCCATGACGGCTTCGTCGCTTATCCACGGGCCTTTGAGCGGTTTCCCGTCCAGCGTGGCACTTTGGATGTATTTGTTTTCTTCCGAGGCGCCGCGTGATAATATGGTGAATACCTTTCCGGAAGAGGTCGTAATGGACACCCTCGGGAAGACGGGGCTGCCCAGGTCATATACCGGCCGGCCAGGAGTTACAGGGTAGAATCCCATCAATGAATAGGCGGCAAAGGCGCAAAGTCCGCCGCCATCCTCGTCGCCCGGAACCCCCATCAGGTCGGAACGGAACCAGGTTCGGAGCATCTGCCGGACACGTTTCTGGGTCTTCCATGGCGCGTTTGCGTAATTATAGAGGTAGGGGACGTGCATGCCGGGTTCATTGGCCATGGAGAACTGGCCGACATTGCCGGTATGGTCCGGGTATTTTGCGTAGAATTCGAATTTAATCCGGCCCAGCGGTTCGGCGAAGGTGCTGTCCAGGTCGCGGACAAAACGTTCCGGGCCGCCGAAAGCCTCGATCAGCCCCGGAATGTCGTGTTGGACTTCCCAACGGAACTCCCAGCCATTGTTTTCGTCGTAGTAGTCGCGACCGCCCATGTCTCCGCAGAAACTGTAGTCCAGTGGCTCGATCCAGTTTCCACGGGAGTCTTTGGGGTGGAAGAAGCGGGTTTCTTCCTTGAATAAGTTCCGCCAGAAATGGCTCTGTTTCAGAAATTTGGCCGCAGCGGTGGTGTCTCCTGCGGCAAAGGCCAGCCGTGACAGGGCCCAGCTGTCGTAGGATGTGCCCAGTGTTACGCAGACGGGCTGACGCCGCTCCCAGCCGTCCACTTCCGGGATGGTCTCCGGCTCGCCCGGTGCCAGTGCGGGGAAGTAGCCGTGTTCCCAGTAGAACTCGTCCAGCGGAGTGTTTGAACAGCCGCGCCATGGAATCAACGTCTTCTCCATCAGTCCTTTCCTGGCATATCGATACGCTCGGAGCGTATCTACGGCAAGGCCCTTTGCAATGGCGTCTGCGAAGGTAGGTATGGCATGGTTGCAGTTCATCCGCCGGCTATCCCCGGTCAGGCCCGGGAAAGTGGGCATCCACTCCGTGCCCATCTGCTCGGCCATCCGCAGGTAGCTTTCGAGGATGTCTTCCTCAACACCCCGGTTCAGCATGGCCCGAAGGGGATGCGAGGCGCGGAACGTGTCCCAGATCCAGTCGTCGGCGTAGAAAGGTTGTCCCATGTCATCGTGGACCTGCCCGTCGTAGGCGCTCCAGTAGCGGCCGTCCTCGCTCAGGCATACCGGTCGTTCATAGTTGCGGTACAGGGATGTGTACAGCACCTCCTTGTCGGCCCTGCTGCCGCCGCGTACCCGGACTTTGCCCAGTTCGTCATTCCAGATCTTCCGGCCTGCCTTTGCAAGGGCGGAGAGGTCGTAATCTGCAATTTCCCGCCGCAGGTTGCGCTCAGCCTGTTCCTCGCTGATCAGCGACACGCCATAGCGCAGGCGAATGGAGGGACCGGCGAAAGTCGCGGCCACCGAGTCTGCGGTGAATGATTGTACGGACACCGGCGACGTTTCCGGCTCCAGGAACATGTACACGGTCGTTCCGCCGCCCAACTGCTGACGTCCGCGGAAGGTTGTTCCGTCGCTGCTGACGGTCCCGTCCTTGGCAACGAGGGTCAACCGCATGGGAGCGGCTTTCTCGAACGAAGCCTGATATATGGCTGCCTGCCGGCTCACAGCCATGCTGACGTGACCTTGTCCGTCGTAGATGTCCACGTCGTATGAATATGGAGTCAGCCGCTCATTGTCGTAAGGGACCCGCATGTCCCGGGCTGGGCCGTCCTGGGTGAAATACAAGGTAAAGGGTGACACTTCCCGGTGGCTGGTGACAATGACCGGGAAACCGCCGAGGTATTCCGACGTGTAGTCCGCCCGCTTGGGATATACCCGCAGGAGGGAGTTTGGCAGCTGGACGCACGGGAAAGTGGGGACGAGCAGATGGCTTACGTTGCCGATATAGGGATTGACATAATCGACCGGCTCCTGGCCGCAGGCAACCGACAACAGAGCAAGTATGACCGGATAGATTCGCTTCATGATGTTGTTCTTTTTGCTTATGCAAAAGTACGAATTTTCATTTGTCTGTAAGACCGGAATCCTGTCCGGAAGACCTTGTAAGCGATTTGTAATACTTTTTTAATATGTGCGCGCGAGGAGAGGGGCGGACAAAATTCTAAATTTGCCTTTGAGTGTTGTAAAACGATTCAAATAAAACATTAATAAGTATTTTGCTATGCTAACCACAAACAACCAACGCAGGGGATATGTCCGTCCGCAGTGCGAGACTGTCCCCATCGTTCTCCCGCAAGCAATGCTGGAGGCCTCGAAACCTGAAGTCAAGATCAATAATTGGCTCTATGAGGAAGAAGACAACATGTTTAAATAGAAATACATCGAGACCATGAAAAACAATAAAATCATTCCGGGCATTGTCCTTGCCCTGCTTTGCGTTCTTGGCGCCTGCCAGAAAGAAATCTCCATCGAGGCGGATGGAAGCGGTGACGGCCTGCCTGCCAGCCGGGAGTTTACCATCGGATTGAATCTGGGCACCAAAACGGCCAACGACGGCCTGGCCACGAACTGGGTGGCGGGTGACAAACTGAACGTCTTCCATGCCGAGGCCGGTTCCACGGCTTATGTCAATGACGGCGCTTTCGAGATCAAGGATGTCGCGTCCGGTCAGGCGACCGGTATCCTCTCCGCCGACCTGGAGAGCGGGAAGACCTACGATTGGTATGTCCTCTATCCCTACAACGAGGCGACGGCTTCTCCCGCGGCCGTCAGCCTGACTGTCCCGACAGAGCAGGTTCAGGCCGCGACGGGCAGCATGGCCCATATCTGTGGCGATCTTGATCCGCTCTTCGGTTCCGTGAAGGGCCAGGATGCAGCCGTGATGCCGACCGTGGCGATGAATCACCTGCTTGCCATCGTCAAGATCCGTGCGCGCAACTACAATTATTCCGTACTGAACCTGGAAACGGTTTCTTTCAGTGCGAAATCCGACAATGGCGGCCCCGATGCCAAACTGGCCGGCTCGTTTACGGTCAATTGCACGGGCGACGAGCCTGTTTATACGGCCGTTTCTCCGGTCACTCGTCCCTATGTGAGGCTGTCTTCTCCGGCCCCGCTCAATACCAACGACTATGCGTATGCCTATCTTGCAGTGGTCCCGTTCGTGATCAACCATGCCGGTGAGTACACCGTGGGAATGAACAACACCACGGGCGGTATTACGATGGCCCTGTATGAGACGCAGGGCGGCCTGGTGCCGTTCCGTGCCGGCCGGATCAAAGAGGTCCGTCAGGGAACGGTCGAAGAACCCCCGTTCAAGGACGGCATCAATTTCTACATCGGCTGCCTTAAAGACGGCCAGTATGTCCAGGATGACTGGAATGCCTGGAGGGTGGACCTTCCGTCGCAGTACCAGCTCGCCGGCGAGTTCAGCTTCAAAGACCTTCTTTATTCCTGCAACATCGGGGATGCCAGCGTTGTCGGCGCGGCCGACGGCAACGGCGGAAGCAATGTCAATGGAAAGGGATACGATGCCTGCATCGTCAATAACGGTACGCCCAATAATTTCTATTGGCGTCGGAATGCGCGTTTCGGACACAATTTCGAAGACACTTGGTTCGCCGGTACAAAAGGAACCGATTACAAGCACGGCCTGCTGATGAATTTTTATGCCGGTTATCGTGTTGCCGGCGGCGGGAAGCTCATGTGGTTCCGCATGGCTGACCCGCTGAAGGATTTGGTGGTAACTGATCCGAATGACGGCAACATCAAAGGAGTCAGCTGTCCTTCCTTAATTACAAGTGCAACCGGCTGGGCTTCCGCTCCGAATTATGCCATCGGTGGTCACGAGCCGGGCACTTCAAAGGATATCGTAGATGATTTCATCGAACAGAATGCCGGCTGGAGCGGGGATGCCAATCCACAGTTCACCGCTGCCTGGAACGCGCTTGACATTAAAGACGCTGCAGGAAATACGCTGATCTATGCCAAGGAGGATCATCACCTGGCCCTTTCTGACTTGCTGGCGCCTTACTGCGGCCATTCCAAAGGCTTGTATTGGGCCCAGACCTGGTACAACTACGAACCGAATTGGCAGGATGGCGGGATGAATGAGCCGGGAGTCGCCGCTGCTGCATCTCGGGGCATCTCCCTGACGGAAGACGGCAAGATCGTAGCCTCGAATTCCTTCAATCCGTCCGTGGACGGTGGTTACAGAATTACCTCGCGGGTTAGCCTGCAGACGGACTATCATGATTTTACTTTCATCGGGAGCCGTTGGCTGGTCATGACTACTTATTACGTGGGATTACAATAGATTGTTGGCAAATGACGTATCTCCGTCCCGAAGCGGTAGCAGTACCCGTTACACCTGAAATAACCCTCTGTGTTTCTGTGGAGTCGGCCTCCGGCTCCATAGAAACCATTCAGCAAGGAGATCTGGAAGAATGAGGCATCAGCATTTTTGTCTGTCCGGCATTCTCATCGCGCTGACGGTTGCCGGAGCGGGGGCCTGCCGGTCTGAAATCGAAGCCGTCAGTTCTCCGGATATGCCCTCCGGTCCTGTCGGGCGGGAACTGAGCGTGCAAGCCTCCGTCGAGAACCATGTCGTGAAAGCGGAGATGAGCGCGGAAGGGCTGCAAACGCAGTTTTCTGAAGGCGACCGCATCAGCCTTTTTCTGGAAATGACGGACGGACAGGTGCAGGAGATACCCTTCTCCGCGACCGGGACGACACCGTCCGGCTGCACCTTTGTCCCGCCGGCGTATCTTCACGTAATGGCTGAAGACGGCGCCTCCGTCTATGCGGCATTTCCGTTTCAAGGGACCTCCTACCATGACGGCATGGATATGACTGTCGCGGATTGGGGAGAAGACGGCCCGCTGACCAAGGCCGAGGCGGACTGGACCGGAACCCGGAAGGTTCATATTGCCCCGGAACAGACGCAAGGGGCCGCCTGCGATTATACCCGTCTGGCCGACTATCTCATCCTTTCCGCCGAACCGGCAACGGTCCGCGGCGGGGAGGCGAACCTGGTGTTCTCCCCGGTGACAGCCCAGATCAATGTGCAACTGCGCAACGGGACAGGCACCGTCTTGACAGTGGACCACGTGACCCTTGCGGCGGCTTCCGAGCCGGATGTCGCCATGGCCGGCGAATTCACACTGGACATGACGGCCAGCCCGAAGATCGCCAATCCGGCATTCGCCCTTGTTCCCGAGCGCTCCCGTGTCACCAATGCGGTGACGCTTTCGTTCCCTTCGCCCATTACCCTGGCGGCAGGCGGCGTGGCGGAACTTTATTTCGTCGTGAACGCTTTTTCGGCCTCTTCCCTGACCCTGACAGTGTTCACCGCCGGCGGCCGATACATCATCCGGAAGGAGTTCGATGCGGACAAGCGGGCTTTTACGCGGGCGGTCCGCCGCCACCTGGCGTTCTCCGCTACGGCATCGACCTATGCCGCCGATACGGATTTCAACGATCCGGAGGTCGCCCGGCATGTCGAAGGCGAGCCGTACGACACCTACCGGGGCCTGGTCATGGCCGGCTATCAGGGTTGGCAGACCTGCGAGAACGATGGCAGCCTGGCCGGTGCCCTCACGACGCCGGACAAATGGGGCCACTATGTCTGCACCACCCTTCAGCCGTTCCGGATCGCGCCGGGGGCCCTGGGCAACGGCTTCAATTTCTGGCCGGACTGCAGTGAGTACGAGAAAACTTATCCGCTGCCCGGTTTCACGTACCCCGACGGAACGCAGGCGGAGGTTTTCAGCGCCTATGACCGAAGCACCGTGTTCACCCATTATCGCTGGATGAAGGAATACGGCATCGACGGGGCCTTTGCCCAGCGGTTCATGGTCTATGTCAACAAGAACTATACTGCGGAGCACGAATTCCACTTGACCAACCTGGATTACCAGATGCAGGCCTCCAACGAGTTTGGCCGTGCCATCTGCGTGATGTACGACCTGGTCGGAATGGGCGCGGAGGAGCATCTGACCCCGGAATACTTGCTGGCGGATCTGGCGGAACTGGAAGCGAAATACCATTTCAAAGACCGTTCGCAGGGCCAGAAATACTATCTTTACCACAATGGGAAGCCGCTGGTTGCCCTAGTCAGCTTTGCCCAGGCGGGTATGCCTTATGACATGACGCAGTGCCGCCGTTGCGTGGAGCTTGTGCAGGAGGCGGGGTACAGCGTGATGATCGGCGTTCCTACCTACTGGCGGACGGGCGGGCCGGACAGCCCGTACACGGACGCGTTGCTGGCGATGATTACCGATCTGCATCCGGATGTACTGATGCCGTGGTTTGTCGGCCGTTACGATTTTGATGGTACGACACCGGACACCCGCTACAGCAGCGGACGGATCACTTCGTTCGACAATTTCAAGTCCCTGATCACAGATGACGCGCAGTGGTGCCGGGCGCATGGGGTGGATTATGCCCCGAATGTCTGGCCGGGCTTCGATTGGAGCCATCAGCGGCCGGCCTCCGTCCCGTATGACCGTCATGGCGGGGATTTCATGTGGAAGCAGGCCTATCACGACATCGCCGTCGCCGGGGCGAAAATGATTTACGTGGCCATGTTCGACGAGATCGACGAGGGAACGGCGATTTTCAAGACCCTGCGGAAAAGTGACGCGCCGTCCAATGTCCCAAATCCGGATTATTATGTTAAATTTGAAGGCGGAACCTATACGATTACGGAGAGCCGGAATATAAACACGCTGGAACAAATACTTGGAACGTGGAACAAGGCGGACAAATGGTGGAAGTCCTCTTCGGAACTGGTGCCTGCGTTCGGCGGCGTTGAGGATGAATATCGCAGCGACCACTATCTGTGGTTGACCGGACAGATCGGCGCGATGCTGCGCGGGGATATTCCCGTGACCGCATCCCGCCCTGAAAGATAGACGGGATATGAACAGATTGAAAACAATGGTTTTGGGCCTGGTGCCCATGTTGATGCTGGCTTCCTGCGGTGGCTATGACGATACTCCCATCAAGCAGGATCTCGCATCGCTGGAAGAACGTATCACTGCGCTGGAAACGGTGCGGTCGGATATTGACGGCATAAAATCGGTGGTGAGCAACGTCCAGAAGGGCTTTTTAGTAACCGACGTCTCGGACACTGCAGAAGGATGGCTGATTACTTTTACCAGCGGTGAAACCGTTTTGCTCCGGCACGGCCGGAACGGAAACACCCCGGTCGTCGCTGTCCGTAAAGACACCGACGGCATCTTCTACTGGACCATCGATGGAGATTGGCTGCTGGATGACAGCGGAGCCAAGGTTTCCGTAACCGGCAAAGACGGAGCCACCGGCGGGATTGGCCGCGAAGGAGTCACCCCGCAACTGGACATCCGGGACGGCTGGTGGGTCGTTTCCCTCGATGGCGGAGCTACATGGAAGCAAATCTTCCAACTGCCCGTCGGCGGTGCTTCGGAGGGGGAGACGGAAGCGGTGTCGGTGCGCACCGATGATGCATTTTGTTACATCACGGTCGGGGATGACGAGCCCATCGTCATTCCGCTGATGCTGGAAACCGTCCGGTTGCAACTGCTCCTGGACGAATCCTCGATCACACAGATATCTCCGGGTAAGACGTTGACGGTTCCCTATACGCTCGTTGCCGCCGAAGGCGTAAAAGTATCGGTGGAAACCATGGAATCCGGCGGCCTTGTAACGAAGCTGACCCCGGCCGGTCCGCTCGCCGGTACCCTGTCCATCACCGCTCCGGAAGGCTTCACGTCCGGAAAGGTCCTGGTGACCGCGACGGCCGACAACGGCGAATCCGTCACGGTCGTCCTACGGATTACCTATGTCCCTGTCTCCGGGGAGGCCGCTGTTGAAATCCTCCCCTGGACGGAAGATGATATGATGTCCATCTGAACATAGAAAAAGCAATAAAGATATGAAGAAAATTGTATGTTTGACGTGGGGCTTGACCCTGGCCGTGTTGTTGCTGTCGGTATCCTGCAAGCCGGAGCCGAAGCAGGAATCTGAAGGAACCGATCCGCAGGGGGCGACGATTTCCGGCGACTATTCAGTGACCATCGATGCGCCACAGGAGCTGCCCTCCGGCGACAAGGTTTCGGTGTTCTATGCCAAAGCCGGTACGACGGGATTCAGCACCAATGATGCCTACACCATGCCGGCCGTTGGCGTGCGGGCTGCGGGAGTCCTTTCGACGCCTCTTCTCGAAGAGACCCGGTACGACTGGTATGCCATCTGGCCCTATGACGAGACCTACGAAAGTCCGGATTATCTCCCCTTGACGATTGGAAACCAGACGCAGAACGGCAAGGACAGCCAGGCTCACCTGAAGCATTTGCTGGCAGGAGCACGTCTTGGCGTGGCAGCCGCCACCATGGGTCCGCGTATCAGCATGACCGAGGTTACGGCCGTGCTGGCCATCCGGGTCTTCAATACGGGTAAAAACGCATTTGACGTATCCTCGATCAAGGTCAAGGCCGATGCGCCCATTGCCGGCAATGGTGCCGTCGACCTGACGGGCGGCACGCCTGTTTTCGCCGCGACGACTTCTTCCGACGAAATTACCCTCTCGGTTACAGACGGCTCCCTGGAGCGGAGCGCTTCTGCCAAGTACTATCTCAATGTCATTCCGTCGGCCGCGAAGAATCTGACCATCACTATTGGCGACGTCTCTGCGGAGGTTCCGTGCGAGGGGCTTCTGCCCGGCGCTACCGTGGAGGTCGACTTTTCGACTGCGGAGATCCCGCATTTCATCCCCGGCATCGAGGCTGAACTGGACGGCTCCGACTACTGGCATGCCCAGCTGGCGGCCCCGTACACCCTCAGCGGTGAGTTCGATCTGACCGACCTCTTCTCACGGCTGCCTTCCGGGAACATCACCTTCGAACTGGGCTCCATGGTCCGCCAGAACGCCGAGGTCCGCGAACGCTTCGAAGAAATCTCCGGCTACCTGACCGAAGGAAAGCATTGGAATCCGACGGCCCCGCTGCGTTCCACTTTCAGCCAGGACCCGGATCGGAGCGGTATTCTCTTCGTGATGAAGCAGAACGGTACGGCGCTCTTCAATATCTTCCTTTCCTGCGTGGACCCGATCGCCGGCAAGACCTGGAAGATCGGCGACAAGGATCACCTGTCCATCCCGGAGATTTTCGAGGATAACTATACGGCCTGGGGTGACCAGTTCAGTTGTCCGGAGATGGAATACTGGCAGACGATGAACAACTGGGAATCGACGATGCTTCGTGCCGGGGCCCATGAGATCATCCATCTGGGCGAACTCTACGCCGACTATTCTCCAGTCCAGGATGCCGGTAATGCCGATGTTGTTCCGACGACGCCCATCCGCTATATTTACCAGGCTGATACTCAGTGGAAGGCCATGCTGACCTGGATTTCCCGTTTTGCCGATTTCTCGTTCAAGGGAACGGACGGAGCGGAAATCTTCAAGTTCAATGGCCGGGACCTGGAACTGACCGAATACGGAAAGGCCCTTTGCCACAACTCGGCCGGTCTGTATTGGATTCCGGGCTGGACCTGCATGTATTCTTCCTGTCGCTGGAATCTGTACCCGATTCAGGAGGAGCGGGAAGCGCTTGCCAACAAGGAGCAGCCCAACGGGACATACTATGCCAACCTGCGGGGAGAATCCCTCAACATCAACTACTACGACCATCAGGCGGCGGATCTGCGTGCCGAGCGGGGGATATACATCGAAGACGGCATTCTCAAGACCGATGAAAACTATACCGGGATCGGCTTCTTCCTGGAGCCCCGCATCTGCTTCGAGTATGACTATGGCACGACGACTTACTTCGTAGGTCCCCGTTATCTGGGCCGGATCTATTTCAACCGCTATTTCGCTCCTGTCGAAGCCAGCGATAAGTAATGGGCCTGCCGAAGACATTCAGAAGATTCTTTTCCGCCTTCGCCGTTCTGGTGATGGCGGAGATGGCCGTTGCCGCCGAAGGGGTGGATTACGGACTGCGGTTCCGTTCCAATGCCTATGCCGAGGGCGCTAAATCCTATCTGTTGCTGGCCGAAGGGAAGGCCATACCTACACGCGGCAGTGTGCTGACCCTCTCGTTCGACATGCGCAACCAGCGGACGATGCAGTTCGGCAGCGTCCTGCGGATGGCCGGCAAGTCAGGCACCTGTCTGGATTTGATATACTACGTCAACGACCAGAGCCAATTCACCCTTGCCGCAACTTGCTGTGAACAGGTGGTGGAGTTCCCGGCGACATTGGTGACCGGCAACGACTGGAATCCGGTCCGGATCGACCTTGACCCGGCCGCCTGCAGGATCACTGTAACGTTTGCCCGGGAGGTACGTGTCTTCGAAGACCCGCTCCTCGGCAAGATGGATGCCGTACGGATGGTATTCGGCGATTTCGAGTGGCTGGGCGCCGGACCGAAGGAAGTGGCCGGCGTGGATGTCCGGAACATCGTTGTGTCCCGTGCCGGTAAACCGGTTCACAGCTGGCCCTTGCTGGCCCATGGCGACGGCTTCTGTCTGGACGAGTGTGGCCACCTGCCTGCCATTGCTTCCTGCTGTGACTGGCTGGCGGATGCCTATACGCATTGGCGGGAAATCGCCGTTTTGAACGTCCCTACCTTCTATGGGATGGATATGAGCGGGAGAAAGCTGTACTGCGCCACGCAGGAAGCGGTCGATATCTACGATGTCATCAAACAGCAATGGCAGCATATCCCGGTCAGCGGCGGGTATCCCGCCCTTGGCGGGGATATGCACATCAAGTGCTGGCAGGACCGGGTGTATTCCTACAATGTGGACCGACTGTCATGGACCGTCTTCGACGAACGGACCGGGCTTTGGAGCGGTACGGAACCGTTTGATGGGGACTATGTCCATTATTCCAGCACCGCTTGTGTGGATACGCTCCACGGGCGTATCTGTTCCTTCGGCGGTTACGGCCTCTACCGGTTCGCAGACGATTTTTCGGTTATCCCGCTGGACGGCAGTCCGGCGCGGCAGGAACATCTGCCCGCCCTTTCTTACCGTTTCCAGCCGGCCAGCGCCTTTGTCGACGGAGCCTGTTATATCTATGGCGGATACGGTTCGCTTAACGGACGGCAAGGTTTCGCGGTCAAGTACTACAACGACTTGCAGCGTGTTGATCCGGATACCTTCGAGGTGACCACGCTTTGGTCGTTGCCGCAAACCGATGAAGGCAACCTTCATAGTGAAAACATCGTTTGGGATCCGGATGCGCAGTGCTTTTATTCGGTCGTCGCCAACACATCCTTCTGCCTGGAACGTATCCGGACGGACCAGCCTGGGGCTACAGTCCTTTCCACTCGCTGTCCACCCTCGGAAGGTGGGATTGTCTATCGCAACAACCTGTTTTACTGCCCGGAAGACGAGGGCCTGTATCTGACCTCGGTCCGGGGAGGAATGGGGGAACCGTACAGTCTGACGCTGCTGCGGATGAGCTGGCCTCCGATGGCCGAGTCGGACCTGTTGCAGGAACGTCCGGCCTCCCTTTCTGCGGGAGTGTGGGTTCCGTCGGTTCTGCTCGTTTTCCTGCTGCTGGCTGGCGCCGCTTATCTGCTGACGCGTCGGCGTATGAAACGCGCCGAGGTCTCCTGGCAAGGAGGCGAGACGGCCGAACTGCTTCATCCGGCATACGATTTCTCCCGCTCTTCCGTTTCCTTCCTCGGAGGATTCCGGGTGTATGCCGGCGATGGAAAAGACGTTTCGGCATCGTTTACGCCGTCCCTTCGCGCCCTGTTCGTCCTGCTGGTCCTTTCGACGCCCAAGGGGGGCATCACCAGCGCCCGCATGGAGCGGATTATCTGGCCCTACAAACCGGAAGCGACAGCTGCCAACAACCGCAATGTGTATATCAGTCGTCTGCGCGGCCTGCTGGAAGGATTGGGCGACATCCGGATTATCTGCAAAAACAAGATATGGACGGTCGAAATCGGGGAAGGCGTGGTGTGCGACTATCTGGAAGTCATGCGGCTGCATGACCTGCCCGGCAGTCCTGGCAACATCGGACGGCTGACCGAACTGCTCCTGCGGGGGGTACTCCTGCCGGATATGGATCAGCCTTGGGTGGAAGCGTATAAGAGGGATTTTTCCGCCATGACCGTGGAATTTCTTAGTTTCAAACTCCGACGCAAAGACCTCTCGCCGGAGACGACCCTCCGTATGGCGGACCTCCTGCTTCAGTACGACTATCTCAACGAAGATGCCATGCGGGCCAAGTGCCGCATCCTCTACCAGGAAGGCAAGACCGGACTGGCCAAGAGCGCCTATGACAACTTCTGTTCGGACTACCAGGAAGGGGTGGGGGTCGCCTATCCCGTCCCGCTGGGTAAAATCATCGAAACAAACAGACAAGCATAGCATGCACAGAAGAAAAATAAGAGGAGCGGTGCTCGCCGCGTTCCTGTCCGTCTCACTGATGGCCTTCGGACAGAACAGCCGCATCGTGTCAGGCTCCGTGCTGGACGAAAACGGGGAGCCCCTGGCGGGCGCCGGCGTCCAGATTGCGGGGACGACGATCGGGGTGACCACCGATTTGGACGGACGTTTTACCATAGGGGCATCGGCTTCCGACCGGCTCATGATCACCTTTATCGGTTATGAAGACAAGGTGGTCAGCGCATCGACATCCCCGCTGCGGATTGTCCTCCAGCCTGACGGCAATTTCCTGGAGGAGACGGTGGTGATCGGCTATGGAACGCAGAAGAAGGCAACCCTGACCGGAGCGATATCCGCCATCGACAACAAGGAAATCGCCGTGACCAAGAACGAGAACGTGATAAACATGCTCTCGGGAAAGATCGCCGGCGTCCGCATTACACAGAATTCCGCACAGCCGGGCGAATTCGACAATAGCATCGACATACGAGGGATGGGCGAGCCCCTCATCGTGGTGGACGGCGTTCCGCGGGACAAGGCCTATTTCTCCCGTATGGATGCCAACGAAATCGACAATGTATCCGTGCTGAAGGATGCTTCGGCCGCCATCTACGGAGTCCGCGCTGCCAATGGCGTCATCCTCGTGACGACCCGTCATGGGTCCGCCGGAGATGCGGCCAAATTCGACATCGACCTTTCGGCGAACATCGGCTGGCAGAACTTCCTCTATGTGCCGGAAACCTCGGACGCCATCATCCATATGGAGCTTCTCAATGAAAAGAAATTCAATAATATCGGAGAGAATTACCCCATTCGCTCGACACCCCGCTACACCGATCTCCAGATCCAGGAGTTTCGCGACGGGACACGCAAGAGCACCAATTGGAACGAGGAACTGTTCCGCGATTTCGTTCCGCAACAGCAGTACAACCTCAGCGTGGTCGGCGGGTCCGACAAGATCGACTACTTCCTCAACGTCGGCTACATGGACCAGATGGGTTCCTACCGGAGCCGTTCGCTCAATTATAACCGTTGGAACTTCCGTGCCAACGTGGACGCCCGTATCACTGAGCGCCTGAGCGCAACGCTTCAGATCAGCGGCTTCAAGGATACCAAGAACCAGCCCTACTCCGACAGCGGCAGCCTGTGGGACGTGTACAAGAAAGCCTGGACGTACCGGCCTTCCAGCCCCGTGTGGGTGGATCCGGAACATCCGGCCTATGACTCCGAATTCCTCGAGGCGGAAAATCCTGTCGTTTCGACCGACAGCAGGTATTCCGGCTATCGGAAGACCGAGCAGCTGAACCTCAATGCCTCCTTGGCCCTGACGTGGCAGATTCCGCATGTCAAAGGGCTGAGTGTGAAGGGGTTCTATAACTACGACTACGCGACGTCGGTGCAGTCGCATTACAAGCGCACCTACCACCTCTACAGCCTGGACAGCGACGGAAACTATGTCAGTTATGTCCGCAATACCCCGGCCAGCGTGTACAAAGGCAACAGCCGGTCCACCGGGAACGTGCTGCAACTGTCGGTCAATTATGCGCGGGAGTTCGGCGGGAACCACCATCTCAGCGCCATGTTCCTCTATGAGGAGCAGTACAATTTCTGGGAGGGAAGTTTTGCCCAGCGCTACACCGACTACGACAACGAATATCTGTTCGCCGGCAAAGAAGACGGACAGGTCGGCAAGATGACCGACCTGGGCGACAAAACGCGCAGGGCCTTTATCTTCCATGCCAATTATGATTACAAGGGAAAATACATGTTGGACTTCGCTTTCCGTGAAGACGCGTCGTCCAGCTTCCCCGCTTATTCCCGCTGGGGATTCTTTCCGTCGGTGAGCGCAGGATGGCGCATGAGCGAGGAGTCCTTCGTCAAGGAAAATGCACCGTGGATCACCAACCTGAAGATCCGCGCTTCCTGGGGACGGATGGGCGACGACGCTTCGGCAGGAGTCTATCCCGCCAACGTGATCGGATACAATATCGATTCGAACTATCGCTACGGCTGGCTCTTCGACGGTGCGACCTATACGACGGGCGTTTCGCCGACGGCCATCCCGAACCTGAACCTGACCTGGTATACATCCGACACGTGGAACGCCGGCGTGGACTGGAGTATGTGGAAGCAGAAGTTCGGAGGCACGGCGGAAGTATTCATGCGGCGTCGTGACGGCTTGCTGGCCACGTCCAGCGCCGTCGTCCCCGGCTCGGTCGGCGCTTCCCTCCCGCAGGAGAACCTCGAAAGCGACATGACCTTCGGGTACGAGATCCAGCTCAGCCATTACAACCGCATCGGCGAGGTCGGCTACTATGTTACCGGCCAGATGAGCGCCACGAAGAACCGCTGGGCCTATCATATCGACACTGAGGCCGGCAACTCGATGGAACTTTGGCATCGTGGCAGTGTCTCGGGCCGCAACAAGGATATCTGGTTCGCCTTCGAGGAAGGGGGCCGGTTCACCTCCTACAACGATATTTTCTACCATGGCATCGCCGGGGGAAATTATTCGTCCAATACCCTCCCGGGCGATTATTGGTACCAGGACTGGAACGGTGACGGTGTCGTCGACGGTAACGATGTCCATCCGGTAGCGACCTACAACCTGCCTGTCTTCAATTACGGCATTTCCCTGGGGATGGATTGGCGCGGCATAGACTTCTCGATGAATTTCCAGGGGGCTGCCGGCGTTTATTCCACGTACAGCGAAGTGTTCTCGGAGGTCGGTCCGTTCTCCGGCGGCGCCGTGCTGAGCCGCTACGTCGACCGTTGGCATACCGCTTCGCCGGAAGATGACCCCTGGAATCCGAACACGAAGTGGATTGAAGGCACTTATCCTGCTACGGGTCATAGCTTCCAAATGGGAACAACCGGTATCGAAAACACCTCCTACCTGCGTTTGAAGACTCTCGAACTGGGCTACACATTCCCGGACAAATGGGTCCGGAAGGCTGGTATCCGCCGGCTGCGGGTCTATTTCAGCGGTTACAATCTTCTTACCTTCTGCGGGCTCAAGGGCATGGATCCGGAGCGTCCCGGGGCCGCCGGCGGTGCGTCCATGGGTCTGAGCCAGGAATACAATTATCCCAACAACCGCACGTTCAATGTCGGCGTTAATCTGAAATTTTAGTATGGAGAAGAAATATTACAGCAAGCTGCTTGTTATCGCGCTGCTTCCCTTTGCAGCGTGCGCCGATCTGGACTTGTCGTCCAAGGGCGTCATTGATGAGTCCGTTCTCCTGAGTTCGGAAGCCGGCGTGCAGACCTATTTCACGAAGATCTACAACGAACTGCCCATTGAGGATTTCCTCTATGCGGGCGGAGGTCCGGAGTGCGGTTACGGTGTCGTGAGCGCGAAAGGGAAACATGCCGGAAACGTGTGGGAAACCAACAAATACTGGTCCGGACAGTTCTGCCGGGAATGCTTCTCTTCCCATCAGGATGGCGGTGCTTCCAGCGAAGCGTTCGGCTATTGGCCGTATGACTCCATCCGGGAAATCAACAATTTCCTGGAGCAGTTTCCCTCGTATAAAGATCGCTATGAGACGGCTGTGTACGACCGGCTGGTGGCCGAGGCCCGTTTTCTCCGCGCCTTCTACTATTTCGGGCTGGTCAAGCGTTATGGCGGCGTCCCGTTGGTGCTGACGGTGCAGGACCCGACGGCCGCTCCCGAGACGCTGGAAGTTCCCCGTGCCAAGGAGTACGACTGCTGGAAGTTCATCCACGATGAACTCGCCGAGGCAATGGAGCACCTGTCCGCTGACAAGACGCAGGTCTATCGGGCCAACCGGTATGCCGCGGCTGCCCTGATGGCCAAGGCGATGCTGTATGCCGCTTCCGTGGCCAAGTACAATTCCACCGTCGGTATCAGCGGCGACGCGACGATGCAGGGCGTGATGGGGATGTCCGCTGCCTATGCCGAGGAGTTCTATCAGTATGCCTACGATGCCTGCAAGATGATCGGCGATGCCGGCTATTCCCTCCACAAGGGATCGGACAAGACGCAGGCATACCGGGAGATCTTCATCGAAAACCTGGCCGGAGAAGAGGACATCTTTACCAAGGCCTACGACACGGCGGAAAAAACGCCCGAATTCAAAACGGGACTGACCCACCACTGGGATGCGCGGACGCTGCCGGCAGGCCGCGGACTGGCCGCCCAGATCGGTACGGCCATCAATCCCTACTGGGATCTGATCAGCATGTACGAACTGCCTGCCATCGTGGACGAGGACGGAAAACCGGTGCGATTCTCCTCGCCCGACGAGTTCTGGAAGTCCGATGAGATGGAGCCGCGCTGCAGGGCCAATTTCCTGTTTTCCGGGATGACGGAACCCGCTTCCGGAACGGTGATGGATATCCAGAGCGGTGTCTATACGACTTTTCCCGGTACCGTGGCGGATGCCTGCCCGGTCCCCAATGTGGAGAATGACTACACGGTCAAGTACCGTCAGATTGAATCTGCAGCCGGCATTTCCCGCAAGATCGGGGCGCGTGCCGACGGGACGATCGTCGTCAATTACACCGACGGGGATGCCTCCGTACCCCACCAGTATGGGGTGGTGGAGATAACCGGCCAGCATGGCTGCATCCGCAGCGCGGCAGAGTTCAGCGCCAGCTACGCCGCCGTTATCTACAAGCATGTCGATTACTCCTGCGACCCCTCTACCCGCGTCTATTTCGGCTCCCACCAGCCATGGAAGGTGTTCCGTTATGGCGAGATCCTGCTGAACCGGGCGGAGGCCGCTTATGAACTGGGCCTGTTGAAAAACGACAATGCGCTCAAGGAGGAAGCTTACGACCTGGTCAACCAGATCCGGGAACGCGCGGGGGCTCACCCGCATACCTTTGCCGCCCAGCCGGAGAACATCGGCCTGCCCATGTACGGATTCGATTTGGACGAAAACCTCCAGTATATCCGCGACGAGCGGCGCCGTGAGCTCTGCTTCGAAAACCAGCTCAATTGGGACGAGCGTCGCTGGCGTGTACGCGATGTCCTGTATCAGGCCTGGCTCGGTTCGTGTCTGATGCTATACAAAGTGCTGGACGAGGACAAATACATCTATCTGCCCGAGAGCGATATCTTCCGGAAATACGTGACTTACCAGAAGCGATTCTATTACGACGATATTCCGGGTGCCGAGTTGGCCAAGAACTCCCTGTTGATCCATAATGATGGCTATTGATATGAAATACAACAATTTATTCCTTCTCCTTGCGCTGCTCCTCCCGGTAGGGTGCATGGGCATTGACAATTTCGACGCCCCTGCCGCCAAGATCCAGGGCCGGATCATCGACAAGACTACCGGACAGCCGATGTATCTGGGGCAGGCCGAGTCGCACATCCGCATCTGGGAAGTGAGCTACCGCTGGGACCCGGAGCCGCAGGACCTCAATACCAAGGCGGACGGGACCTACTACAACGACAAACTGTTTACGGGAACGTACGACATGCTGCCGCTCGACGGTGCCTGGTGGCCTTGTGACACGACGTTCAACGTAAAAATAGGCAAGAAGGGAGCGGTTCAGGATTTTGAAGTGACCCCGTACCTCCACCTGATCGATTTCTACTACGAACTGGACGGGGTCAACCTGACGATGTCCTGCCGGCTGGAGGCACCCATTCGGGAAGGAATGCCCCGGGTCATCGAGGTCCGTCCCTTCATCAACAACAACAGCCTGTGCGGTTTTGGAAGCCGGCTGGACTACTATTTTTCCGACACCTATACCATCCGGATCAACAAGGACTGGGAGGAACTCGACAACGGGAAGGGCGTGAGCAAAGACACGTACTCGGTGACTGTTCCGCTGAAGGCCGGTTACCACTACACCGTCCGAATGGGGGCGCTGGTCAACTTCAAGTATGTCAATTACAACTATACCGAGACGATGGAAGTCAAAGTCCCGAAAGATGCTTAAAGAAAGATGAGAAGGAAGATGATACTGCTTCATTGGTTCATGACCGCCGCGGTGCTGTTTGCCTCCTGTGATCAGGAAGAGGTGATTCCGGACCGCAAGCCCAGGCCGGGTTCCGGCAAGGATGTCGAAAAATTCAACGATCTGGGCATCCCTGCGCACAAAGAAGGGGATCCGTATGACACTTACGAGGGGCTGGTCATGGCCGGCTACCAGGGGTGGCAGGGTTGTCCGGGCGACGACAGCGGTTACGGAAAATTCACGGACGGCGTGAACGGCTGGGCGCATTACCTATGTTCGACAGTGCCCGGGTTCAAGATGAATCCCGGCATGTGCGGGAACGGTTTCAATTTCTGGCCGGACTGCAGCGAGTACGAAAACACGTACCCGTTGAACGGGTTCACATACCCCGACGGTTCACAGGCCGTTGTCTTCAGCGCCTATGACCGGCAGACCGTGATGACCCATTTCCGGTGGATGCAGGAATACGGCATCGACGGTGTCTTTGCCCAGCGATTCATGGTCTATGTCAACAAGAAATACACCATCGAGCACGAATTCCACTTGACCAACCTGGATTACCAGATGCAGGCTTCCAACCAATATGGCCGGGCCATCTGCGTCATGTACGACCTGGTAGGAATGAATGCGGAATCCCATTTGACCCCGGAATACCTGTTGGCAGACCTGGCGGAATTGGAGGAGAAGTACCATTTCAAAGACCGTTCGAAGGGCCAGAAATACTATCTCTACCACAACGGGAAGCCGCTGGTTGCCCTGGTCAGTTTTGCCCAGATGGACATGCCGTACGACATGACCGAATGCCGTCGCTGCGTGGAACTGGTGCAGGAGGCCGGGTACAGCGTGATGATCGGTGTCCCTACCTACTGGCGGGATGGTGGTCCGGACAGTCCCTATACGCCGGCCCTGCTGAAAATGATCACCGACCTGCATCCGGATGTTCTGATGCCGTGGTACACGGGCCGTTTTGACTATAAGGGGGAGCGGTCCGATTACAAGCGTTCTTCGACCCGGATCGCCTTCGACAGTTTCAAGGACAGGATCCGGGCTGATGCCCAATGGTGCCGGAATGCCGGTGTCCTGTTCGCCCCGAACTGCTGGCCGGGCTTCGACTGGAGCCACCAGCGGCCCGCTTCACTGCCCATCAGCCGGTATGGCGGTGACTTTTTCTGGGCGCAGGCGTACTATGAGATCGCCACGGCCGGGGCCCGCGCCTTCTATATCGGCATGTTCGACGAAATCGACGAGGGAACGCAGATTTTCAAGGTCTTGCGAAAGAAAGACGCTCCCAGTAATCTAGGTGACGGTTCCTACTGGGTGCGCTACGAAAACGGCTCCTATTCCACCAGTCTGCGCGGACCGACAGAGGCGCAGCAGGCAGCGTACAATTCGGCCGACAAGTGGTGGGTCCGCAATGACGCCCTCTGTACCTCTTTTAACGGAGTGGAAGACGACCAGGAGCCCGACCACTATCTTTGGCTAACCGGTCAGATAGGGAGGATGCTTCGAGGGGAAATTCCTCTACAATCAAAACAACCACAGCGAGTTACGGATTAGAAGAATGAGACGGCTGAGCATTGTTTTGACAACTCTTCTTTTGGGGAGTTGTTCCCCGGGGCTTGACCCTGCCGCCCTGGTGGACCCCTTTATCGGGTCCGCAGGCACGGGCCATGTATTCGTCGGGGCGAACGTCCCGTGGGGACTCGTCCAACTCGGTCCGACCAACCTCGCGGAGGGGTGGGCGTGGTGCTCGGGCTATAACCGGAGCGACTCGACCATTCTCGGGTTCTCCCATACCCACCTGAGCGGGACCGGGATGACCGACTTGTGCGATATAACTGTCATGCCTGTGGTCGGCGACGGCTTCGCCTATGCCCGTGGCCGGTCGGATGATCCGTTGTCCGGCCCGTTCTCAACGTTCCGTCATGAAACGGAAAGCTGCTCGCCGGGCTTCTATGGCGTCGATCTGGACCGGTATGGCATTCATGTAGAACTGACAGCGACGATCCATGCCGGCCTGCACCGCTACATCTTCCCGGCTTCCGACCGGGCAGCCGTCCTCTTCGACATGGAAAACGGGTCGTGGAACAACGACCTGACCGGATGGCATCTGGAGGCGGAAGGCGACCGGAAAATCCGGGGATACCGTCGCTCGACGGTCTGGGCCGACAGGGGATTCTCCTCTCAGGACGGAGAAGTGGTCTACTTCGAGGCTGAGTTCTCCTGCCCGTTCGATTCGTTCGAACTGTTTGCGGACGGGCGGTACGGCAGGGCTAATTTTACGACTACCTCAGGGCAGGAAATCCTGCTCAAGGTCGGCATTTCCTGCGTGGATGCAGCGGGAGCCGCCGCTAATTTGGCTGCCGAATTGCCCGGTTGGGATTTTGAAGCCGTGCGCAGTGAGGCCCGTTCGGCATGGAACAGGGAACTCTCCCGCATGGAAATCCACTCCGCCGATCCTGTCCATCGGAAGATTGCTTACACATCGCTCTATCACGCCCTGTTTTTCCCAAGCGTGTTCAGCGACGTGGATGGCCGGTATAATGGTGGAGACGGGCAAATCTACCGGGCTGACGGATTTACGTATTACACCAATTTCTCCTTCTGGGACACTTACCGGGCCCACATGCCGCTTTATTCAATCTTGTTCCCGGAACGGTATGCCGACATGGCGCGTTCGCTCATCATGATGGCCGACCATCAAGGCATCGTGCCGGTGTGGCCGATGATGGGCATCGAGACTACCTGTATGATCGGCAATCCAGGTATCCCGGTACTGGCGGATGCCGTCCTCAAAGGTTTTCTTTCCGACGAGGAGGCGCTGCAGGCTTACCAGGCAATGCGCAGGAGTGCGCTGGAACCCGGTCGCTGGCAGGATTTGCGAATGCGCTACGGGTTTATTCCAGCCGATATCGATCCGCCCCAGTCGGTCGCTTATGAATGTGAATATGCCCTGGCCGATGCGGCCGTTGCCCGAGTTGCCGACCGGCTCGGATTTGAGGAAGATGCGGCATATTTCCGGAAGCGGAGCCATAGCTGGACGCATCTTTTCGACTCGCAGACCGGATTTATCCGGCCGCGCCATGCCGATGGCTCCTGGGTGGAACCTTTCGATCCGCTTTGCGTGGATTTCGGAAATGGCTATTGCGAGGGGAATGCCTGGCAGTACAGTTTTCTGGTGCCGCACGATGTAGACACGCTCTCGACGCTTTTCGGCGGGAAAGAGGCGCTGCTGGCACGGCTGGACAGCCTGTTTGCGATGCCATCCACTTTTACCGGTATGTCAGCCGACTGTACCGGTATGATCGGCCAGTACGTCCATGGCAACGAGCCGGGTCACCAGATCATATATCTTTATTCGATGCTGGGTGCGCCCCGGAAGGCCGCGGCCCTGGGCAGGGAAGTGCTTTCCACCCTGTACTCAGCTTTGCCGGAAGGCATGTGCGGCAACGAGGACATGGGGCAGATGAGTGCCTGGTACCTGCTCTCGTCCATGGGACTGTATCAAGTCGAGCCTGCTGGCGGCTGTTACTGGCTCGGAGGACCGATGCCGGGCCGGACAATCCTTCATTTTCCTGACGGAAAGTCGTTTACGGTTTCCTGCAAAGGGGAGGGTACCCGCTATCAATGGAACGGCAGGACCCTGTCTGAGCCCTGCCTGTCCTATGCCGACATCCGTGCCGGCGGCGTGTTGGAGGTCGATTAGTCCTGCACGTTCTGCATGGCCTGACGGATCTTGGCTTCGATCTCGTCACAGAGTTCGACGTTGTCTTTGAGGAGCTGCTTTACGGCCTCGCGTCCCTGGGCCAGTTTGGTGTCGTTGTAGCTGAACCACGAGCCGCTCTTGCTGATGATGCCGAGATCCACGCCGAGGTCGACGATTTCGCCGGCGTGGGAGATGCCTTCGCCGTAGACGATGTCGAATTCGGCCTTCTTGAAAGGCGGGGCCATCTTGTTTTTCACGACCTTGACCTTGGTGCGGTTGCCGAGGGCTTCGTCGCCGTCCTTGAGCTGGGTGGTGCGGCGGACATCGATGCGGACGGAGGCGTAGAACTTAAGGGCGTTGCCGCCGGTGGTGGTCTCCGGGTTGCCGAACATGATGCCGATCTTCTCGCGCAGCTGGTTGATGAAGATGCAGCAAGTACCTGTCTTGCTGATGTTTGCGGTCAGCTTGCGGAGAGCCTGGCTCATCAGGCGGGCCTGGAGTCCGACCTTGTTTTCACCCATTTCCCCTTCGATCTCGGCCTTGGGCGTCAGGGCCGCGACGGAGTCGATGACGATGATGTCGATGGCGCCGCTGCGGATGAGGTTGTCGGCGATTTCGAGAGCCTGCTCGCCGTTGTCGGGCTGGGAGATAAGGAGGGTCTCGAGGTCGACGCCGAGGGCTTTGGCGTAGGAGCGGTCGAAGGCGTGTTCGGCGTCGATCATGGCCGCGATGCCGCCCTGCTTCTGGGCCTGGGCGATGGCGTGGATGGCCAGGGTGGTCTTGCCGCTGGATTCCGGACCGTAGATTTCAATGATGCGGCCGCGGGGGTAGCCGCCGATGCCGAGGGCATGGTCCAGCGCCACGCTGCCGCTCGGAATCACCTGGACATCTCCCTGTGGCTGGTCGCCTAGCTTCATGATCGTTCCCTTTCCGAAATCCTTTTCGATTTTGTCGATCGTTGCCTGCAATGCTTTTAACTTCCCTGCATTGTCTTGTGCTGCTTCTTTAGCCATAGTATATGAGATGTTTAATATGTTATCGGGCAAATACCGATAGCCCGTCGGAGCAAAGTTAAGCAAAAACCCTGCATTCTGAAAGAAAATTTGCTTAATTTTGCAAAGTACGCAAAATAGTCTGCCGTGATGAAGAAACTGCTGGGACATACGCCTGACTCCCTCAAGGAAATCGCCGCCGCATGCGGACTTCCCGCCTTTGCGGGCAAGCAGATTGCGCAGTGGCTCTATCAGAAAAAGGTCCGTGACATCGGCGGCATGACCAATCTCTCCAAGGCCGGGCGCGAAGCCTTGGCCGCGGAATACGAAGTCGGCATTACGCCCCCGTCCGACTGCCGCCAGTCTTCCGACGGCACGCGCAAATACCTGTTCCCGGTCGTGTGCCAGGTGGGGAATAAGGAGGAAAGATTCAATGTCGAGGCGGTCATGATCCCGGAAGAGGACCGCCGCACCCTCTGCATCTCCTCGCAGGCGGGTTGCCGCATGGGATGCCGTTTCTGCGCCACCGGCCATCTCGGTTTCCACGGCAACCTCTCGGCGGCCGACATACTCAGCCAGATCATCGCGGTGGACGAATCGGACGACCTCACCAATATCGTCTTCATGGGCATGGGCGAGCCCTTGGACAACTACGACAATGTCCGTCGCGTCATCGAAGTGCTGACGGCCCCATGGGGCTTCGGCTGGAGTCCAAAACGCATAACTCTCAGCACCATAGGCGTAATCCCGAAGCTCGAGCGCTTCCTCGCCGAGACGCGCTGCCACCTGGCGGTGAGTCTCCATAACCCCTTCCCGGATGAGCGCCGGGACATCATGCCGGTCCAGAAGGCGTTCGACATCCGCGACGTCATCGACCTCCTGCACCGCTATGACTTTTCGGGCCAGAGGCGCGTCAGTTTCGAATACACCATGTTCTCGGGCCTGAACGACGACAAGCGCCACGCCGATGCCCTGGTCCGCCTGCTGCGCGGTCTGGAATGCAGGGTAAACCTTATACGTTTCCATCGCATCCCCGGTTTTGAGGGCGCTCCGCCTTCCGAGGGCGTCATGACGGTTTTCCGCGACAGGGTCGCCGCCTCGGGCATCCCTTGCACCATACGGGCCTCCAGAGGGGAGGATATCGACGCCGCCTGCGGCATGCTGGCGGGAAAAAAACAATTGCCATGAAAAAGTTCTTTTCCACACTGTCGGCGCTCCTTGTGTGCGCGGCTGCCCTTGCCCAGCCCTTGAGCTACGGCCTCGACGCCAAGCTGGACGCAGCCCACATCGCTGCCTTCCGTGCCCGCATGGACAGCATCCGGGCGAGCCGTCCCACCGTGGCGCTGGTCCTTAGCGGCGGAGGTGCCAAAGGTGCCGCGCACGTCGGTGTAATCCGCTATCTGGAAGAGTTGGGCGTCCCCGTCGACATGGTCCTCGGCACGAGCATGGGTGGCCTCGTGGGCGGTCTGTTCGCCTCCGGCTACAACGCCGCGCAGATGGACAGCATCATCCGCAACATCGACTGGAACGTCGCCCTGAGCGACCGGGTCCCGCGCGACTATATTTCCTACTCGGAAAACAAATACAAGGAGAAATACGTCCTTTCCGTCCCGTTCTATTATTCCCGAAAGGACCTCGCCGGGGAATCCGAAGTGTTTGAGGGCACCGGCCAGCGCTATGAAGACCTTCATCTCGGGTCGGATGCGAAGGATGCTTCCTTGGCCTCCGGTATGCTCGGGAGCCTTCCGTCGGGCTTCGTCTACGGCCAGAATGTCGGCAACATCTTCAGTTCCCTTACCATAGGCTATCAGGATGAAATGGACTTCCTTGACCTTCCGATTCCATTCGTATGCGTTGCCACCGAGATGGTTACGGGCACGGCCAAGGTCTGGTACAGCGGCAAGCTCAATACCGCGCTCCGCTCCACGATGTCCATCCCCGGACTCTTCACCCCGGTCAAGGAACACGGCATGGTGCTGGTTGACGGCGGCATGCGCAACAACTACCCGACCGACCTTGCCTACATGCTTGGCGCCGACCTTGTCATCGGTGTCGACCTCCACACCGACTACCTCGGCTACGAAGGGCTCAACAACCTCTACGACATCATAATGCAGACGACCGACATGCTCGGCCGCGAGTCCTACGAACATAACTTCCGTCACACCGAAATAACCGTGATGCCCGACCTCAAGGGCTACAATATGCTGAGTTTCAGCAAGGACGCTATCGACGACATCCTCCAGCGGGGCTATGACGCCGCAGTCAGTCAAAAGGAAAACCTCCTGGCCCTCAAGGAGTTGACCTATGGCGACACGCTTCGCCTGAGTGCGCCTCCGGCATTCAATCTCGACAAGCGTGCCGTTGAGGTGGACGGAGTTGAGATCGATGGGGTTTCCGACCGCGACAGCCGCTATCTGCTTGGCCAGCTGAAGATCAACGCCGGCGAGAAGTTGACCCGCGAGGAGATTGAAGACGCCGAGGCCACGATTTACGGCACCAAGGCCTTCGACTACGTGACATACGAACTTCGCGGCGACGAAGAGCCCTACCGTCTCCATTTCAACTGTAAGAAAGGACCCATCCACCAGATCGGCGCAGGCGCCCGCTTCGACACCGAAGAGATTGTGGCGGTGCTGTTGAACGTCGGCCTCAATGTCCACAACCTCTGGGGGCATGCGCTGGATTTCACGGCGAAGGTGGGGACGAATCCCTATGCCGACCTCCATTATTATTACAAGCCCGTCAAGGGCCCCACGCTCAATCTCGACCTCAAATACAGTTTCGTCGACCGCAACAAGTTCGCCATCGGCGACAACCGACTCAAACTGACCTACCATAACTTCCGCACCGACATCTTCCTGTCCAACATCCGCTGGTCGCGTATCGACATCAAGGGCGGCGTCCGCAACGACTGGTTCAACCTTTCCTCCACCATGGTCGAGAAGGGCTACGAATATTCCTTCCAGGGGGCCAACAACAGCTACGTTTCGGCTTTCCTGTCGGGTCGCGCCGACACCTTTGACGACGGCTATTTCCCGACCGGCGGCTTTCGTTTCGGATTGGATTATTCGTGGGTTTTTGCCGGTTTGATGGAGAAAATCCAGCCTTTCCATACGGTGAAACTGGATTTCAAATCCGCGGTCCACGTCGGCGGTCCAGTCACCCTCCTGCCTTTCGCGGCAGTCCGCCTCGCGTTGAGCCCGACCACCATCCCCGTGCCCTTCATCAATGTTGCCGGCGGTCGCATGGCGGGTCGCTATCTCGACCAGCAGATTCCGTTTATCGGAGTCAACAACGCCGTTGCCATGGATCCCATGCTCGCCATCGCGGGCTTCGACTTGAGGGTGCGCCTGTTCAAGGACAACTACCTCACCGCCATCGTCAATGTCGGTGACGACGCCCCCGCCTTCCGCGATTGGTTCGGCCCTTCGTCCCGCGGCTTCATAGGCGCCGGCCTCGAATATGCCTACGACTCCTTCATCGGCCCCATCCGCGCCGACATCCACTGGTCCAGCATCACCGGCCACATCGGCGCCTATTTCAGCCTTGGCTTTGACTTTTAGATTATTATGACCGACGAACAGAAAAAAGTGCTGTCGAAGCTGCAGGCGCAGTGTGCCCGGCGGGAATATTGCTCGTCCGACGTGTTCGCCAAGGCTTTGAAGGCCCTGGAAGGCGACCGCGATGCGGCGGCCGAGGTGGTGGAGTCGCTGGTAGGGGAGAAGTATGTCGACGACCTGCGTTACGCCACGGCATTCTGCCGCGAAAAAGCGGCCCTTCAGGGCTGGGGAGCGGTGAAAATCAGCTATATGCTCGCCGGAAAAGGCATAGACAAGGCCACCGTCTCAGCCGCCCTGGCCGAAATCGACTCCTCCGCTGCCGACCGCAAGATGGAATCCGTCCTCCGTGCCAAACTCCGCACTCTCCGCGACGACCCTCAGGTCCGCCTCAAGATGCTCCGCTTCGCCCTCTCCCGCGGCTACTCCTACGACTCCGTCGCCCCCCTCGTCGCCCGCCTCCTAAACGAGTAAGCCGCCGGTAGAAATCAAACTATTTCTCGAAGACGAAGCGGATGTCGGCGGGGATGCCGGCGAGGTGGATGTTCATCAGGTCGGTGCGGAAGTCCTTGCTGATGGAGGCGTAGGTCTTTTCGAGCTCTGCGGCTGCTTCGTAGTCGCCGGTGGCCTGGATGGTGAGGACCTGCGAGGCGAGGTCGCGGATGGCTTCCTGTGCCTTGGCGTAGTCGATGTCATAGCGGCCGGAAGGCTTGCGCGAAATGGCGGCTTTTTCCTTCAAATAGTTGAAAATGGCGATGTTGGCGCGGCCAAGGGCGCTGCCTTCGCCGAAGCGGACGCTGCGTACTACGCTGGCGATGAAGGTCGCAAGGGCGTCTTCCTTGGTGACGATGCCGATCAGCTTGTGTGCGTCGATAAGGTTGCAGCTGAGGAACAGGCCCACGACGTTGCCCTTGATTTCCTCGATGAAGAGAGCCTCGTTGCCGAGAGCCTCAGCCACGCTGCCGCGGCCGTTGACTGTCTCCTTGACCCCGAGGCCGTGGGCAACTTCGCGGAAAGCGATGTTCCAGAAGAATGCGTTGCTGCTCATGTGCTCGGAGTAGTCGCCTTCGAGGATGGTCTGGCCGATGGGGTAGATGATGCGGTGGAACTTCTCGTTCATGATGTTGTGGAGAAGCACCGTGCGCGTGCCGACTTCGGCCTGGACGCGCTCGTCATAGGGAAGGTTGACCGCGATGACCTTGATGCCGGCGTTGTAGTTGCCTGCGTAGTAGATGGCGTCGTAGGCGTAGATGTCGGAGTGGGCTCCGGGGACGAAGGTCTTGTAGGCGTCGTCGCAGGGGAGGGAGGCCTGCAGCTCGGGGAGCATGGAGGTCAGCTGGTCGATCTGGTCGGTGAGGCTGAGCTCTTTGAGGAGGACGAATGCACCGTAGGAAGCCTTGCGGCCGTAGAGCTGGTCGTCTTCGGTCTCGTTGGGGCCGATGATGAGATCCATCTTGCTGTCGGTCATCTCGAGCCATGCCTTCTCGGCGGCGTAGTAGTCGTCGGTGCGGAGGGCTTCGGCCTTGGTCAGCAGGTAGTTGCGGACGCTTTCCTTGATGGTGATGTCGGCTGCGGCCTGGAGGTAGTTGCAGATTTTCTCGACGTTTTCGGCATAGGCCTCATGGTAGGGGACGGTCTTGAGCGAACCGTCTTCCGTGCGGGTCACCAGAGTGTAGGGGCTGAGCTTGTCGACTGCGCCGAAGGCGTCGAACTCGGCTGCGGTCATGTCGGCCGGGTAGAACTGAGCGCCTGCGGGGCGGGGACCATATCCTTCAACGAAGGCTTTGCCGTCCAGACGGTCCCACGGGCCGTAGTTGATGCGGGCGTATTCGCGCTGTGCCGGGTCCTGGAGGGTGTCCATGGCGGCCTTGTCGCCGAAGACCTGCTTCCAGTAGATGCGGTCGGCTTCGTCGGCGGCGAAACGGTAGAGGTTGAGAACCTCCTTGCCGTTGTCGGTGATGCCCTCGAGGTTGGGGGCTGCGATGGTAACTATTGCGTAGTCATTGACTTTGCGCTGGAGAGGGGTCTTCTTCTCGCTCTGGCTGCATGCGGCCAGGACGAGAATCGATGCGAGAACGTAAAAAATCCGTTTCATGATTGTAAGAATTTCGCCTGCAAAGATAAACATTTCTTAGCGGAAAGACAATCTTTTGAAAATAATCCTTAACTTTGCAGGCTACTAACGTGACTAAGTTTAAATCACATAGAATTATGTCCGAAAAGAAATTCAATGCGAAGTATTGTGTCTTCCTGCCCATCGTGCTTATCGTCACAATCTTCCTTTGGGCCGTCCCGGTGAGCTTCTACGGCATACCCGCCCTCACCGTAGTCCAGCAGCGTGTCATCGCTCTGTTTGTCTTCGCCGCCCTGATGTGGATTTTCGAAATCATCCCCAACTGGACCACCTCCCTGCTGGTCATCGTCATCTCCCTGCTGACGGTCTCCGACAAGGGCATCGGTTTCTTCTGCGATAAGAAATTCGGTGACCTGGTTCCGTTCAAAAGTATCATGGCTTCCTTCGCCGACCCGGTGGTGATGCTGTTCATGGGCGGTTTCGTCCTGGCGATCATGGCCGAGAAATACGGCCTGGACGTCACCCTGGCCCGCACCCTGCTCAAGCCTTTCGGCAAGAAGCCGAAGACGGTGCTCCTTGGCTTCCTGCTGGTCATCGCCATTTTCTCGATGTTCATGAGCAACACGGCCACGGCCGCCATGATGCTGGCCTTCCTCGCCCCGGTTCTCGCGGTCCTGCCGTCTGACGACAAGGGTAAGATCGGCCTCTCGCTCTCCATCCCTGTTGCGGCCAACCTCGGTGGCATCGGTACCCCTATCGGTACGCCTCCTAACGCTACTGCCGTCCGTTTCCTCTCCGAGGCGGGCTGCGAAGTGACGTTCGGCGAATGGGCTGTCCGCATGATTCCTTTCGTGCTCATAATGCTAGCCGTCGCTTGGATCATCCTTCAAGTTTTCTTCCCCTTCAAGGCCAAGGAAATCAAGCTTGAGATCCCTGAGAGCAGTCGCAAATCCGACTGGAAGACCTACGTCGTATGGGTTACATTCATCGGCACCATCCTCCTCTGGGCCACCGAGCAGTGGACAAAAATCAACTCCAACGTCGTCGCCCTCATTCCGCTTGGCGTCCTGACCGCCTGCGGCATCTTCACCAAGGACGACATCAAGGAAATCAACTGGAGCGTCCTCTGGCTGGTTGCCGGCGGCTTCGCCCTCGGAACCTGCCTCCAGGGCACCGGCCTGGCCAAGGTCCTGATCGAGGCCATTCCATTCGGCTCCATGAGCGTCGTGCTCGTGCTGGTCATCGCCGGCCTGGTCTGCTACTTCCTTTCGAACTTCATCAGCAACTCCGCCACCGCGGCCCTGCTGATTCCTATACTTATCGTCGTCGCCGAAGGCATGGCCGACCCCGAGGCTGCCAACAACGCCCAGTTCGTGGCCCTTGGCGGCACCCAGGCAATGATTTCCTTCATCGCCGTATGCGCCTCCATCGCAATGCTCTTCCCGATTTCGACCCCTCCGAACGCCATCGCCGCCTCCACCGGTCTCGTCGAGACCAAGGATATGGCCAAGGTCGGCATCATCATCGGTGCCGTCGGCTTCGTGCTCGGTTTCTTCTGGCTCACCAAACTGTTCCCTTTTGCTTAGTAAAATGAAAAAGATCCTTACCATAATCGCCGCCTCGCTGGTGTTCCTCGCCCCGGCGTTCGCCCAGAACGACTACGACAAAGACTCCAAGCCCGGCCGCAAGCATCACGCAAAGCCTGAACTCCGTGAGGAACTCAAGGCTCATTTCAAGCCCTACGGCTTCATCCGCAACTACGCCTTTTACGATACCCGTGCCACCAAGTCCCTCGCGGAAGACATGTTCTTCTTCATTCCGCTGGACCGGAAAATGGCCGGAGACAACGACCTGAATGCAGTCGGCAACTTCGGTTTCCAGGCAATTTCCACCCGTCTCGGACTGGATATCAAGGGCTATCGCATCGGCTCTACAGACATTGAGGGCAAGATTGAAGCTGACTTCTACTGCCTCAACTCCGGCGGCAACACCGGTACGCTCCGTATGCGTCAGGCCTATGTCAAGCTCGGCTGGGAACCTTCGGAGACCTTCTCCCACACCCTGCTTATCGGTCAGACCTGGCATCCCCTCGCCGCCGACATGGCCCACACGATCGCCCTCGAGACCGGCGCCCCCTTCACTCCGTTCAACCGCAGCGCCCAGATCATGTACAATGCCAATATCGGCAAGTCCGTGACCCTTACCGCCGGTTTTATCGAGCAGCTCCAATACCGTTCCAACGGTCCTGACGGCAGCACCAACAAATACCAGCGCCACGCTATCCTCCCGGAGGTCTATTTCGGCGTTTCCCTCAAGTCGGGCGGCTTCCTCGGCCGCATCGGCGTGTCCGCCCTCAGCATCCGTCCGCACTACGGTTATATGACGAGTAACGCCACGCTGCAGCAGACCGCTACCTTTACCGACACCGACGGTAACGAACACGTTATCAACGTCGGTCCGTCGACGACAGTCACCAATGTCAGCAACACCCAGTACAAGGAGTGGCTCACGACCTTCAATCCGTTCATCTTCCTGCAATACACCTCCAAGAACAGTTTCCAGGTCAAAGCCAAGGCTTCCTACGTCCAGAGCGGCGAACATATGCAGATTAACGGCGGTTACGCTGCCGTTGCGGTGAAAGACGACGGCTTCTCCTGCGAATATGCCCCGACGCAGTCGCTGGTGAGCTTTGTCTCCGCCCAGTACGGCAAGAAGTTCCAGGTGCTCGGAATGATCGGCTACCACAAGAATCTCGGCCTTGCCGGCGGCAAGGAGATGCTCTCCGGTGGCCAATACTTTTTCAGTGGCAACGGCTTCAAGAACATCAACCAGATGCTGCGCGTCTCGCCGACCATAGCCTACAATCTCGGCAAGATGCAGTTTGCCCTTGAATACGACTACACGATGGTCCAGTACGGTTCCGGCTTCAACGCCAACGCAACCGTGACCGAGGATCTCCACTGGATCGGCAACAGCCGTATCCTCGCCATGGCCAAGTTCAGCTTCTAGGCTGCAGCCACAATACGATTAAGAGGCTGGCTAAAAAGATTCTTCACTACGTTCAGAATGACAGCCTGATGTCATTCTGAGGCAGGTAACGCCTGATGTCATTCTGAGGCAGGTAAGGCCTGCCGAAGAATCTCTTTTTAGTCAGCCTCTTTTCGTCTGGACAGGCGTGACTAATTGATTACCCTGACGTTGAGGGTCTTCTTGACCGAAGAATTGTCCTTGTGGGTGAGGGTGACGGTAAACAATCCGGTGACGTTGCCTGCCTTGAGCTTCAGCGTCTTGAAGTTGTCGGGCATAGGAGTGAAGGGCTTCTGTTCCCGGATGCCGGGCTTCATCTCCGCCGAAAGGTGACCCGACGAAGTGGATACGTTATATCTGCCGATGCTTGATTCGGGTTTCGTGTACACGTATATGATTTGCTCGGCTCCCTTTTTCACTTCGATGACTTCGTTGTCGCTGGCCAGGCCGAAACTGAGATCTGTCGGCCGGTCAAATATGGTGACGGGGATATTCAGCGTATGGGACGGGTCGCTTCTGGCCCGGAGCGAAATGGTTGTCTTCCCGACCTTCTTGGCAGTGACGCGGTTGCTGCTGACCGTGATATATTCCGCGAATTCGTTGGCGTTGGTAATAACGAAATTCCGGTCGTAGATATTCTCAAATTTCAAATCGATTTTGCCTGTCAGCCCGTCCGGGATAAGGCACAGCGTCCATCCGGACCAGAATGTCATGTCGGAGTAGTCGTAGGAGAGATTCGGATTGCCGTTATATACATGGATGTCGACATCCTTGCGGAACGATGTGCCCGTTTCGTAGATGTAGCTCCAGAATTTGAGGGTGGTCGTGCCGGCCTTCAGGAAGTAAACATCGTAGGAATTGTACCAATCCGGCTTGACCGATACGATGCTTTCGTCCTCGCTCGTCAGGTCGAAATCGAGGTCGTTGGCGTCGGCCGGCGTCCATTCAATCCTCGGGTAGCCGGATGACGAGTAATACTTGACTTTTATGCTGCTCCCGACCGCATAGCTTTGGTCAATGAGGAAATTGGCTCCGGTCGGGAACACCCTTTTATCGACCACGTTGACCCAACCTCTGGTTTGGAGGCTTCCGTCAGCAGTCCGGACGATGAAAGATGCAATCCCTTCCTTGAGTCCCTTGAGCGTGCGGCCGTCCTCGGAAAGCTCTATGGCGTCGGGGTTTTGGATGATGACCTCCGTACCGACATTGCTGTTGTCTGGCTCGATTCTGAGATTATAAGTCCACGACTCGCCGACGGCGATGGTGGCCGAAGGCGAATCGAGCCAGATCTTGTCGGCAAGAATGGTTGCTACCGTCACCTCGCATTGCGCCGTGAAGAACCCGTCAAGCGTGGTTACTTTGATGGTGGCCTTTCCGTCCTTGTGGCATGTGACCACCCCTTTATCCACGGTTGCGACCGATTTGTCGGAGGAGGCCCAGGTCACGCCCTTGTTGGCTGCGTTTCCCGGGGAAACGGTTGCGGTGAGGGTGATGGTCGAGCCCATCGGGGCGGTGACTGCGTTTTCGGACAGGGAGACACCGCTGACGGCGACTTCTTCACCGGTGTTTTCGCCGTTTTCCTGCCGGTCTTTTTCAACGCTGCCGTTGCAGGAGATGACGGCAACGGATGCCAGGGTGGCGACGACCCCGGTGATTGCCTGGGAAAAGCGTTTCCGAATGATGGCTGTCAGATGTCTTTTCATGATATATCAAGACTTTTTGCAAAGTTGGTATTTCTAATTGCAAAATGCAAGTACAAAAAATACTTAGATTTGCGACTTTGTTGCTAATTTAGAAGGAGTATAAATTGCGGCCTTGTGGAAATGTTCCTTCTTTCTGATTTCAACAAATTGTCAATCATCGCGTTGCATTATAGCTTACGGCCTGTTGATAACTTTTCTTTGGCATTCCTTTGGTAAGCGCATCGGGATTGAGTAATTTTGCCTTCGGACAATTCGGGCCGTCGCAGTACGGGGGCCCGAATGGCTTTCACTCACTGCAGCAATCCGGATAATAAGGGAGCAGATGCTCCAAGGAAATATACGATACTATGGATGTACGAAAAACCAACGGCGCGTTCGAAGAGTTCGACAAGGAAAAACTCCGTCGCGGAATCCGTGAAGCCTACAAGGGAACGGGACAGGTCTGTCCCGAAGAGGTTGTCGTTTCTATTGTTGACAACCTGCTGATCTATGACAAGATTTCCAGCCAGGAAATCCGCCGCCAGGTGGTGGATGCGCTGATGTCGATCAACAAGAAAGCCGCTCGCGAATACATCGAGCGCTTCGACGAAGGCCTCGACCTGCGCAAGAAGCGCGACTTCATCAAGGACTACATCAAGGCCTCCAACGCGGCCACGGGCTCCAAGTTCGACTCCAACGCCAACATCACCCACAAGAATATCGTCACCCTCGGCAACGAGCTCTACAAGGAAAACAACATCAAGCAGAACCGCTACATCATGCAGGACAAGATCAAGTCGCTGTACGGCAAGGGCCTGGCCCAGCAATACATCGCCGACCTGAAGAGCCACGTCCTCTACAAGCACGACGAAAGCGGCACCCCGGGCTACCCTTACTGCGTAGCCATCACGATGTATCCTTTCCTCGAGAGCGGCCTCCAGAAGCTCGGCGGCATTTCCATCGCCCCGACCGACCTGAAGAGTTTCTGCGGCGAGTTCATCAACCTGGTCTACTCCGTTTCCTCGCAGTTCATGGGCGCGGTCGCCACTCCGGAGTTCCTCATGTACTTCGACTATTTCCTGCGCAAGGACTATGGCGACAACTACCTCGACCGCCTGGACGAAGTGGTGGAAATCAACGTCAAGCAGCGTTCGCTCCTCAAGGTCATCGACAACTACTTCCAGCAGGTGGTCCATTCGATGAACATGCCCTCCGGCGCCCGCGGCTACCAGACGGTGTTTTGGAACATCGGCTATTTCGACAAGCCCTATTTCGAAGGCGTCTTCGGCGACTTCCGCTTCCCCGACGGCAGCGCCCCGAAGTGGGAGACCCTCTCCTGGCTCCAGAAACATTTCATGAACTGGTTCAACGAAGAGCGCAACCACTACATCCTCACCTTCCCGGTCGAGACCATGGCCCTTCTGACCGACGGGGCCGACGACTTCGCCGACAAGGACTACGCCGACTTCACCGCCGAGATGTGGAGCAAGGGCCACAGCTTCTTCTGCTACCTGTCCAATTCGCCGGACAGCCTGTCGAGCTGCTGCCGCCTGCGCAACTCCCTGAAGGACCTCGAAGACGACCAGCACAACCACACCACCCACCAGTATTCCATGGGCACGGCATCGGTCGCCACCGGCTCCAAGTCGGTCATGACCATCAACCTGAACCGCATAATCCAGGATGCCGCACGTAAATACTTCCTCGAGAAAAAGGGCGAGGAAATGCCCTCCGGCGTTGCCCTGAGCCCGAAATCCTACGACAAGGAAGAGCTCTACGGCTACATCCGCGAGGCTGTCACCGATCAGACCGAGCGTGTCCACAAATACCAGACGGCCTTCAATGAAATCATCAAAGACTTCCTCAAGGCCGACATGCTCGACGTCTACAAGGCCGGCTTCATCGACATGCGCAAGCAATATCTGACCGTGGGTGTCAACGGCCTTACCGACGCCGCCGAGTTCCTCGGGCTTGAGATTTCCCCCAACGACGCCTACAAGGAGTTCGTCAACACCCTGCTCGAGACCATCAACATCTCCAACCGCAAGGACCGCACGAAAGACACGATGTTCAACACCGAGTTCGTTCCGGGCGAAAACCTCTCCGGCAAGAACTACAAGTGGGACAAGAAGGACGGCTATTTCGTCTCGGAAAAGCACAACATGTACAGCTCCTACTTCTACAACCCCGAAGACGAGTCCCTGTCGATGATAGACAAGTTCAAGCTCCATGGCGAAGACTATGTCAAATACCTCGACGGCGGTTCCGCCCTCCACATGAACATAGCCGAGCATCTTTCCAGGGACCAGTACCGTCAGCTGCTGAAGACCGCCGCCCACTACGGCACCAACTACTTCACATTCAACTGCCGCAACACCGTGTGCAACGACTGCGGCTACATCTCGAAAGACACGCTGGCGGTGTGCCCCAAGTGCGGCAGCACCAACCTGGACTACCTCACCCGCGTCATCGGCTACCTCAAGAGAGTGTCCTCGTTCAGCGAGATGCGTCAGATCGAGGCCGAACACAGGTTCTACATCCATGATTAAGTATGTCCCTTCGATGACTTCGGTCGTCGCTGAGGAGATACCCGACCGCGTGACCCTGGCAGTGGATATATCCCAGTGCCGGGGCCATTGCGAAGGATGCCATTCTCCCTTCCTGCGTGAAGACGTCGGCGAAGAACTGACCGAAGCGATAATAGACGCCCTCGTCGACGACAATTTCGGGGTGGACTGCTTCCTTTTCCTCGGAGAGGGCAGCGACCCGGACCGTCTGCTGTCCCTGGCCGCGCATGTCCGTTCGAAGGGCATGGCGGTGGCGCTTTACAGCGGCAGGGAAGCCGTTCCGGATTCCTTCTGGGCCGCATTCGACTACCTGAAAATCGGCCCTTACCGCCCCTCCTGCGGCCCTCTCAACAAGCCTACGACCAACCAGCGTCTCTATCGCATCCTTCCCGACGGTTCCCGCGAAGACATGACTCCGCGTTTCTGGCATCGCGGCATCTCGGGCTGACAATTCGTTTTTTCAGTAAAAAAACCTTAACTTAGCGGGTCACAACGTTGAAAACGAATAAAAAGTAAATATTTATGTCAACTACCGCTACCAAAACCCTCCGGGATTCCGCAGCACTGCGCTGGACAGCCTTGCTGCTGCTTGCCCTGGCGATGTTCTGCGCCTACATTTTCATGGACATCCTGTCTCCTATCAAGGACCTGATGCAGGAGACCCGCGGCTGGGATTCCACCGCCTTCGGCACCATGCAGGGCTCCGAGGTGTTCCTCAATGTCTTCGTTTTCTTCCTGATCTTTGCGGGCATCATACTCGACAAGATGGGCGTGCGCTTCACCGCAGTCCTCTCGGCGGGCGTCATGCTCGTCGGCGCCATCATCAAATGGTTCGCCGTCAGCGAGTCCTTCATCGGCAGCGGCCTCGAGACCTGGTTCACCCAAAATCTGAACTATATCCCTCTGTTTGACGAACTTGGCGTTTCGCCATTCTATCGCGGAATGCCCGCCTCGGCCAAGCTTGCCGCCTGCGGCTTCATGATTTTCGGCTGCGGCTGCGAAATGGCCGGCATCACCGTTAGCCGCGGTATCGTCAAATGGTTCAAGGGCAGGGAAATGGCTCTCGCCATGGGCTCCGAGATGGCCCTTGCACGCCTCGGCGTTGCGACCTGCATGATCTTCTCGCCCTTCTTCGCCCGTCTCGGCGGCAAGGTCGATGTGTCCCGCAGTGTCGCCTTCGGTGTCGTGCTCCTCTGCATCGCCCTGATAATGACGATAGTCTACTTCTTCATGGACAAGAAGCTCGACGAGCAGACCGGCGAGGCCGAAGAGAAGGACGATCCCTTCAAGGTCAGCGATATCGGCCGTATCCTCTCCGACGGCGGATTCTGGATCGTCGCGCTGCTCTGCGTGCTGTACTACAGCGCCATCTTCCCCTTCCAGAAGTATGCCGTCAACATGCTCCAGTGCAACCTTACCCTTACGGCTCCCGCCGAGGGTTCGTTCTGGGCCGGTCCTTCCGTCACGATAGTCCAGTATCTCATCATGATCATCGTCGCCGCGGCCGGATTCATCAGCAATTTCCAGCCTAAGGGCACTCGCAAATACATTTTCCTGGGCATTTCCATCGCCGCGCTGATCGTCTACTGCTTCATGGGCTACATGCGCCAGAGCGCCGAATCCATCTTCGCGGTCTTCCCGCTGCTGGCGGTGCTTATCACTCCGATTCTCGGCAACTATCTCGACCATAAGGGCAAAGGCGCTTCAATGCTCGTTCTCGGCGCCATTCTCCTTATCGCGTGCCACCTTACCTTCGCCTTCGTGCTGCCTGCTTTCAAGGGCAATGCCGTCGGCGGCGTCGTGGTTGCCTACGTGACCATCCTGGTGCTTGGCGCAAGCTTCTCGCTGGTTCCTGCGGCCCTCTGGCCTTCCGTCCCCAAACTGGTGGATTCCAAGGTGATAGGCTCGGCCTATGCCCTTATCTTCTGGATTCAGAACATCGGTCTGTGGCTGTTCCCGCTCCTTATCGGCAAGGTCCTCGACAAGACCAATCCTGGCGTTACCGACCCTACGCAGTTCAACTACACGGCTCCTCTGGTGATGCTGGCCTGCCTCGGCGTCGCGGCGCTGCTCCTTGGCCTGCTGCTCAAGGTTATCGACCGTAAGAAGCATCTCGGCCTCGAAGAACCGAACATTCAGAACTAGACCTTTATCCCCGTCCTATGCCCAAGCGTTTGAATCCCCGTCCGTGGTCGGCCTGGCTGGCGCTTGCCTGCCTGGTGGTGCCGATGTTCGCATCGTACTTTTTCGACGACATGTTCTCGTCGATTTCGTACCTTTTCGAAGACCCTTCCCTGACAGTCCTTGGATGGAATGCCTCGGAATATGGCTGGTACGCAGGTGCTTACAGTGTCCTTTGCGTATTCGGCGGTCTGGTCGTGTGCGGCATCCTTCTGGATAAGTGGGGCGTCAGGATAACCGGCAGCATTTTCGTGGGCATGATGGCCCTCGGCGCCGGTATCGTGCTGTGGGCGTTGCTTCATGGCGGGGCTCATTCCCTCCGCGTGGCCTATGTCGGATGCATGCTTTTCGGCCTTGGCAGCGAAATAGCCGGGACGGCGGTGACGCGGAGCATCGCGCGTTGGTTCAAAGGCGGGCCCATGGCTCTGGCAATGGGCCTTCAGCTTGCCATAGCACGTCTCGGGACGGCGTTTGCCCTTGTGATGTCGCCGGTGCTTGTATCCCAGCAGGCCGGCCATGTCTATTCCCTGGCCGAGACCGCCCGTCCGGCAATGCTCGGCGTCGGTCTCATGGCCGTCGGACTGCTGCTGTGGGCCGTTTTCGTCGCCATGGACGCGAAGCGTTTCCCGTCAGCCGCTGCGTCCGAAACTTCCGAAGAGGATACGTTCCGTTTCAAGGATGTCCTGGGCGTGCTCAGCAACCCGAATTTCTGGCTTCTGGGCCTTCTCTGCGTGCTGTTCTACAGCAGCATCATAGCCTTCAAGAAATTTGCGGGCGCCATCTTGATCCCGCGCTTTGACATTCCGGCCCAGACTGCAGGCTGGATGGTGTCCATGCTGCCGTTCTCGACCGTCATTTTCGCCCCGCTGTTCGGCATGCTGGTCGACAAGAAAGGCCGCGGAACGCGTTGGATGCTGCTCGGCTCGGTGCTGGCGCTCATAGCCCACCTGCTCCTTGCCTTTGCGCCCGCCGGCGTCTCCTTCTGGGGCTACCTCTCGATGGTCTTCCTCGGCTTCGGCTACTCGCTCGTCCCGGCCGCCCTTTGGCCCAGCGTCCCCAAAGTCGTTCCCGACAAGGTCCTCGGCACCACCTTCGCCCTCATCTACTGGGTCCAGAACCTCGGCCTCATGACCTTCAAAATGCTCGCCGGCAACATCCTCGGCCGCTATTCCGAAGCCTCCGCTGTCGCCTCTGAAAGCGCTGTTGCCGCCTCGGATGCCGCTGCTGCCATTTCTGACACCGCGTCCGCAGCCGCGGGCATTTCCGGCCCCGTCGCCGTAGAGTTGATGTTCGTCGCCCTTTGCGTCGCCGCGCTCGTCGTCGCCTTCCTCTTCGCCCGCACCTCCGACCGCCATCCCGACCTCCGCCTCGACCAGGCCAACGGCTGACGCAGAGAATCGTGGACTATCTACTCGTGCTGATAACTATCGTGGTGATCGCGGCTCCTTTTTTTGCGGTAACTTCCATGAGTGGCCGCTACACCGGAGAAGTCATACCTGCCAAGGAGCCGCTAACCATTGTCTTGGAACCTCTGGTCGTCTCTGACCCTTGAACATCATACACCCCTCAACACGCCCCCTCCCCACCATCTGTCACCACATTCTCCCATTGCAACAACACCCGGTAGCGCCGCGAGCCGCTGTATCGAGCTCGCTAGGCCGCGAACGGGTGTTGTAGCCGGCGGCGATCGTTCTTGCCGCCGGCGGTGCAATCAGCAATACATTCTGGTAAACTATTATCAGGACTATCGAAAACACGTAAAATGCAAACATTTGATAACAAATCATTTATCAAATCGTCTTTCGAAAATAATTCCAAAGACATGTCGGTAATCCATTACTAGCAAAGCACTTACATTTTACGGCATTTCGATCCAGCGCGTCCACTCATTGTGAACTGCCTCTGTCAAATCAAAAAGTTTACCCGTTATAAGCCGATACTTGCAGTAAAACGGGGCCAAAAAACTACAAGTACCCCTGCAAAATCGGCATACTTGCAGTAAAACAAGGCCGGGAACTGCAAGTATCCCCAGTAAAATGGCATACTTGCAGGAAAACACGTCTGAAAACTGCAAGTCCCCAGCGTAACCCGTTGCAACAACACCCGGTAGCGCCGCGAGCCGCTGTATCGAGCTCGCAAGGCCGCGAAACGTGTGTTGTAGCCGGCGGCTGGCGTTTTTGCCGCTGGCGGTGCAATTAGCAAGACATTCTGGTAAACTATTTTCAGGATGGTACAGTATCTCCGACAAACTGCGTGGAGGGAAACCGCCTGCAAATCAGCGTTTTATGCAAAGTGGCTGTCGCGAAATCGAGACAGCCACTTTGCGTAAGTGATTGATGGGTAGGGTGTTGTCCCCCACGCGATTCCGGGTGGTTTTGCCATCTGGAGGGAACGGAGACTCGGCGCGCCTTAGAACGGCAGGCCGTCGGTGGGACGACTGCGCTGTAGTTAGGGGCGCCTTAGAACGGGAGGTCGTCGGTGGGGGCGTCGGCGCTGTAGTCGGGGGCTGAGGGCTGCTGGGACTGGAAGCCGGCAGGCTGAGAAGCACCCTGGAAGCCAGCGGGTTGAGACGCGCCCTGGAAGCCGGCGGGCTGGTTCTGGTAGCCGCCCTGCTGGGGACGCTGCTGATGGCCACCCTGACCACCCTGGAAGCCACCCTGACCACCTTGGCCGCCCTGATATCCACCTTGGCCGCCCTGATATCCACCCTGACCACCCTGGCCGCCCTGATAACCGCCCTGAGCGCCGGGGTTGTCTTGGCGACGGCCGAGGAGCTGGATCACATCAGCGATGACTTCGGTAGTGTAGCGCTGGGCGCCGGTCTGGTCTTGCCATTTGCGTGTGCGGAGCTTGCCTTCGATATAGAGCTGGGTGCCTTTGGTGACGAAGCGTTCCATCGTGTCGGCGAGGCCGCGCCATGCTACGATGTTGTGCCATTCGGTGTTTTCATGCTGCTCGCCATTGCGGTCGCGATACCGCTCGGAGGTGGCGAGGGGGAAAGAGGCGACTTTTGCGTTTTGGCCATTGGCCGAATTTCCTTCAAGGTAACGGATTTCAGGGTCTTTGCCGACGTTACCGATTAACATTACTTTGTTGAGTGACATAGTTATATGTTTTTTTAAATATTCTATGTCGCTAAGTTAGTCACAATCTCCGAAAAAAACAAGCCCCGCTAGAGGGCTTGCATCATTGCTTGGAAATCCGGCTCGGCGCCGCTCATCAGGCCATATCCGGCCAGGGCCTGGTACAACAGCCATTCCCGGCCCGGGACATACTTCCATCCCGGAAGCGTCTCCGGAGAAAATGCCGGTGTTTTATAGTTGGCCTCCACGAAAAGTTTGGGCTTTTCACTGCTTGCCGGCAGGTCGGAAGGCATCTTGTCGAGCGGGCAGGGGAGCGTGTAGATTACAAGGTCGCATTCGGCCGCAGCGGCGGCAAAATCGGCCAGTGGCACCGCCAGGAAACCATATTCCGGCAGCGCCCCGGCGAGGGCCTGTGCTTTTTCCGGACTGCGGTTCATGAGGCTCACGCCATAGCCCATCTCGGCCGCCGCAACCGCCGCAGCCTTACCGGCGCCTCCGCAGCCGACGACAAGGGCCTCGGGCCTGTATCCGTAGACCTCCGTAAGATTCTCGCGGACAAACTGATGGACCTTGATATGGATCCGCTGCCCGTATTCCTTGAGGCAGGCGTCCACCACTCCGGGAAACAGCGCCTCGGCCACGCTCATGATAATCCCGGAGAAGTCGGAATTATGGGCCTGAATGCCGTCAGGGGCCTTTACGACAAGATTCGTAGCCCCGATTTTCAGGCACGGTCCCGACACGCTGCCGAAACCGTCGCGGGCAAGGCAAAGCGCCTGTGCGAAGGCCTTTTCCTTGAACGGGGCCGTAACGTTGATTGCCGTGTATTCTTCGAGAAAACGGCGCCACGACGCCTCGAAATCAGCTCCCTCGATCAAATCATAAGGCCAACGCCCGCTATAGGCGGCACGGAAGAGGACCGGGCTGCCCGACGTGGCGATAGGGTCGCCTATGAGGCCGAAACGCTTGTCCATCAGAATCCGAGGACTATGCCTATGTGCCAGAAACCCAGGTTGGAACTGCCTTCAGGCAGGAGCGGACTTCCCGGCAGGCCGTATTTGGCGATGACGCCGAGGTCGCCCGCAGCGAACGCCAGGAAGATGAGGAACTTTTTCATATTACTTGTCGTTTCGTTGTCTTATTGCTTCATAAAGCAGGATGGCGGCGCTCACCGAGACGTTGAGCGAGTCGAGCCGTCCGAGCATGGGGATGCGGATGTGGGCGTCTGCGGCGGCTCTCCATGCGTCGCTGAGCCCCGTGGACTCCGTGCCCATCACCAGCGCGGTGGGGCCGATCATGTCGCAGTCGTAATACAGCGACGAATCCTGAAGCTGCGCGGTCAGGATGCGGATGCCGCGGCTTTTGAGGAAACCTATTGTCTCAGCGGAACTTGCGGCCACTACCGGCACGCTGAATATCGCGCCGATGGAAGCACGAATCAGATTGGGATTGTAGAGGTCGGTGAGCGGGTCGCAGATTATCACCGCATCGGCGCCGGCGGCATCGGCGCTGCGAAGGACGGCGCCCAGGTTGCCGGGCTTTTCCACCGCCTCGAGCACCATGATGAGCGGATTGTCGGGCAGCCGGAGGTCGTCGAGGCTGAGGCTGCGGGCTTCGACTTCGGCGATAATGCCCTCCGTAGTGCCCCTGTAGGCGATTTTGCCATAGAGCGCAGCGGGAACTTCGACCACCAGCGGGGCATTCAGCCCCTCCGGCAGGGACGGGCAGATTTCGGGACACAGGAAGACGGTGCCGACCCGGAAGCCGGCTTCCATGCAGTGTTCGAGCTCCCTGCGGCCTTCAACCACGAAAAAACCTTGCGCGCGCCGCTCCCTGGATTTCTCCTGCAGCGCGAGCAACTCCTTTATTTTCGGGTTTTGAGCGGATGATACCTGCTCGGTACGCATGTGTGGCTACTGCTGGTCGTAGGTGCGGTCGATCATCACGGGCTCCTTCGGCATGAGGGCCCACATGATGATGTAGAGCAGGACTCCGCCGCCAAACTGGAAGGCGAAGAACAGGAACAGGACGCGCACGAGGGTGACGTCGATTTCCAGATAGTCGGCCAGTCCGGCGCACACACCGGCGAGCTTCTTGTCGCGGGTGTTGAGGGTGAGTTTCCTTTCCATTGTCTATTCGGTTTCAGAATCTTTGCGGGGCAGTTTCTCGGGGCGCATCTGCGGGAAGAAGAGCACGTCCTGGATGGTGGTCTGGCCGGTCATGAACATCGTCAGGCGGTCGATTCCCATTCCAAGTCCGGCGGTCGGAGGCATGCCGTATTCAAGGGCGCGCACGAAGTCGTAGTCGATGAACATGGCCTCGTCGTCGCCGCCGGCCTTCAGGCGTGCCTGCTCCCCGAAGCGCTCCAGCTGGTCGACGGGGTCGTTCAGCTCGGAATAGGCGTTGGCCAGCTCCTTGCCGCATACGAAGAGCTCGAAGCGCTCGGTAAGGGCGGGGTTGGAACGGTGACGCTTTGTCAGAGGAGACATTTCCACGGGGTAGTCGATGACGAAGGTGGGCTGGACGAAATGCTTTTCGCAGTATTCGCCGAAGATGGCGTCGATAAGCTTGCCTACGCCCATCGAAGGCTCAATCTCCACGCCGAGTTTCTTGCAGACGTCCCTGAGCTCGTCGACCCCCATTCCGGCCACGTCGACTCCGGCATATTCCTTAATGGCGTCGAGAATGCCGATGCGGCGGTACGGTGCCTGGAAATTGACTTTGTTGCCGGCGATTTCCACCTCGGTGGAACCGTTAACGGCCATCGCGACCTTCTCGAGCATCTTCTCGACAAACTCCATCATCCAGATGTAGTCCTTGTAGGCCACATATATTTCCATGCAGGTGAACTCCGGGTTGTGGGTCTTGTCCATGCCCTCGTTGCGGAAGTCCTTGGCGAACTCGTAAACGCCGGAGAATCCGCCGACGATCAGCCTCTTGAGGTAGAGCTCGTTGGCGATACGCATGTACAGGGGGATGTCCAGGGCGTTGTGGTGGGTGACGAACGGACGGGCCGCGGCACCGCCGGGAATCGCCTGAAGGATAGGCGTTTCAACCTCGAGGCAGCCGGCCTGGTTGAAATATTCGCGCATGGTGGCGATGATCTTTGCACGCTTGATGAAAACGTCCTTGACCTGGGGATTGACAATAAGGTCGACGTAGCGCTGGCGGTAGCGGAGCTCCGGATCGGAGAATTCGTCATAGACCTTGCCGTCGGCGTCTTTCTTGACGATGGGGAGCACGCGGAGCGACTTGCTCAGGACGGTGAGCTCCTTGGCGTGGACCGACAGCTGGCCGGTCTGGGTGATGAATGCGAAACCCTTGATGCCCACGATGTCGCCGATGTCAAGAAGCTTCTTGAACACGGTGTTGTACATTGTCTTGTCTTCCCCGGGGCAGATCTCGTCGCGCTTGACGTAGACCTGGATGCGCCCGCTTTCGTCCTGAAGCTCCATGAACGACGCTGCACCCATGATGCGGCGCGACATGATGCGTCCGGCGATGCAGACGTCGGAGAAATTGCCCTCTTCGGGCTTGTACCCTTCCAGAATGGCCTTTGCCGTGGCGTTGACCGGATAAAGCGGAGCCGGATAAGGCTCGATGCCAAGTTCGCGAAGGCGGGTCATGGATTCCCTGCGGAGGATTTCCTGTTCACTTAGTTGTTGATTAGCCATACATCAGTTTATTATCACGCAAAAATAGCAATTTAATTCCATTTTTTAATTAAAATGGGTATCTTTGTATTTCAGCAAGACTACAAGATGGCCCCGAAGCAGAGGAAATGGATACTCAGAGATGTTTCCGACAGCGATAAAATCAATCAGCTGTCGGCCGAACTCGGCGTGGATCCGGTCCTTGCCACCCTCCTGGTCCAAAGGGGCGTCAAGTCGTTCGAGCAGGCCCGCGCATTCTTCCGTCCCGACCTTTCGATGCTCCACGACCCTTTCCTCATGAAAGACATGGACAAAGCCGTCGACCGGGTGGAGGAAGCCATAGCCAAAGGCCAGAAAATCCTCATCTACGGCGACTACGATGTCGATGGCACCACCGCCGTCGCCCTGGTCTATTCCTTCCTGTCGAAGTTCACCTCCAAGCTGGATTTCTATATTCCCGACCGCTACGACGAAGGCTACGGCGTTTCGATCAAAGGCATCGACTGGGCCGCCGAAAACGGTTTCAGCCTCCTCATAACCCTCGACTGCGGCATCAAGGCCATAGACAAGGTCCGCTACGCCGCCTCGAAGGGAATCGACGTCATAATCTGCGACCACCATCTTCCGGAGGAGGAACTTCCCGGTGCCGTCGCCGTCCTCGACCCCAAGCGCGAAGACTGCCACTATCCCTTCGACGACCTTTCCGGTTGCGGCGTCGGCTTCAAGCTCGTGCAGGCCTATGCCATCCGCAAAGGCATCCCCTTCGACGAACTGAAGCCGCTTCTGGACCTTCTGGTTGTCAGCATCGCCTCCGACCTCGTCACCGTGGTGGGGGAGAACCGCGTCCTTGCCCACTACGGCCTCAAGCAGCTGAACGAAAGCCCCCGCAAGGGCCTCCAGGCCATCATTTCGCTATCCAACCTGGAACCGATGCACGTGACCATAGACGACATCGTCTTCAAGATAGGCCCCCGCATCAATGCCGCCGGCCGCATGGAATCCGGACGCCTTGCCGTGGACCTGCTGACTGCCAAGGACGACCGCCGCGCCGCCATCATCGCCAGCCAGATCAACGACAACAACAACGAGCGCAAAAACATTGACCGCGAAATAACCCGCGAGGCTCTCGAAATGGTCACACGCGGCGAATGCCTCGCCTGGAAGGAAGCCACGATAGTCTACAACCCGTCATGGAACAAGGGCGTGGTCGGCATCGTCGCCTCCCGTCTTGTCGAGGCGTTCTACAAGCCCACGTTCGTCCTTACAAAGAGCAACGGCTTCGTCACCGGCTCGGCCCGCAGCGTCCGCGGCTTCGACCTTTACGACTCCATCGAGCACCAGGCCGACCTCCTGGAAAACTTCGGTGGCCACATCTACGCCGCCGGCCTGACCCTCAAGGAGGAAAACCTTCCCGAATTCGCCCGCCGCATCGAAGAATACATCGGCAGCCACATGACCGAGGAGATGACCACCCCGGTGGTCGACGTCGACTCGCGGCTCGACTTCTCGCAGATAACCCCGAAGTTCTTCCGCATCCTCAAGCAGTTCCAGCCCTTCGGCCCCGGCAACCAGGCCCCGGTCTTCCTCACCGAAAACGTCTACGACGACGGCAACGGCCGCAAGGTTGGCCCCGCCGGCCAGCACCTCAAGCTCGAACTCATCCAGGAATCGCAGCCCTACCACCAGATTTCCGCCATCGGCTTCAACATGGCCTCCAGCTTCGAACACATCCGCGGCGGCAATCCTGTCGACATCTGCTACAGCATCGTAGAAAACTACTACCGCGGCGCCTCCACCCTCCAGCTCCGTCTCAAAGACCTCCGCGAGCGCGAGGAACCGATATAGCTTCGGATTTGTTATGGAAATTTTGTCTAGAAGCGCCAGCAGAGGCCGGCTTCGGCATCGACGTATCCGCCGTTGACCCAGCTGCATCCTACCAGCAAAGCCAGTCCGCTGGCCGGCCCGTGGGAGACAGGATGCACAAGCACTCCGGCATCGGCAGCGAAACCGCTGAAATAACGGTCGGTCACGCGGGCCCAGTCTCCATTCCAGTCTTTCCAGCTTAAAGAACGGATTCCGTACCCTGCGCCGACATATACCGACAGAGGCTTCAGCACTTTATAAGCGACGTCAAACGTGAGCTGCAGGCGCCCGACAGTCTGTTCGTCTCCGCTCCAGAAATAGCCTCCACCTTGGATTGAACCGTCCGAAAGGCAGTCGTAACTTGTGTCATGCCAGCCTCCGCTGCCACGGCCTTTGGCAAAGAGACTCCAGTCGTCGAGCGTGATGCCGAGCACCGCTCCTGCGGAGAAATCAGGGTAGACGCCGGCTGTCAATCCAGCCATGACGCCTACGCGGACACGCGGCCGCACCTGTTTCCGGGGGACTTGAACGGCATCCTCACGCCAGGGTAAAACGCTCGGAACCAACTGGACGGCAGGGGATTGGGGACTATGGATAACCGGCAGGGACGAAAGCGGAGCATGCATGTCCTTATGCCAACGGCCAGTGGCGAAGCGGTCGCGGATGACTTCGAAACGGAGGCGCTGTCCCGGCGTCATTTCGCCCCATGCGCCCTGAAGGTTCTTTTTTACCACGGCCAGTTCGTTCGCCATCATTTGCAGGCTGTCCTTGGGCACGGGCTCGCCCCTTTCTATCTTGTCCATCCAGTCGGCGCAGCGGCCACAGACATTCTCATACCAGTCCAGGGCCGCATTCCACACCCGCTCCTGGGCCGACGCGGCGGCAAGATTCCAGAGCAGCAGGATAAGGACAAGGTATGCTTTTGGCCGAAACATGGTCCAAAGGTAAGGAAAATAACGTATATTTGCACGCTATGGAACAAGAATCGGGCTTCATCATCGAACCGGAGCTGGACGGCCAAGATGCCGCCCCGCAGCTGCTTCACCGCTCGGACGCCGGCTTCTCCGAAGTCTGGCGGGTCACGAAGTTTTCCCAGTTCGTGGTGCTCAAGGCTTTGAAGCCCGAATACCGGGGCAACCCCGTTTACGAGACCCTTTTGCGCAAGGAATTCGAGATCGGCTACAGCCTCAACCATCCTTCAGTCTGCCGCACCTGGCACTTCCGGCACCATCCGCAGCTGGGAAATTGTATCGAAATGGAGTGGATCGACGGAGCGACTCTCGAGGAACGCTTCCGGGATGCCCGTCCCGACGAAGGGCTTTTCCGGAAAATTGCAGGGGAACTCTGCGACGCCGTGGCATATCTCCATTCCCGTCAGGTCATCCACCGGGACATCAAACCCTCCAACATACTCATAACCCACAACGGCGACAATGTCAAGCTCATCGACTTCGGTCTGGCGGACTCGGACGACTCGGCCGTCCTGAAAATGGCAGCCGGTACGGAACGCTATATCGCTCCGGAAATCCTTGCCGGAAAACAGGCCGACGTGCGGACGGATATCTGGGGAGTGGGCCGGGTGTTGTCGGTCTTCACCGGCGCCCACCGTGGGGCTTTGCGAAAAGCGACGGCCCTGCGTCCGGAGGACCGTTATCCAAATATGGCCGCCTTCAAGGAAGCTTTGTTGGCCCCTCCTGTCAGGATCTGGCCATATGCAGCCGCTGCCGCCGTAGCCCTTATTGGCCTGGGAATCTGGCTGCTATGGCCGCAGAAGGCTCCTGTGGCCGAACCCGTCATAACGAAGGTGTCGGAAGTTAAAACCGAATCGCCCGACACGACGGCGCCTGTCCCTGCTCAGCCCAGGAAGGCTGCCCCTGAACTGAAAGCACCGCAGAAGACATCTCTGTCCAGCGAGCCCGCTCAAGGGACCGCCTCCGGCGAAGATGTCTATGAACTTTTCAAGAAAGCAACGGAAGTCTTCGAATGACTACCTGTCCCTCACGGGACGGACCCGATAGCAGTTGCACCGGGCAAGGCGGGACTCGTCATCATCTCGGCCCCAGTATTCGTGGTCAATAATGATATCCTGGACGAACAGCTTGTTGATCACTGTTCCCTCGAGGACCCTCCAGTAAGCGAAGGTCTTGGCGCTTATTGAGGATTCCGTGCACAGTTCCGAAGTCCAATAGTAGGCGTACGGCATGAATAGACTCTTGTCCTCGAAGCCCGGGACAGTGCTGGTGAGGAGGAAGCCCTCCTGCTCTTCCACCGTGGTCTTGATATAGGTGCAGTTCCGGATAAGTTCGCCGTATTCCGCCGCAGTGGGTGTGTGCCAGGAGCCTCCGAGGGCGGCGGTGGCGGCGTCATCTTCGCGTTCGAGCACCCGTTTGCCATCCGCATCCGGGAAATCCCGGCTCAAGGTGTATTTAAATATGGTCTCCGAGTTGCCAAGGCACCATTTATAGTCCTCCCAGGAGGATTGCTGCCTTGGTGTGATTTCTCCCCAGCAATATCCGTCGCCCAACCCTGTCGGGGTCTGTGCGCCTAGGTTGCAGGTGGCCCAGAGGACGCTTACTCCCATATCGATGTAGTCGGCGTCTTCCAACTGGAACGCCAGTGTCCGGAAGGACATAGATTCGCCGTAGAAGGTGTTGTCGCCAATTCTGGCAACGGCCCGGAATGAATATTCGGTGTCCGGCGTGAGGTTGTCCAGTGTAGTGAAAAAATGTCTGGCGGGGTCCAGGTCCTTGGCCATATACATCTTTCCGTTCAGTTCAAAGGCGAGCGCAAACTGCTCTGAATCATCGACTTGCTCGGCCAATGCGCCTTCCATGGTCACGGTGTGGAGCCCCACGTTTGAATATCCTTCGGTCAGGACCACGTCGGCGCCGGAGGGGATCCGCAGGGTGAGAGGCTCGCCATATGATACCACCTTTCCTATCTTCGTGTAGGGGCGGAAGACATATGAGGCCGAGGTGACAAGTCCTTCAACTCTGACGGTATAATTGCCTGATTCAGAGAAGTTTGCCGCTGTAATGCCGGCTCCATCGATGGCGGGGGTGCTTCCCTCGGGGCTGTAGCATATGCCGCATTGCAGCGCTTCCTTGCCGGAAGTTCCCGCCAGCCCTGCGATGAAGCAGTCCAGCGTAACTTTGCCGGCATCGGCACCATATCCCCGCGTGGCCTTTATGATGGAGGGCACCGGCGGCACTTCATCGACCGTTTCCCAGGTGCCGACCTTTGAATAAACGGTACCCCTGCCGCCGTCGATATATGCCTGGTAGATATATTTGCTGCTATATTCCAGCTCGTCCACAGTCACTGAGAACCGGCCGTCCTTGAGGTTGGCCCCGGGGATGCTCTGCAGGTCCGTTTCCCCGAAGAGGATGCCATAATCCTTGATGCTTTCGGGCGAACTGACGCTGCATACGATGCTGATACTGGAATAATCCTCTCCAGGAATGACGTGGACGTCTTCGATTGCCGGTGTGGCGAAGAAAGTGACGTCCGGGTCTTTCCCAGTGCATGCTACGGCCAACAAGGCCAACGTCATGAGGAATCGTAAGTGCTTCATAATTTCTCCAAAAGGGTTATGCCGTGTGCCTTTCCGGCAATGTAGGGCGGCGTTTTCTGTCCGTCGCGGAGCAGATAAGGGACGACCAGCGGCCATCCTTTCAGGAAACAGGAGCATTCGAGGATATCTCCGGGACGGAGCCGGGCATTTGCCACCTCCATGACCTCGAACACGGCTCCGCCCTTGTAGGACAGCACCACGCGTCTGTCCGGAAGCCATTCCAGGACCAGCCGGTCGCCGTTCTTCAACTCGTCGCATGTGATGCAGGTCCTGCCGGTGATGAAGTCGGAACTGTCGCCTCCGAAGTTTTCCTTCCGGAACGCCTTGAAATCCTCATAGCCGACATACCGCGCCAGGATGTTCAGGGTCGAAAGCCGGGGTGTCGTGTCATTCGGCACGTATCCCCATATACGCTTGAGCGTTGAGGCTCCCAGCCCTTCTTTGCATTCCGCCTCCAGAGCTTCGGCCAGACGCTCGAATGCTGATGTGGCGCGGATCTCATTCCCGAACTTTTCCTCGACGGCGACGATAAGGGTCTGCAACTCCGGTATCAACATATTGGATTTCATGGTAAACTTGCAATAACTGCCAAAATTACGACAAATCTCACCAATTTCAAACACCCTCGGCCGAAACCTTACCCGCCATGCCGTTTGGACCTTAAATGGACTTGTCTTCCCAAATGGAAAACGCCAAATTTGTCATGCTGTCACACGCTTGTAAAAAGCCGGCGGCAGGAAAAACGCAGCCAGGTGAGCGCGATGTTAAGAAATAATCGCTATATTTGTCTCTTGCAAGGTTCTTCCTTGTGACAAAGACAGATTAGCGTTTGCAATTTGCTCTGACCGAGTAGAAACGTAGGAAATTTCTTTCAGGAAGGATCGGCGCAAGTGGTAAACGCCCGCGATAGATATCCCCTCGGGGATATTGCGCGGGCGTGACTTGTTCCTTCCAGGTTTCCTACGACCTCTACCGGACAAGTTCATCGCCCGCGTTTTTTTTGTGCACTGCACCCATTATTGTTGTTGTGCATTACTGAGAAGAATGTTTATTTATATAAGTTGTGTAGTTATGAAAAAGATTCTTTTATTCTTTGCATTTGCAGTAACGCTCGTATCATGTGGTACGTCGGAAAAACTAATCAACACTGCAACCCATACGGGTGGAAACGCGGCGTTTTTCGTCAATCCTGTCTGTGCGGATATTAAGGTGGATGGGAAGAAGATATCATTCTTTATGCCCGTATCCGAAAACATTAGCAGTGGCGGCCTTCAGAACGTAATCGACACGGCCGTCAAGGATGCTCTGGAGCAGAACGGCAATGCAGACCTTCTTATCGGATTGCAGACACAGGTGAAATACAATTCGAAGGGTATTATTGAGTCTATTGCTATTTCTGGTTATCCTGCACGGTATGTCAACTTCCGTAATGTTCCGGATGGTGTTGCGGTTCCAGCAGCACAGGTTGAAGGAGAGAAAGCGGGAGCCCTGTCGTTACTCAAGAAGAAGAAATAGGTTTTGCGTCCGATGAGACGGTGTTTGATACTCGGGGGAATTCTGCTTATAGCGATTCCCTCGATTGGCTTTGGCCAGAGCCAGCGTCTGGTCAAAGGCTATGTGATGGATGAGAATAATCGTCCCCTTCCTGAGGCTTCGGTCTCGGTAGACGGAAAGACATTCACCCGGGTTGCCGAAGACGGATCCTTTTCCATCAGTGTCAGTTATATGGTTCCCTCTATAACAGCGTATAGCGAAGGATATTTGCCGGAAGAGAAAAAAATAGACGGCTCATATCTGATTTTTAAGATGAAAGTCGATACGCAGGCCGAGAAAAATCGTCTGGCGGCTGCAGAGAAAGCCAGAAAGGAGGCTGAATCAAAGTTGAAAGCCGAGGAAGCCGCCCGCGAGAAGGCTGAGAAGGATCGGCTTGCGGCGATTGAGAAGGCTGAGAAGGACAGGCGTGCTGCGATTGAGAAGGCGCGGAAGGAATCTGAGACTAAATTGAAGGCTGAGGAAATTGCTATCAAGAAAGCAGAAAAAGAACGTCTCGCTGAAGAAGAGAAGAACCGGAAAGAGGCTGAGGCCAAATTAAAGGCCGAGGAGGCTGCTAACAAGAAGGCTGAAGCCCGAGAAAAAGCCGATCAGGCTGCTTGGGAAAAAGCTCAGAAGAAAGCCGTTCGCCAAGATAAGGAAAAAGCATATAACGCTTCTTTCCGTAATCGTGGAATAGAGCAGTCGATTTCTTTTTCGTATGCTTACTCTATGGATGAGTGCCAGATTGAATATGTTTATTCGGGTTATCGCGAATACGGAACGTTGCATCCCTTTGAGATAGATTATACCTTGTCCTATCGCTTCAATCGGATAGTCTCAGCAGGCGTGGGAACAGGATTTCTGTTCAACGCAAAGAGCATCACCATTATCAATGATTCGTTTTCTCCCCAATACGGCGATTTCAGAGAACAACGAATAGATGTGCCCGTATATGGCTCGTTCAGACTTACGCCTCTACGCACCAGGGTACGTCCATATGTTTCCGGCTCTATAGGGTATTATATTCTGAGCAGGACTATGATGGGCGAAGGAGATCTGGGAGTTGATTTTCGTTTTGGTGGCAGGTCGTCCATACAGATCAGTCTGATGGTTAGAACGACACCTTATCCTTTTCCCGGCGTAGGAGAAGGGACTGGCTACTACTCCCGACTGTCTCCGGGAGTCAAATTAGGTATGAGTTTTTAGATCAAGAAGATGAGAAAGTATATATTTGGTTTTTTGGCACTGGTCATCCTGTTTTCCAGCTGCAAGCAGGAAGTGATCGAACCGCAACAACAGTTGTCAGGGATGTTCGCATTGGATGATGGCAGCGGGTTGACGGACTATATCCTGGATTTCAGCCAAGGAGTGATGAGTGTGTTGACGACCGATGATCAACAGAAATATGCTTTTGTAAACGGAAAAATCTGGCATGCGGATAAGAGTGATTTCCACTTGAGCGAGGAAGTGCCATACAGTATCTCTGACAAGCATCTACTATCGAAAATTAAGGACTATGGCGTTGTCTATTTGGAGAATGGAATTCTTATGCTGGGCGACAGCCGTTATGTTGCCGTTTCCGGATTCGAGCAGTCATATTATTCAAAAATAGAATGTGAGTCAACGGTAACGGTTCCTTCACTCGTAGAACAGGATGTGACAGTGCCTTGCTCGATCGTAAATCCTCTTCCTGGGGGACGGCTGACGGCAAAGTCGAAGCCAAGTTGGGTTACAGGCGTCAGTTTAGAGGGGCCCTCGTTAGTGTGCCATGTCAGCCTGGCTAACAAGGAGTGTGAAGGACTCATCCGTATCAGTTATACGGGTGCGGATGATTTCGATCTTCATTTGAAACAGACTTCATCAACCTTCATCCATCCAGAGTCTGAGAGCATTATGTTTGATTACCCGGCCTCGACTCAGACGTTCGACTGCACAATCGAGAATCCGGTCGCTTCCTCCACCCTTTCAGCGACTTCGACTGCGTCATGGATCAGCGACATTCAGGTCTCGGATACCCGGATTTCTTTCAAAGCCAGCGAAAACAACAGCGGTTCATTCCGCCGGGCTTCCGTGACGCTCCATTACGCCGGCGCCACTGATGTCAACGTATCCGTAATACAAAGGTGGTCCTCGTCTAGTTTGACACTGACTCCAACCAGCAAGGATGTTGATTATACGGGCGGTTTGTTCAGCTTTGATTATGTCGTCATCAATCCCAGGGAAAATGCCACTCTCACCGCCGAGAGCCAGGTGGACTGGATTACGGATGTTAAGGTGAATGGAACGAACGTAAGTTATAAGGTCGCGGAGAATAATTCGAAGACATCTCGTAGCGGCAAGATCAAAGTGGCATATGGAGACTATGCTACGGCGGTTTTTACCGTCACGCAGTCAGCCTATCCCAGTTATACTATTTCGTTGGATAAAACATCTCTGAGACTTCATGTTGGAGAGACGTTTACACTTATCGCTACCGTAAACCCGTCATATGCGGTATTGTCCTGGACGTCCTCCAACCCTTCGGTGGCTACAGTAACTGCTTCTGGTCAGGTGAAGGCAATTTCTATAGGTGAGACGACCATTAGAGTAACAATTGATGATATCTATGCTTCCTGCTCTGTTACTGTAAGATATCCCTATGTTTTAAATGCAGTTGACCTCGGCCTTCCTTCCGGGCTTAAATGGGCAGATTGCAATCTTGGTGCAGAAAAGCCTGAAGATTACGGCGATTACTATGCCTGGGGCGAAGTTGAGCCTTATTATAGCAGCCTGGACCCTCTCATATGGAAGGAAGGAAAGACAGGATATGATTGGTCATCGTATAAGTGGTGCAATGGCTCATCATTTACGTTGACGAAATATTGCTCCGCATACAGACCAGACTACTGGGATGGTGAAGGTTCCCCTGATGGGAATACTGTCCTCGAACCGGAGGACGATGTCGCCCATGTAAGTCTCGGCGGCAAATGGCGTATGCCTACCTATGCCGAATGTACAGAGCTTATAACCGAGTGCACATGGACATGGACAACTCAGAACGGCGTGAATGGTAGATTGGTGACAGGCAAGAATGGCAACAGTATCTTCCTTCCCGCCGCTGGCTACCGGTTCAATGTCGTTCTCTGCGATGCGGGCTCCGCGGGCGGCTACTGGTCTTTTTCCCTCAATACGGACCTCCCGAGCTACGCGCGGAACGTGTACTTCAATTCCAGCAATGTGAGCGTGGACAACGGCAGCCGTTACTACGGGAACTCCATCCGTCCCGTTTCAGAATAATAGGGCGGCCGCTGCCTTATAAAAATGCCTGTTAATGATATTCGGGGTAACTAATAAATTTCAGATCTGATATGATGATTACGAAAGAATTGCTTTTAGATGAAATTACTTGTTTTCTGAAGCAAAGATCTGATTTGGTCTCTATTGCCGTTAGACAACGTGCGAAATTTGAGGGGTGGCTCAAGTTTGAACTGGCCAATGCTTTAAAAAGGATATTCGACGATACCAGTGTTGAATATCCTATCAGAGGGCGACATGTGGACTTATATTCGAATCATTCTTTGATAGAACTGAAGACTCCTAATACGAATTATCATGCTCGCGGGTGTGAAGACATAACAAGGCCGATTACCAAGAACGTAAATGATATTTTGAATGATATCAGAAAACTAAGAGGTGTTCCACGGGATGATCAAGTGAGGCATGCATTTATTGCATTTGTCATGTTTCCGGTTCCTTCGATTGAAAAATGCAAGCCTCATCTTGAAAAGATTGACGCGTCAGTAGGGGAACCTAATACCCGAATAGTTTACAAAATGTGTGAGGTCGATGAATTGACGGTTCTTGTTTATGTTGCAAAGATATATTAAAGCGATATTTCGCCTAATAAGAATTAATGTATTTAAATAATTGAATATGAGCCTATTTGATAAAGATTTGGTTGAAAATGAAAAGCCTATTCAACAAAGGTTGAAAGAGGAAGAACTCATCTCCGATTGCCTTTTTGGCGCAACGGTTGTGGAATGTAATGACCCTCGGGCATTTGTCTCAAAGTTAGAAGAGGTAATTAGGCCGAATTATCATGTTCTGGGAAAAGGCGTTGAGGCCGAGCGGCTGAAAAAACACCAAGGTCGTCCTGTCATCCGTTGGAATGCCAAGACCTTCAAAAAGGATGACGCCGACGGTTCGATGTATCAGCTGTCCAAACTCCCTAAGGAGCCGAAGCCGATCGTTATCATCGAGAACATCGCGGACATACCCGATGGTGACCGGAACATTTATGATGACCCGGCGCATATTGAGAACGTTCTACTTCATTCCTGGAAGGATGACGCGATTCATCTGACTTACAATGGTATTCCCTTCCAGATGAACAAATGGGACTATTCCGTCGTTTTCCCCGTCAGGCGTGGAGATTTGCAAAATTTGCGTCATAGTATAAGCAGCGATGGATTTGCATACTTGCTGGCGGAGATAGAATTTTAACTCCATTTTCCTCGTCCCTATGCAACAACACCCGGTAGCGCCGCGAGCCGCTATCTCGAGCTCGCTAGGCCGCCGAACGGGTGTTGTAGCCGGTGGCAAATACGCCAGCCGCGGCGGTGTAATCGGCCTACTATTATCAAGCTGGGGCTGAACTAATTGCCATATAATAGTGGATCGTCGGGCTCAGCGACAAATCTTAATGGGGGCTCATGATACTCATAGCCGTCCACGTGAGTTAAGGCACTTCTAACCAAATCCAAATCAAGGCATTCTTCCAATTTGGAAATAGTGTCCAAAGTCAGATTTTCCGAGCCTTTAAGTAGTTTAGAAACATACTGTGGGGAACATTTCATCTTTTCCGCAAGTTCTTTCTGGCTCATTTTCAGCTCCTCCAAACGGTGCATGACCGTTAGGGCTATAAAACCGGAATAGCGGAGCCAGCGGCGGTTTTCCCGTCGCCATTGGGCATTCTCTCTCCAATTGGTTTTGACCTCGTGCTTTTTTAACACAGAGAGTTCTTTATTATCCATTACTGTCTCCATCATACATCACAGCCCACAGCCGTCCACTGTCAAGTATCCTTTCAAACCTCATATCATGTACTTTTTGCAAAAGTAATATAATTATCTCAAATAATCAACTTTTAGGTTGATTAAGTGGTGCGAATAAAGGGCTCAGATAACGAAATAAACGCCAGGCCGCTGAACAGCCCGAAAGAATTTATCGTAAACCGATAGGGATTTGCCCGTCAGCCTTTGTCGACGCCGTAGCCGAAGAGGGCGAAATCGCCTTTCAGCGGGTCGTCCGGGAAGATTTCCGCAAGCCGTGTGGTGAGGCGGCGGGCGGCGGCCATGGAGGCGCATCGCGAGCTCACCAGCCCGAGTTTTCCGGCCTCCGTAAGCACATGGGTATCAAGAGGAATGATGAGGCTTTCCCTCGGGATTTTGTCGGACCATAGACCCAGGTCGACCGGCGAGGAGTCCCTTACCATCCATCTTAAGAACATGCAGAGCCGTTTGCACGAGGAACTTGTGTCTTTCGGTATGATGACCGCGAGGCCTTTTGAGCTGAAATATGCGCAGAAGGCCTCCAGCGCATGTATAGCGTCACCTGCAGGGACGAACTCTCCGAGCGAACCGTATTCCGCAAGGAGGTCGCGGCATGCCCCGAGGAACCTGTTCATGAGGTCCTTGGTGTAGAGGCGGTAGAAGCACGAAGTGTCGCCGCGCCGGAGCAGGCTTTCGAAGGCCCCGCTTCTGACCCATGCGTCAGGCTCGCCGCAGGAAGCGTCAAGCAGTTGCTGTATCTTGGGGAGGAACTGGCTGCGGGCGCCGTAGCTGAGGGCCGCGGCCATGAAGGCCATAATTTCCTGATTGAGACGTCCGCTGACCTGGTGCATGAACCAGGAAGGATCCCCCTGCAGGAAATCCTCCGTCTCGTAGCGGGCTGCGTATTCTTTGAGTGTATCTTCCGTCATAGGCTGCAAATTTACAAAAAATGTTTTCTATCTTTGCATTCACTTTCCGGATACAGGTTGCGGCAGCTTCCCAAGGCCGCTTCCGGTGACGGGCACATGTTACTGCCTTCCGGAGAGTTTTGCGGGTGTGTTGAAACTGGTAGACAAGCAAGACTTAGGATCTTGTGCCCCGTGCGTGTGGGTTCGAGTCCCACCACCCGCACGAAGTATTTAAATAATTGATTATCAGGTATTTATTGTTCTGTGAAAAGTTGATTTCTAACAGAATTCGGAATATGTGAAAACTGATAATCGAGCCAAAGCCCCGGCAATCCACTAGGATGTCGGGGCCTATTCATTTCGATAAACAGGGAATTTACCAGCTACTCCTCATCCGGCTGCTGGCCGTCGTGGGCCTTCCAGGCGCACTCCGTAATCTTCATATCCGTAAACACGGC
>ONKE01000019.1 GCA_900318355.1 uncultured Bacteroidales bacterium
CGGGCTGCACCGTGGATGCGCCGAGCAGCCCGGTTTCCAGCACAACCGAGACCTGCTTGATCACAACTGGGGCAAGATATCTTTTACGAGACTTCATAAAAACACATTTCTAACACAACTAACTTTTTAAAAATAACTCACAAAGATAGTAATAACTCCTCAAAAAGTCCAGGCTTCGGCCGTTCTTGCCTGCATGTTTTGTAAATTCTGAAACTTGCGTTGTAAATTCTGAAAAATGAAAAGGGGAGAAAACTACTCCTTGGTATCATTTATCCACGTTGTGACGGTCTTTCCCATCTTCTGTTTGAAGGCGGCGCTGAATGTGCTATAGCTGTGGAATCCGCTTTCAGCGGAAAGTTGATTTGCCGTAAAGACACGGTGAGTGGCGACGGCCTCATGGTACAGGCGTACGAAGTGTTCTACGCGCAGGCCGTTGATGTAGGCATTATAGGTGAGTCCCTGCTGGGAAAAGTATTGGCTCAGATAGGAACGATTCGTACCGATGGCCTGGGCGAGTTGGGCGAGGGTGAGGTCGTATTGCAGGAAGAGGAGTGTGTCTTCGCAGTACTTTTTCAGCTGAGGGCCGATGACGTCGGGAAAGGCGTGTGACGATGACGTTTCCTTGACATCTTCCGACGGCTCCTCCTCGGCCGTAATGCTGCTGTCCAGGTGCCGAAGCGTTTCCACGCGCCACATCATCAGTCCCACAACTAAAATATTGACTGCCTGAATGGCATAAAAGTAAATTTTGTTGTCACTGGAAGAGTTATAAAACAACAGCGTCAGCAAGAATACGGATACCACCAGGATGCTCTGCCAGAACTCTTTGTGCTCCAGGTCAGCAAAATTGTCTCTGAGCCAGCGTCCATAGGTACGGATGGCAAATACCATATACACCGAAAAAAGGACAATCAGAATGGCGACATAAATGCTGATAGGTTTTAACATGCCGATGTCTCCCCGTACAATGCCCCGGACAGCCAATATGACGACCGGGATCAGTGACACCAGGATCGGCCAGACAGGCCGTTTCCGGTCTTGTAACATGCTCAGCATAATCCCTGACACCGGAATGATTATAAACAGTATATCCAGCAGGCATACGGTCATATAGATGGCGGCGGAAGGGTGGAAAACGGCATATACCCAATACAGATGATTAAGGGCTAAAGAGGCCATGAAGGCCGCAGTCCATCGGCGCAGATTGACGGGAGGCTCTATGTCGCTTACAAAGGCATTGCCGTTGCGAAGCAGCAGATATAGGGCGGAGAGCACCTCCACAGCTATTACACCGCCATAGAGGAGGAGGAAAAAAATGTCCTGGGATAGCATTGACAGTTCTTCCATCTTGCGAAGGGTCTTTATCTCACAAATTTACAAATTTCCACAAAAAAGTTGCCCTAAAAGCGGGATAATTTCGCGGGGGGCATAGCGAAACGAGAAAGGCAGGTGCTCCAAAAAAAACGTCGCGGTGTGAAGTTTGCGTTTCAGAAGCGACTTGTCGGAAAGTGTTTCGATGCGTTTCTCTTGAAAATGGCCGAAGTTTCCCCCTTCAGCGACTATGCGGATAAGGCTCCTGGAATCCACATGCTCCGGAACCTCTGCGGCAGGATGGATATAATCCTTCACGAAGGACAGAAGAAGGGCGTTCCAACGGGCGAGGCCGCAGCGGCGGAATTGCTCATGAAGCTGCTCATAATCACCGGGATAGGCTTGATAGGCGAGGGCGAAGTCGAAGATCTGCCGAAGCCCCACGCCCACGCCGCAGGCGTGCTTGAGGATGTGCGACGACAGCATCAGCAGCTCGGCTTCCGGCGTCCCGACAGCCGGCAGCAGCGCCGGGCGCACGTGCAGGTCGAAGTATTTCCGGTGCAGTTCCACTTCGCATTCCCTCAGGAGGAAATCCAGGCTGGCGTCCGGCTTCGCGGCGGCGGTGATGCCGGCGGCGCGAAGCAGTTCCACGGCACGCGGGAAATCCGCTTCCGGAACGTAGAGGTCGATGTCGCCGCCGGTCCTCAGCTCCGGCGCGGGATATCGCGCGGCGCAGGCGCTCCCTTTCATTACCACCGGCTCCAGCCCTCCGGCGCGCAGGATGCCCAAAACTTCCTTTTCCACCTCTGCAAGCTGCCGGTTGCGGCTTACGATCTTGGTCACAACGGTCAGCAGGGTGTAAAGGGCTCGTTCGGGCATGCGGTAGCCTTCGGGGAAATGCTCTGCCGCATGATACAGCATGCCTGCCACCGTTTGGCGGCAGGCGGTGCGTATGATGTCCAACCATGCTGCTTCGTCCAGGGCGGGAGGGGACTCCGTGCCCCGGAGAATCTGCATGAGGAGCTCCAAATTCGGGTCGGATGTCATCGGCCGAAGAGTTTGCGCAGGAATGACCTGTGGTGGTGCTTGTGGTGCGAGCGGCGCTTGGTGCCGTTCACGATCTCGTAGATCTCGCCCCAGTCCGGCAGTCCGCCAAGGTTGCGGTCGTCGATGTAAACATCTGCGACAAGCTTGGTCGAGGTGGTCTTGTCCGAGAAGGTCAGGCTGCCCGTGGGCTTGTCGCTGTTGACCGAGTAAAACGTCAGTCCGCGGTCCTTGCAGTAACGGATTGCGTCTTCCAGGAGTTCGCCCTCGCGGGAGGTCCAGAGGACCAGCTTGTGTCCCTCGGACGCGAGCCGGCGCAGGGTGTCGATGGCAAAGGGTTTTTCCCTGCCTATTTTCGGGTACTTGTGCTCTACGATAGTCCCGTCAAAATCTACTGCGATAATCATTCGTCGTCTTTTTCTCCATATCCGTAACCATAGCCGTAGCCATATCCATAGCCGTAGCCATAACCGTAGCCGTAGCCGTATCCATAGCCGTAACCCGTGCGGAAATCACCGCCGTTGAGGATGATGCTTGGATGGTTGAGGCGGCCGCTCTGGTAGACTGTTTCCAGCTCGGGAAGCGCCCTGCGGTCCACTTTTCCGCTGCGAAGTATGAACAGGTTCATGTCCACAACCCGCTGGACGACCATCATGTCTGCCACTGCGTTCACAGGCACGCCGTCAAGCAGGATAAAGTCATAGTCTTCACGCAGCTGCCGGATCAGTTCGTCGAATCGGGCGCGGCCCAGCAGCTCGGCCGGGTTCGGCGGTATATGTCCTCCCGGGATGAAGTCGACGCCGGGCAGGACGTCCTTGTGCAGGATCTCCGCCAGACGCACCTCGTCGTCGAAAATGTAGTTCGACAGTCCGGGAACGCCGTGCTTGAGCGAGAAGAAATTCGACGCCGTCCTCTTGCGGAGGTCCATGTCAATGAGCACGACCCTCTTCTTGGCGTCGGCAAGGCAGGCGGCCATGTTGGTCGTAAGGAAGGTCTTGCCGGCCGAGGCCGTGAACGAAGTGGTGGCGATGACCGGATGGGTGCAGCCCTCCGGGCGCATGTAATCCAGGTTCGTACACATAAGGCGCATCGCCTCGGTAAACACCTTGGACTTGGAGTTCTTGTAGGCCGTGGTCAGCGCCGTGTCGCCCGTTTCGCGCTTCTTTTCACGTGCGTAGGGAATATCGGCCAGGAAAGGCATCGTAGTGCCTTCCTCGATATCCTTGCGGGAATAGACCCTGTTGTCGATGAGGATGCGGAGGATAAGCACCAGCGCCGGCAGCAGGAGGCCGATGAGGAATGCCACCATCAGCATTTTGTTGCGGGACGGATAGACGGGCACCCAGCTGGATGTGGCCGAATCGATCATCCGCGCGTTGTTGTCGGCCATCGCCTGGGTGAGCGAGTTCTCCTCGCGCTTGTTCAGCAGGAACATGTAGAGGGTTTCCTTGATTTTCTGCTGACGCTCGATGGACAGGAACTGGCGCGCCTTGGTCGGCATTGAGGTGAATTTCCGCAGGGAATGCTGCTCCTGCTCGGCCAGGGCCTGACGCTGGGAGATAATCATTGAGATGCGGCTGTCGATGAAGCCGTGGACGTCGGCCTTGAGGTCGGTGATGTCGTCTTCGACCCCGGTAACCGCCATGCTGTATTCACCGCCGCTCTTGAGGAGGCTTTCGCGCTTGCGCACTGCGGCATTGTATTTCTGTATCGCCTCTTCGATATAGGTGTCTTCCGTGACCAGGTTGGCCGGAATCACCTCATACCCCTGGAAGGCCGACCGGACATAGTCCTTGAGATAGCGCATGGTGCTGAGCTTGGTTTCCAGCTCTACGATCTGCTTGTTCAGGGCGTTGTTCTGGCTCAGATAGTCGGCCGCCGTCGCCTCGACGTCCAGGATGCGCTCGCTGGTCTTGAGCCGGGACAGGTCCTCTTCGACCGAGCCCAGCTCGTCCTGGATGATGGCCAGACGTTCGTTGATGAAGGCGGCCGTATTGACGGCGATGCGGTTCTTTTCCCGCACGGCGTCTTCATTGTACTTCTGGACCAGCATGTTCAGCACGTCGTCGGCGCGCATGAAGGAATAGTCATTCAGGGAGAGCTGCAGGATGGAACCGTCGGTTTCGGCCTGGACCACCTTCAGGCGGGCGACAAACTGCGACGCCCTGGTGGGAACGGTCACTTTCCTGACCTTGATTTCCTTGCCCATATAGGAGGTGAAGCTCGAATTCGGGGAGAATATCACCCTGTGGGTGCCCACCTTCAGCGTATCGCCCAGCTGGACATCCTGTTTTGCCAGGCCGGAGCCCTCGACGGTAATCTGCGTCTGGCCGGAGGGAATGACCTTGATGAGGCACTCGAAGTCTCCGTCACCCCGGACGACGAACATCCTCACCGGGGCGTTCCGGTACAGCTCGACGTTGCGCAGACGGTCCTTTTCGATATAGTCGATATCGGCATCCAGGGTCGTGACCACCATCTGCATCAGCTCGCGAGACTGGAGCTGGAGGATTTCGTTGGACATGCTCACATGGTTGATGAGGCTGCTGTATGTGCCCATCTGCACGGTGCTCTGGGTGTTGGACGGGTCCTTGATGATGATGGTCGCATCGCTCCGGAAGACGTGCTGCATCTTGGAATAGCGGTAATACGCGAAGCCCACGCATACCGCCACGCAGATGACGAACAGGTACCAGTGGCTGAGGAGGTAGAAGAACAGGTCTACCAGATTGACGGATGACCCGCCGTTGTTTTTTTCGTTCATAATTTATCTGTTGGACCAAATAAGGGCGTTTACAATAATCGATATCAGCGAAAGGCCCGCGGTGACGAAGCTCATCGTGGTCTGGCCGCTGGCGCTCAGGCGCACTCCCTTGGGCTTGACATAGACCACGTCGTTCTGCTTGAGGTAGAATACCGGCGAGTCGAAGATGGCCTTGCTCTGCAGGTCGACCGAATAGGAACGGCGGATGCCGTTTTCGGTACGGATCACCATCACGTCGCGGATGTCGGAACGGTTGCCGATGTCTCCGCTTATGGCCAGCACCTGCAGGATGTTGATGCTGTTACCCTTTACCGGGACCACGGCGTTCCCCGCGCTGCCGATCACCGTGACGCTGAAGTTCTCGAGCGTCACGTTCACGATCGGGTCCTTGATGAATCCGTTGGCCCGTATCCCGTCGGCTATGCCGTTGCGGATCTGGGTGAGGGTGGCGCCCCAGACATTGATGGTGCCCAGCACCGGGAATTCGATGCTGCCATTGCGATCCACGACGTATTTCAAAGGGGTTTTCGCATCGGTGAAGAGGTTGAACGGGGCGGCCAGCTCGGGGTTGGAACTGGTGACGGTGATGCCCAGGCAGTCGTCCGGCTGGATGACAAGTTCCGGCGCCGGCGTCACCGGATAATCGGTGTTGTACGCCATGTCCATCAGGTAGCTCATCTGCTTGGCCGTGGTGCAGGACACCATGGCGAGCAGGACGATCCATGCCGGTAATAAGTTAAACAAGCGCTTCATATAGCTTAAGTATTGATTGAATCATGTTTTCTTCGTTGAACAGTCGACTGAAACGCGAACGCGCCCCTTCCGAGAAGGTCTCGTAGCGGCTCATTACGTCCTGGATGGCGGCTGCCATTTCCTCGGGATTTCCGGGAGTGACGTTTCTGCCGGAAACTCCGTCTTCATTGACCCAGGGCACGCCTGAGCCGGGGATTGTCGTGGCTACGACGGGCTTTCCGCAGGACATGGCCTCGATCTGGACTATGCCGAACGCCTCCGTTTTCATCGTGCTGGACAGGACGAAGACGTCGCATGCGGAGTAGTAGGCCGGAATGGCTTCTTCGGAAAGATAGCCTTCGAGGCAAACCCTTCCCTGAAGCCGCTCACGTTCGATGATTTCTTCCAACTCGCCGCGCAAGGGGCCGCTGCCGCCGATGACGAGCTGGTACTGCGCGGGCAGGTATTTCATGGCCCGGATGAGCACCGGATAGCCTTTGTACGGCACGAGGCGTCCCAGGGAAAACAGGATGGTCTTCCCGGGGAAACGCTCCCTGATTGCCGATGCTCCGGCGGGGTCGGGGACAATGGGCATGATGCCGATGGGAACGACTTTACACTTATGCTGCACGTCCTTTAGCCAAGGCGAGGACTGGATGTAGGCGGGAGTGGTGCCGACGATGACATCGGCCCTGCGAATCAGCCAGTTCTGCAGCGGCCGGTACAGCGTCAACAGGAATTTTTGTGACACGATGTCGCTGTGCCAGTGGAGTACGACCTTGCCCCCAAACCCGCTCATGCGTAGCGCCACGGCAGCCATGGGATCGGGATGATGGACGTGGACGATGTCGTAGTCGGCCTTGTGGCGGCGAAGCCAGGCAATCATCCCGGGCGACAGCATGGTGGCGGCTTTCTTTGTCAGGGCCTTCATGCGGAACACGCTGCCATGGTCGTTGAACCTGATGGTGCCGTCAGGCTGCTCCAATGCCGCATCCTTGGCGTCTACCCCGGACGACGGCAGGCTGGCGCAGAGCATGTCGCAGTCCACGCCCCGGGCCGAGAGCCCACGGGTTAGGTCCCACATCACTTTCTCCACGCCTCCGCGGATGGGGTAGAATTTACCTAATTGCAGGATTCTCATATTGCCTGAACAATTGATCCCATTGTTTCATAATAGTTTCAAAGTCGAAACGGTCGGCGCGGCGGGCTGCTTCTGCGCCCATCCTGCGGCGGCTTTCCGTATCGCGGATCAGCCCCAGCAGCGCCTGCGCCAGCGCTTCGACGTCGCCTTCCGGAACGAGCCGCCCCGTCACTCCGTCGACAATGACCTCGCCGGGGCCGCACTTGCAGTCGAAACTGACTGCAGGAACCCCGTAGGCCTGTGCCTCGACGAGGGCCATCGGCAGTCCTTCGTAGCGTGAAGACATGGCCAGAATTGCCGCTTGGCGGTATTCTGACGGCATATCTTTCACGTTTCCGCACAGGGTAACGCATCCGGTCAAGCCGAGCCTGTCTATCTGCTCCTGCAGCGGCCGGCGGAGTTCCCCTTCGCCCAGCAGGCGCAGTTTCCATCCGTTTCCGGGGCCGAGGGCGTCGGTGACGGTTTTCCACGCGTCGATGAGTCTGTCCAGCCCTTTCTGGTAGGTATATCGTCCCACGGCGATGACGGTCCGGCTGTCATGCGTGCCGGGGGTGATGTCGTCCAGGCGGATGCCGTTCGGAATGGAACACATCCCCGGGATGTCGCCCCACTGCGCGAGGTCTTCACGGGTGAGGGTCACGAAGCGGTCGAAGCGCCGGACCTGACGCACCTCGTTGGCGCTTCTGATGCGGTCTACAAGCCCCCAGAGGCCCTTTCGCCCGTATTGCAGGCGCTTCAGGCGCGAAAAATGCAGTTCCAGCACCTTGTGGCTTCCGTCCTTTATTCCCGTCAGGAAGCTCTGTTCGTTGCAGAATGTGGAGACGGTGACGTCGGGGCGTATTTCCATGAGGGCCCGGGTCAGTCGTTTCCGGTGGCGGTATTGCTTGAGTGGATAATGGACCAGCTTGTCCAAGAGGCTGGCGCCGTTGTTGTCTTCGTAGCCGATGGCAAGGTCCCGCCGCGCGACGCGACTGTCCAGCTCGAATGCATCGGGACGTCCCTTCTGCTCGGTCGTGATGATGGTCACTTCATGACCGTGGGCGGCAAGCCAGTTGGCCTTGTCGGTAATAATCTTTTCCATCCCCGAAGGACGGTACATGCCGGCTATGTTATAGACTATGCGCATAGTTTGGCGGAGATAAGGCGGGTCAGCCGGTTGACGGCAAATGCCAGCAGTATCGTCACTGCATACACGGCAAGTATGAACAGCAGGGAAGACTGAATCGGGAGCTTGTCCCGGAACAGTTCCATCGGGATGCCGTGGCAGAGGTAAATTTCATAGGAAATGCCTGAAATGAACAGGATTACGGGGCCATGGAGCCTGCCGATGGGAAGGCGCGCGACGACCAGCGCGACGATGGTCGGAATCAGGATGTAGCAAAGCGTCCACACATATGGGTTCCGCGGCAGGTACAGGGCCAGAAACACGATGGACAGCACGCCCAGAAGGCCGTAGTAGCGGTAAGGTTTGGCCTGGCAGAAGGCGTAGATGTCTTTTTCGTGCCAGGCGAAAAAGGCCCCGCTCGGGAAAGCCAGGGAGCATATCCACCAGCACCAGTCGTAACCTGCCAGGATGGTGGCCGCCATCCACGCGAGCGTCCCGGCCAGCACGCCGGCGGCTTTCCATTTCCCTTTCAAGTATCTGAATGACAGGTAGTAGACGAGATAGAAAAAGACGATGGCCTCCGCAAACCATGAGAAAGGCAGGATGGGCGTACCGTACAGCGCCAGGTTTTTCCAGTCGGCAGCGTAGTCCCGTCCGGGATTCCAAAGAAGGAGATAATAGCAGCCGAGGGCCAGCAGGGCGGGAATTACGATGCGGAGGAACTTGCTCCTCAGGAATGATCTCAGGTAAAGCGGCCCCTTGTTCTGCCATGAGCGGACGAGTCCGAAGCCCGATATGAAGAAAAATACCGACACGATAGGGGCGCCCAGCTCCCGGGCAGGCTTCAGCCAGGCCAGGTCCAGGAAGAAATTGAGGTGGTCCGCCACGATGAGAAGGGCCATCAGCGCCTTCACGAGTATCAGTTTGTCTTTATCGAACGACATCATGACAGGCTTTCATATAGTTTCAGGTACTCGCCCAGGGCGAGCTGTTTGTCGAAATTGCGGAGGGCATGGTCGCGGCAGCTGCTGCGCCACTGCTCCCTGTCCTGTTTCCGGATGTCCTGCAGACGGGCGTAGAGGCCTTCTACGTCGCCTTGCTCCACGACGAAACCGGTGTCGGGAACGATCGATTCCACGCTTCCGCCGGTCCTGTAGGTCACCACCGGTGTTCCGCAGGAGATTGCCTCCAGGTTGACGGTGGGATAGTTGTCCTGCCAGGTCGGGTTAACAAGGGCCGTCGCCCCGCTGTAGAGCCCCACAAGCGTTTCCACGTTCGCTGTCCGTTCGATGGCGACGATGCCGTCCGGAAGCGAGCGCCGTTGGCTTTTGGTCATCTTGCCGACTATGACGAGATGTTCGTCGGGGGCAAGCATTGCGGAGAGTTTCGCAAGGTCTCCAAGACCTTTTTCCGGCAGCCAGATGGAGGCGACCGCCAGGTAATAAACCGCTTTCCCGGCGGGGAGTCCCTCCGTGGTGCCGCCCGGCGCAAACACTTGGGTATCAATGCCGTTGTGTATTGTCCGGCATGGCGCATTGGCGAGAAACGATTTCGCGAGCTCCGCTTTCATCCAGTCGGAAACAACGACGAGCGTCAGGTTCGGAATGGAGGTGAACAATTTTTTCTTCAGCCGGAAATTGCGGCTGGAGCGGTCCAGACCGTAGCTGGCGGGGAAACGGGTCTTGCAGGGGCAGTCGTGGCATTCCGTCATCCAGCGGTCGCATCCTGCCGAGGCATAGTGGTAGCAGTGGCCCGTATAAAGCCAGCAGTCGTGTACGGTCCAGACGACCGGCTTCCCGGATTCGGCCAGATACCGGCAGAGTTCCGGATAGTTGAGGAAATAGCCGTGGATGTTGTGGATATGGATGATGTCCGGATCTATTTCCCGGATTCGTTCGATGAGTTTACGGGTGGCACGCCGCGAAACGAGCCCGTGGGCGTCGAAGAGGCGGGTTGCCAGAAAGTGGCAGAGCAGGTCGAAACGGCTCCCGACCGGAAGCAGTTTCGAGGAATGCGGCGGAATGCCGTCCCGCGCCCCGCTGTAGGCGATGTAACTCTCCCATCCTGCGGAAACGGCCATTTCGCCGATTTCCCGCATGATCTTTCCCGTTGAGGTGCTTAGCCTGACTGTAGGGTTTATCTGCAGCAGCTTTTTCACGTCGTCTGCTCCTTTTCCTTAATGCACGCCTGCACGAAGAACGGCGCGAAAACCATTATGATGTCGCTCGAAACCTTGACCCATCCCATCATGTTCACAAGGAGGATCAGCAGGAAGAGCAGGCGGGCCTCAGGGAACATCCTGCAGCATGTCGAGGTCATCATCAGGAACACGCCCGTCAGGAGCAGCAGGCCTATGGTCCCGAAATAAAAGATATATCGCAGGTAACCGATGTCCGTTTCCTTGTAGAAGCCCGTTGCGATCTGTCCGAACTTGTCCGGAGTGGTCTGTGAATTGAAGAACAGGCCGTCGCCTATCGCCCAGGTCTTTATGGATTCCGGCCATATGACCATTCCCTTCAGGATGTTCGTGGAGTTCGTCTCCCAATAGCCTTTTTCCACCAGCGAGAAGAAGCCTTCGAAACCGAAGCGGAAGTTGCTTCGGAAAGCGTAATTGGTCTGGTAGAGCAGGGTGATGAGGCCAATGCTTAGCAGGAGGCAGATGGATGCGGTCACCCAGAATCCGCTGAGGTAGCGCTCCCTTTTCTCAGTAAAGAACAGGATCGTCCAATAGAGCAGCGCAGCGACGACGCCGAGGATCGTCGTCCTGGACATCATGTTGCCGATGACGCCGATAATGATGAACGAGAACAGGTAGAACGCCTCCAGACCGCGGTCGGTTGCCGAATCCGTCTCGTGGATGAGATGGGCCAGGATCACCAGCACGGCGGCAAAACGCAGCCCCGACGGGTCCAGCGCGGCGCCCAGACCGTAGATACGTCCTTCTGCCTGGCCCATGAAATCCGCGGCGTTGCCCATCAGGCTGTCGACAAAGTTTTTGAGGGCGGGGGACAGCGTCATCGAATATGCCAGGATGCACTGCCCGACGCAGACGCAGACCAGGTATTGGCCGATGAGTTTGACGGAGGCTTCGCCATGGACGGCTTTGATGAGCCACACCACCGTGTAGGCGCCGCCCATCCACACCCATGCGGAAATGACGTATTGGACGTAAGAGTCGTCAATGGTGTCGTTCAGCGTGATGACAAGATAGGTCCACACGCTCACCATGATGGCTATTATGCTGAAAATCAGGAAGTCCCTGGAAATGACGAGGGCGCGGTTCCTCAGCAGGTCGTAGCCGAAAAGGACCAGTCCGACAGCGGCGATCACCATCTTCGTGTTGACGTCCGCCGAGGTGAACGGCAGGTTGAACGGGAAGATGAACAGGCTTGTGATTATTCCCGTCAGTATGACCATGAGGAATTTTTTCATACCGGCCTATCTGAATAACCGGTGAAAGCCATAGAACACCTTGTCAACGGCAAAGCAATAGAGCCGGACCAGGAAGAAAAGCCTGTGGGCGGCGCATTGCTGGACCAGCCGCGTGCGCAGCGGAAGTGACTTGTTATCACTTATATACCTGTTCGCTTCCGGGAACCATTCCTCCCAGAGGCGCAGTTGTTCCCGGCTGCCCGACATCAGGAAGGGGAGCTTGACGTTCAGCTTGAAAAAGGCGATGTCCCTTTCGGAGAAGTCGTAGTCCCGGACGCCGTCAAGGGCGCGGTTTACATTGAACAGGACATCGTCCAGGTTCTTCTGTGAGAAGGCGTTGGAATATGCCCCCGGATTCAGCTTGAAATAGTGATATAGGGCCTCAGGGACATGGACCACCCGCCCGGCCCTTGCCGAGACGGGAATCATCGTCATGTCTTCTCCCATGGCGTGTCCTTCGGGGAAGGAGATGCCTTGGAAAAGACTGGCCCTCAGCAGTTTGTTCCATACGTTGAATTTGGCCGTACCGGCGAAATAGCCTTCCCTCACCAGCGTTTTCCCGTCGGAGAAGGACGGATTGCCGAGGCGCCTTCGGGAGCCGCCGAAATCCAGGTAATAGTCGCAGTAGGCGATATCCGCGCCGGCGCTTGTGGCGGCATCGTAAAGCCTCCGGACCATCGTCGGCTCCAGCCAGTCGTCGGAGTCGCAGTGGAGGATCCACTCTCCCGTGGCGGCCTCCAGACCGGTGTTACGCGCGGCAGGCAGCCCTTTGTTTTCGGGATGGACCAGTATCTTCACGTTGCGCTGTGCGTACTCCGAGACGACCTTCCTGAGGATTTCGATGCTTCCGTCCGGCGAACCGTCGTCGACAAAGATGAATTCGATGTCGGGGAAGGTTTGTTCCATAAGGGAGCGGGCGCAGCGCTCGATATAGGCCTCCACCTTGTAGACGGGTATGATAATGGAAACCGTCATGTCACAGATTATCTTGCAGATAGCGTTTGCTGCGGCTGACGAGTCCGTCCAGCGCTTCCCGCTTGCCTTTGAGGCGAAGGAGGGCGTCGGCATCCAGATCAACCCGGTCCCTGTAGTCGAAGATGGCGTCAGCGGCCGAGACCGACTCCAGCAGCGACTGGATCCGGCTGTCCGTTTGCGAGCGTTTGTCCACCACGCCAATCAGCGGCTTGTCGTTGATGAGCGCGAAGGTTGCGCCGTGGAAAGAGGTGGTTATCACGAAACCGGCCTGGCGGAACAGGAATGCGAAATCCGCCGGCCCGGCCGACTTTATCAGCTTTGATCCGGGGCGGAAAACGTCCTTGGCCCGGCCCTGCAGGAAGACCACGTTCATTCCCAGTTTCCGCTGGACGGTGTCGACGATTCCGTAAATTTCGGGGAAGGGGTCGAACATGTAGGAAAGCGCGTAGACGAGGATGAATTTTTCGCCCGTTTTGTATCGGGATTGTGCCGCGAGGGCATTCCAGAACTCCTTTCCAAGCAGCAACGTGGGGTCGCAGCACACGGTGGCTTCCTTGCCGGTGAGTTCCTTGACGAGCGCCGCGCCCGAGCGTTCCCTGACGGAAATCGCGTCGAAACGGGAGAGGTACCTTGCGAAGCGTTCCTTCGTGTCGCCGTCGATGGCTCCGGTCGCAATGCTGGAGGCGTAAGATATCCTACGCGCCTCCGGAGCCGTGAAGGCCAGCAGGAAGTTCATGTCGTCCCCGATGAAGCGGGGGTTCCAGACCTGGTCGCTTCCGGCCATGTATATATCGTACCGTGGCGGATATTTCGCGATGCTCTCCCTGTCGTAGGCCTGCGGGGAGAGGACCAGATTCTTCCGGTAGAAGTCCTTGAATTTCCGTTTCATGCGGGCTGTCGGAAAGCCGAAAAGGAGGTCCCGCAGCAGGGCTGTAAGCCGCTTCAGGAGGGTAGGTGAAGCGCTTTTGTCCTCGTATTTGTAGTCGATGATTTCGCTTTCGTGCCCCATCTCGGAGAGGGCCCGCTGCAGCGCATATGCCTGGAGCGTCGAACCGCAGTTCAGCACCCTGTGCATGGTTATGATGCCGATTTTCATTTCTGACGGCGGTCCAAAGGGTAGCGCAGCAGCAGTTTGATGCGTTTCATAAGTGAAAGATGCTCCAGAGAGTCGCGCATCCCGACCCAGAAATCCCTTGCGAAGGCCTCGTCAAAGAAAATGGAGCGCCTGTACCAGTCCCACCAGATATCCATGTTCGGGCAGGCCTCCTTCCAAGGCTTGGCACCGTTGTAATGGACGATTCCGCAGCTGAGGGCGCGGTCGATTTCCTGCGCGCCGTAGATTTCCTCCATTTCGCTCCGACGGTCTACGATCAGGTCGTAGAGCTGGACGGTCATGCAGTAGGAGGGCCCGAGCGGAAGGATGCGTCCGTTGCATGCGCGGTTGATGATGTCCATGTCCTGGTAGAGATAGTCGTTTTTGCCCAACTCTCGGAACTCATTGAGCTTGTTGTCGGCGAGAAGTTTGGCGGAGTTTATCACCAGGTTGCCGGAGTAAAAATAGCCTTTCTGAGGGTCCAGGCCGGCCTTTTCCGTAATATATTTCCGGAAGCCGGGGCGCAGGCGGGAGCAGGTGTCGACGCCGGCGAAGTAATTGTCGCCCAGCTCCATGTCGTAGAACTTGCCCAGATCCTCGCGGATGACGACGTCGACGTCGGAATACAGCAGTTTGTCGTATTCGGGGATCAGTTCCGGCGACAGAAGACGGTAGTAGGCGGTCTCGGGGATGCCGCGGACCTCGTACCCTCCGACGAACTCGCCTTCGACCTTGCGGAAGGTCAGGCGGCAGTTTCCATAGCGCTTTGGTAGCTCGTTCAGGCGGCTTTGCGAAAAGTCGCAGGCCGGCCCGTGGAGGACGAAGATGTCGTAGAAGGTGGACGGGTCGGCGCTTTCCAGCAGGGAAGTCATGCACACCCCGGCCGCCAGTTCCAGCGACGCGTCGAAAGTGAAGAGGATGGGGACCGTTTTCATGTCAGGCATGGATTTGTCTCAAAAGCCGGATCAGCCAGCCCAGTCCGGCATATCGCAGGTGGCTGATTATCTTATGTTTCCGTGGCAGGGAGGAGCGGCGCAGCCGGCTCCGGCAGCGGGTATAGAGCAGCCGGTAATCCGCCTGCTCGCCGGGCCCCGCATAGGTGGCGTCGTACAGCCTTCTTGCGGCGTAATTGTCGAAGGCTTCCCGGGCCTTGTCGCTCTTCATGTACGGCTCGATGGCTTCGAGCAGCATGAGCCACTCTTTCACCGGGCGGTCGTGCCACCGGTTGGTGATGGAGCCCTCGTTGATGGACTTATCGTAGTGATAATAAGCTTTTTCCACGTAAGCGACCTTGATCGGGCGGGACAGCAGCCTTATGAGAAGCAGCTGGTCTTCGCAGCAGTTTACGCCGCCGAGGAAACTGACTTCGTACTGCTTGTAAAGGCTGTGGCGGATAAGTTTATTTACCATCCCGGCGTGCAGCTCGTTCAGCATCTTCCACTGGATGACCGACGGGTCCGAAGTCCCCGGATCCTGACGCTTAAGCACGCGGCGTTCGCCGAACTCCTCCACGATGTCGCATATGACCATGTCGGCATCCGACTCCTCCCGGGTGCGTAGCATTCCTTCAAGCATGTCGGCCTCGATCCAGTCGTCGGAATCGACGAAGATCGAAAACCTGCCGGCTGCCAGTTCCAGCCCCCTCTGCCGGGTGAAGGCCACGCCGTGGTTCTCGTGGCGGAAGTATCTGATTCTCGGGTCGTTGTATCGGCCGATGATTTCCTCCGTAGCGTCGGTGCTGCCGTCATTCAGGACCAGCAGTTCGAAGACTCGGAACGTCTGGGCAAGGATGCTGTCGATGCAACGGGCGATACTGCCCGCAGCGTTGTAGGCAGTCACGATGACCGATATTTCCGGAGATGCTATTCCTGCCATTTCCTGAGATGTTCCTTGAACGGACATGCCTGCGCGATGGCCTCGAAATCAATATTCTGCGCTGCGGAAAAGCGCGACGGGTCGTTCAACACGGCATCCAGGTCTTCCGGCTCGTCGATGCGCACCGGCTCCTGAACTTCCCTGCCCACGGAGGCGAAGTAGTCCTGATACTTGAATCCGCCGCCGGCGATTTTGTTCGAGAAACGGACCCATGCGTTGGGGATTCCGTAGCTGTCGGCCACGATGAGGCCGTGCAGCGAACTCGATACTATCTTCTCGCAGGAGCAGACCGCATCCGGAATATCGTGCCAGTGACGATATCCCGACATGCTGATTACAAGCACGTCAGGCCGCGATTTCAGGGCCTCGACTATCGGAAGTCGCTCGTCGATATAGTGCGGAATGATGCCGTATTTGTATTTTTTCCGGACGTTGGGACGGTAATATCTGGATACAAGCAGCGCCGGGTCGCCATACACCGGCGGGCATTCGACGCCCTGTTCCAACAGCAGTTGCCGGGTGAGGGGACCGCGGACGGAATGGACTTTCAGGGGCCTTACAAGCAGCCTGCTCTTTTCGGAGCGGAATCCGCTTCCCCAAATTTCCAGGTTCTTCCCGTAGCATTCCCCAAGGATGGATCCGATGCAGCAGTACGTTTTCCCGGCCAGGCGGGGAAAAATGCGGGAACGGTTGAGGATCAGGACGTTCCGGTCGGAGATTTCCTCCAACATGCTGATGTTGATGTCGTCGCCCCAGTTCTGGTGGGCATATCCCAGCCCATCCCTGCGGACATAGGCATAGACGAAGATCTTGCGGGGCCGCAGCAGACAGAAAATGTCGTAGATGAGGCGTTTGATGGCGAGTAAGATGTGTCGGGCCATATTAACGTGCTGAAGGTTTCAAGCGGGACAGCCTTTCCCGTAAAAATGCCTTTTCCCCGTCTTCGAGAAGGAGCAGATAGATGCTCGCCCCACTCATCAGGCAGGAGAGCCCGGAGAAGAGGAACAACCTGATCCATACGGACTGGACTGGGATTCTTTGCACGAGGAAAGACAGTGCGACGGGAATGGCCATGACTATGAGCGGCTTCGCGACGACTTTCTTCAGCCATTCCATGATGGGGAAGTCGTACCATTTGCCGCGCATCAGCAGAAGTCTTGCGGCGATCAGCGCCAGGTCGATGGCCAGGCGTATGACGATGACCATGTACGGCACCACGTTCAAGGCCAGTGCCAGCCAGCATAGAATCAGGTTGGTCGAATAAATGAGCGACACCGTGATCTGATATTTCCGTATATCCTTGTCCGAGGTTATCAGGGTGATAAGCGGGTTGCTGATAGTCTCCAGATAGAGACACAGCAGCGTCAGCAGGCAGAATTCCACTGCGTACTGCGGATATTCTCCCAGCCATATCCCCAGGAAATCCTTGATTTCGAAGCAGATGGGCACAAGGATCAGCAGCAGGAGATAGGCCGACATCCGGGATGCGCGTATCGTGAGCTTCGACAGGTCTTCGGAATTGCCTGTCACATAGTATTTTACGATCTGCGGCCTGAAGGCGGTCTGGAAAGATGCGACGAAGCGGCTCACCACGTTGACAATCTGGTTGCTGATGCCCATTGCGGCGTTGACGATGACTCCGTTGAAATAGTTGACGAGCATCGTAACGCCCTGATTCGTACCGACATACGTTGCCGTTCCGAACACGGCCCATCCGGTGTAGGAAAACAAGCCCTTAAAAGTCTTTCGGCCCCGCGGCCTCTTGAAGCGGCACATAGGGAAGTTGCGGTGGCAATAGAAGCCGTAGATCAGAATGTTCAATACCCTGACGGCCAGCAGGAGGAGTCCGTAGACGATCAGCTTGTCCCCGCTGAGGGTCATTATCAGGAAGGCCACGCCAAGCTTGAAAAGGACGTCGAAGATGGAAAACCATGCATATACAGACATCTTTTCATATGCGTTGATAGAGGCTTCGAACGGCGCCTGCAGCAGGGAAATGAACGTGGAAAGGATCGACAGCTGGTACACGATGTTGGCAGCGTGCATCCTTTCGGGCGGGATGTTCAAGACCGAATTGAGGAACCACAGGCCTATGGTTTCTCCCAGCAGGACGACGGCGAGGCCGATCAGCAGGTGAGCTGCGATTGCGGTGGAAAACACTTCCCGCTGCGAATCCGGATTGCCCTCGGCAAGCTCGGCCGTGAGGAAGCGCTGCGTCGCCCCGGTAAGGCTCGTATTGATGAAGGTGAAAAATACGATGACCCCGCCTACGACGTTGTAGATGCCGTAATCCTCTACTCCGAGGGCGTTGAAGACGATCCTTGTGGTATAGAGGGATACCACGAGAATGACGAACATCCTCAGGTACAGGTACATCGTATTTTTTGCGATGCGTATGTCGTTTGCTGTAGGCATGTTGCCTCAGCGGAGGCAAAAGAAAATTACCACTGCCTTACTTCCACGCGGCGGTTGCGCTGACGGCCTTCGGGGGAGTTGTTGGAGGCGACGGGACGGGAATAGCCGTAGCCGTCGATGCTGATGAGGGAGGCACGGACGCCCTGGCTCACCAGGAAGTTCTTGACGCTCTGGGCGCGGCGAAGTGAAAGATTGAGGTTGAAGTCCCTGCCGCCGATGCTGTCGGTGTGGCCTTCGACGATGATTCTTTCTCCGCTGTGTTCCTTCATCCACCTTACGATCTCCATGAGCTTGTCCTTGGCGTCGGGACGGACCACGTCGCTGTTGGTGTCGAAGAGCGCTTCGGCGCTGATGGTCGTGATGACGGGATGGTCGATGTCGTGATTGCCGGTGGAGGAGGACGAAGAGTTGTCGGTCAGGGGTTTATTGTGGTTGATCTTGTTGACGATGACGGTGTCGCGGACGATCTCATGACGTACTTCGGGAACCACGACCGTTACGGGCTGGGGCTGTACGTTGACAACCACCGGCTTCTTTGCCGGCTTGCCAAGGTTGATGCTGATGCCTAGGGTCCCGCTCAAGGTCAGTGCGGGGAAACTCTTGGAATCCTGATAGATACGGCTGCTGTAGGTGGTCGCCTTGATATCCGGGACGATGGCTATGCGCTTGGTGATGTAGAGCGGGAATGCGATACCGACACCGCCGCCGAGGGCGCTGTTGTCGATCCTGGCCCAGCCGAGGTGGATGTAGGGGATGATGTTGCGGTGGGCGCGGATGAGCATGTCGCCGTGGACATATTCGTACCTCTTGTAGCCGAAATCCGTGAACTTGTCGGAAATGGAAAGACCCTGGAGACCGGCGCGGAAACCGCCCCAGTTGCTGAACCAGTAGCCGAAGTAGATGTCGTCGGCTATGCCTGCGCCGTTGTGGGAGGTCTCGCGTTCGGTGTTGCGCTGACCGTCGAAACCGAAATTCATTCCGAGGCCTGCGCTTACGAACCAGCGGCTGTGGTTATCCGTTTCTTCTTCCTGGGCACGCGCCACGAAGCAAAGCGAGCAAAGGGCGGCGATGAGTGCAATCTTTTTCATTTCCTAAAACCTGTATAAAAAGCCTACGGATACCAATCCGCGGAGATCGAGCGGGAAACCGCCGTATCCTTCAAAATCTTCCGCCTGTTCTTTTGCACTGGGCATCAGGCCGTTGTACTTGTCCGTATAGGCCTCGCCGCAGAGATCGCCGAAGATGCCGATGTGGTCGGTGATGTTATATTCGAAAATGGCGCCGAAGCGGAAACCGAAAACGGTGTTGGGGTCGCTCACGTCCTGCCAGGGGTGGTTGGACTCCGTCATGTTGAACGTGTGTCCGAAGCCCATGCCGCCGTACAGCTTGAAGCGGAAGAAGGAGTAGAGGTCGGAGAGGCCGTGGATGTCGAGGATGGCGTCGGCAAATACGTTGACGCTGCTGAACGTGTAGGGGTAGAAGCCGTGGGCGGAGGTGTTCCTGGTGTTGCAGGCACCGGCGTTCTTGGCGTAGGAGGCGCTCAGCCTGAGGCCGAAGATATCGTTGACATCGTATCCGCCGACGAGGCCGGCCTGGTAGGTGACAAGTCCCCAAGCCTTACCGTTTTCCTTGTAGGAGAAATAGTTTTCGTACAGATTGAGCATGGGCCCCATCTGCACTCCCATGTAAAAGCGGCCTTCGTGGCTGTGCTTCGCGGGCTGTGCCGCGGCGAACGCGCAGGACAGGAAGATGGCGAGCATCACGCCGGCAAGTCGTTTCATAATCATGCTGAATTCGTTCTTCTTCTTCATTCAAATACGGCTCCGCCGCTGGGACTGTAACATGCATCCCAGAGCTGGCGGCTATGGAAAAACATTTCCATTCGGGTGCAAAAGTACCTTTTCTTACCCATAATTGCAAGACCTAAATGCCTTAAAAACGTTTTTTTAAGACAATTTTGCGCGTATATGCGCGGGAAGCGGTGAAAAAATGGTATATTTGTGATTATTATTCAGATGAAAAGGTCAGATCTTCATATTTTCTCGCTTTCCCAGGATATTCTCGTATCGCTGATCGCCTCGCTGGTTTCCATCCTTGTGATCCGGTGGATTTCGGAGCCGATTCCCGGATATACCGTGATTGTGTTCAAATGGCTTTTGGCTGCGGCCGTGGGCACAGTTCCCGGCATCCTGATTTCCAGATGCAGCCGGGACGTGAAAAAATATGCGACCGTCCGGTCCATCGCGCGGGTGATCGCCGCAATCCTCATAAAGGAAGCCGTCCTTGTAGCGGCCCTTCTCGTCGGCTTTGTACATCTTCCGCTTTCCGCTTATTATCTGCTGATTATACTCCTTGACTTAATCCTTACCTTTGGCGCCCTGTCATACATGAGGGTTGCATCGCGACTTCTGTCAGGGCGTGGTCCCAACCCTTCGGAGATGGCTTCGCGCAAGACCGCCCTTGTGGCCGGCGACGACCTGGCCGCCTTGAATCTTGCCTCGGATCTGGAAAAGGATGGATACGACGTCGTCGGCATGCTTTCCAGAAAGCCGGAAATGAACGGCCGCGTGGTCGGAGACTATGTCGTATATACTTGCAGGTCAGACGACGACCTGGAAAAGCTGCAGTGGCGTTTCGGCGGCGTAGACAGCATTTTCTTCCCCCACACCGTCCATGAGTGGAAAAACTCTTCGGACAAAGGCGATTCCGCCCCGCAGCAGGAGAGTGTCCAGCAGCGAGACGGCATGTCCATGCTGGGCCATTTTGTCAAGCGCGGGTTCGATATCGTGATGTCCGGCCTGCTGCTGATAGTCTTTTCTCCCGTGATGGCGTTATGCGCCCTTTTCATCAAAAGGGAAGACGGCGGCCCGGTTCTATACGCCCAGGAGCGTGTCGGCCAGGGAGGCAAGCCGTTCAAAATCTATAAGTTCCGTTCAATGCGGACCGATGCTGAATCGTCGGGTATGCCGGCTCTCTATTCCGGCGACGACGACCCCCGCCTGACCCGCGTCGGCCATTTCCTCCGGGCTCATCATCTGGACGAGCTTCCCCAGCTTTGGAACGTGCTGAGGGGCGATATGTCCTTTATCGGCTACAGGCCGGAAAGGAAGTACTACATCGACCGGATCAAGCAATATAATCCCCGATACGACTATCTTTTCCAGATCCGCCCCGGCGTGACGAGCTATGCCACCCTTTACAACGGCTACACCGACACGATGGACAAAATGCTCACGCGGCTCGACCTGGACCTGTATTATTTGCGCAACCACAGCATTTGGTTCGATCTGAAGGTGCTCGGGCTCACATTCCTCAGCATCGTCAGCGGGAAAAAGTTTTAGGAAGCGGCAATGACGGGACAGCAGGCATACTGGTTTGTGGCAAAGACGCGTCACGGAGCGGAGCTGGGCGTAAGGGACCGGCTCACGCGGCTTGGCGTTGAAAGCTTTGTCCCCACCCGTACCCGTCGAGCCAGTCGCGGCAGGAAGATGGTCGAGGAGCCTCTCCTGACCTGTTTCGTCTTCATGCGTGCCAAAAAGCAGGAGGCGCTGAGCCTTATCCATGACTACGGCCTCAATGCCGATCTGGTCAACGACTGCGCTACGCATCAGCTCATGTTTGTGCCCGACAAAAGCATGGAAGATTTCCGCCGCGTGCTGGAAGCATCCATCGAGGAAGGCGGTCTGGTGGACAAACCGCTTGCCGTCGGGGAAAGGGTGCGCGTCATCCAGGGCGTCCTCAAAGGAGTGGAAGGAAACGTGCTGGAATTGCAGGGAAGGATCTATGTTGTGGTAGGATTGCTAAACTGTCTCTATGCTCGCGCAAGAGTGCCCAGAGCATGGTTGGAGCGGGTTTAGGTATCAGAACTAAAACACCCCGAAGTATCAAATTCAAACATTGACGCCAGTCAGATGGCGCCTTATTCGTGCTACCATTTCCGGTCCTGTTTCAGTCAGAAAATCCAGGCCTTTCTGCGATAGAAGGTACTTTTGCCGGGGGTGACGAGGGGCGTTTGGATATAGCGGGGCTACGAGTCCGCGCTGTATGGCCGGGCTGAGGTACAATTTGAGGAAATTATCGCGGCCTTTCAGGTGTAACCGGGCCATTATCTCCTTTACGGACAGGAAATCCTCGCCAATCGCAACGGTCAGGAAGAGAATATTGGGATTATTAGCCTCTTCTACTACCTCTTTACTTGTATTTTCTTTATCCCGTTCTTTTCCTTTTCTTGTCTCTTTCTTTATCTGTACTTGTCCTGTGCTTGTATTTGAGTTGCCCTTTGGTTGTACTCTCCATTCGGCCGCAGGGCGCACATGCACGTATCTGTTCCTTAGTTCCCACTGCTCTCCCAGCAGCATATTCCTGAAAAAGCGCTCCAGATAGACCGGTTCTTCCTCTATATTCTTGACTAAATCCCTGTAATTTGCCCTTGCAAGGGCGTTGTGGAAATACCAAGAATAGTTAGAAAATGTATCATTTTTAATATTGATACCTATGTCGTGCAGGTATAAAAGAGTGAGTGTCGCCGTAAAACGCGTGTTGCCCTCGCCGAAGGGACACATCCGCCAAATGCTTGCTACAAAGGAGGTTAAGTGCGATATCAGGGCGACTGACGTGACAGAATCGTAATCGTATTTCTTCTCTTTGGCAAGGCATTCTTCCAATTCTCTCGGAAGAGCCTCGAGTTTTGTGCAGCTGATAGCATCGCCTCCCAGGACCCATTCCCTTTTATATTCTTCGTAGTCGCGGAGCACGCCTGTGTTTTCATAGACTCCGTCGAAGATGCCGCGGTGCAGCGCTGACAGTCCTTCGGGGCTGAGGTCGAGCATCGTGTCGGAAAGCAGGAGCCTTGCGATGTTGACCGATACTTTGTCAGCCTCTTCCTTTTCCGGATCTGAGGCATCCTGGGCATTCTTTTCGAGATAGTAGCGGTTAATAATACCGCTGAGTTCGTCGAAACTCAGAATGCCGTCGATGTGCTTTTGAGCGGTCTGGCGTAGATAATCCGATACGCTCAGACCGTCGGCGGCCTGGATGCCCATTGCGTTCTGCCAGATCGCGGTCAGCGCCCTGCGCTCCGGTCCATCGATATGATTCATTGCGTTACTCATAGTCTTATATCACAAAAGTAGCAATAATCGTCTTAAAAACCAAAATGACGTTTCATTTGGTAGCATTCAGCCCTTTCCAGTTGTTTGATTCTGATTTGGTCGGGCGTTGATTCCGAAGCAGCCCAGATACTCTTGAAATCCCTTTCTATTAGGTCTTTTAACAATAAAGTTAACCTTATAATCTTATTGTTACTTGCGACATTCCATTTTTCCGTCCGGCGCTCCCGTTATTCTATGGATTCTGCGCCTATTCCGTCTTTCTCTACGTATATGATAATGTTTCATATTTGTAACATTATCCCTTTTTGAATACCATCAGTGGCGGTTTTCGCAATATAAAAACGCCGTCAGAATTCCTGACGGCGTTTCAAAACGGGTTATATCAACCTTTAAGCCTGTTAGAGCTGAGGACCGGCCTTTACGAGGGCCTTGCCTGCGCGGTTGCTTTCGTATTTGTGGAAGTTCTTGATGAAGCGGGCTGCGAGGTCCTTGGCCTTGACTTCCCATTCTTCAGCCTTTGCGTAGGTGTCGCGAGGATCGAGGATGCCGCTGTCGACGCCTTCGAGCTTGGTAGGAACCGTGAAGTTGAAGTAAGGAATGTTCTTGGTAGGGGCAGCGTCGATGGAGTGGTTGAGGATGGCA
>ONKE01000010.1 GCA_900318355.1 uncultured Bacteroidales bacterium
CAAGTTTTTATGCTTGTCTCCTTTTTTCTTCCAACTTACTATTCAATCACTTTTATATCAGTTGCATTTACAATTTGAATTCAAGCCCAAAAAAGATAAAGAAGAATCGATAATTCGCTACTGGTCAGTATTTTCCATTTTACGCTATTTCAATGTGTCTTGAGACGCGATCGCGATTGTGGAGTCCGGCCGCTTCGACAAGTTCAGCGACCGAGTAGATGAACGTGCAATGAGGTCACCGCTGCCGGTAAATACATGCGGCCGTGGAGGATAAATAGCTGATTACTAGGATTCGGAGTATATCGTCCCCGTCCTTAATGTGAGTAGGGACTGTATGCTTTATTGCCTGAATTACTGTGGTTTAGCCACCACGCTCATGATGAGGTCAAAACTGTGTCAACTTTAATTCAGAAAAAATTGTATTTTTGTAATGCAAAAAACAATTTTCATATGAAGCACCACATTCTGACACTTTTGACCCTATTCGTTTTCGTGGCAGCCCCTCGTGCGGCGGCACAGGACTCAAATGAGGCGGTATCTGCCGATTCTATTTTGGAGGAGGCCAAGATGCTTGAACAGTCCGGGCAGCATGAGGATGCTTTTTATGCTTATAGGAAAGCGGCCAAACTTGGAAATCCTATTGCGGAACTTAAGGTTTCGGACTATTATTTCGAAAAGAATAATGTCAGTGAAGCTTTGCGCTGGCTGAAGATTAGTGCGGACCATAATAATGCAACCGCATGTTATATACTAGGCAGTCGTTATTTTTCAGGTGACGGTGTAAAGAAAGATTATCGGGAGTTTATCCGTTGGATGGAAAAAGGAGCCGACCTTGGCGACAGATACTGTGCATGGATAATAGAAGATTATTGCGAGAGGGACCGTGTTTCCGTCGGGGAGGATAAAGAGGCTTTTTCATATTATGTTGAAAAAGCACAGAAATCCGGACAATTGGAATTGACGTTTGCCGGGAAGTATCTTGTTATGGGAAAAGGCACAACCTGCGATGTTAAATCCGGGGTTTCGATGCTGGAAAGGGCGTCGGAAGCTGGATGCGGCTTGGCTTCATATTACCTGTCTTATTTCTACGCCAATAAGATTGGAGTTAAGAAAAGCCCCAAGAAAGCTGAAAAATACCTTTCAAAAGCCGCCATGGACGGTTACTACAAAGCGAATTATGCCAAAGCCCTTAATGAAGGGAAATTTTCGTCCCATCCCAAGAAGCGCAGCGAAAAAGACATCGAGAAGATGGTCAAGAGCACAGAAAGTTTGTTATATAAAGAAAAATATGTCACGACGCGCTATTCCAACAAGCAGAATGAACTTCTGCTGAGCAATGTGCCGGCCGATTACCTTACACCGGTCGAAAAGATGCTCTTGACGCGCTATAAAGAAGTCGCCATCTCCGGCCCTGCAGCCAAATGGTACTATGTCATCGATAACGAAGACTGGGTGGGGATGTGTGGTCTTGACGGCAGTCCGGTCATGGATCCTGCGCCCGGACGGATGTTGCTGATGTGTAGCGGATTCAATTTCATGCTGGTCGGCGACCGGACAGACGATGAAGCACTTACGAAACAGCTGAAGATGTATTTATATAGTGCAGCGGCGACGCCTACCGGTTACGGTGTGGGCGTAATGGACTACAAGAAGGGAAAATGGTTTGTCGAGCCGGGCAAGTATGACGTGGTCAGTTTCGCGCGACGGACTGGTGCGAATGTCTATTATGTAGCTAAGGCAGACCCTGCCGGTGAACTGAAATGGGGGTTGATCAAACAGAATGGAAAGACAATCATACCGGTCCAGTACAAAAGTGTAGGCGTTGAAGGTGGCAAATTTATACCGGGCAACATTACGATGCTGTACGGCGGAAAGTATGTCGGGCGAAATGATATGACCATGGCTGAATTCGCCCAGACTAAATATGACCGATACCAGACAGCCATAGGCCTGGGATATCAGATTGCCGGCGCTCTCCAGTCTTTCGGCAATACGTTGATCAGCGCAGCGGAAGCGATGCCTGGCGGTTCCGGGAGTGGGTCTTATTCAGGCTCGACCGTCAGTACGGGTGCATCCAAGGGCGCTTCCCGTTCTACTGGAACGGTCAATTCAGGTCACAATGCATCAGAGATGAACTCTTTCAATGCAGATCGCAATACATACCACAAATGTGAGACGCTTCTTATTAACATGAGTACTTCGTCTTCATACGATTATTCTGATGATGTTCGAAAGTCCACGCAGTCTCAGATGAAGAATATTCGTCAGAAATGGGCTTCACGCGGGTTGACTATCAATCAGTCCAGCTGGGAGACCTGGGGCGGGAAGTAGAGTCTAGCGCGTGAGTTCCCGGGTCAGGGAGATGAAATCTTCGACGCCAAGGCGTTCGGGACGGAGGTCGAAAGTCGGATCCTCCGTCTTTTTTTCGCCTCCGAGGAGGGGTTTGAGGGAGTTGCGGAGGGTCTTGCGCCGCTGGCCGAATGCCGTCTTCACGACGGTGCGGAACAGTTTTTCATCCACTCCGAGGTCGGTCCTGGTGTTGCGGCGCAGGCGGATGACGGCGCTTTGGACCTTTGGCGGCGGAGCGAAGGCGCCCGGGCCGACGGTAAACAGATATTCGATATCGTACCACGCCTGGAGCAGCACCGACAGGATGCCGTAGGTCTTGCTGCCCGGCGGCTCGGCGATGCGTTCGGCGACTTCCTTCTGTATCATGCACACGACCTCCGGGATGCTGTCCTTGTGGTCCAGAATCTTGAAAAATATCTGCGAGGATATATTGTAGGGGAAATTGCCGATAATGTTGAACTTCTCAGGGAAAAGCTCTTCGAGAGAGAGCTTAAGGAAGTCAGCCTCAATTAGTTTCCCTTGAATATCGGGAAAATGCGTAAGGAGATACGCCACGCTTTCCGAGTCGATTTCGACAAGCCTCAGGTCGATGTCGTCCCTTTGCAGGAGATATTGCGAGAGCACGCCCATTCCGGGACCGACCTCCAGGGCCGGCAGCCCTCCGGAGAGAGAATCGACGATGGCGCGGGCCACCTTCCGGTCCGTAAGGAAATGCTGTCCCAGCGCTTTTTTTGCCCGTACTTCCATCCTAAGACATTATTATGCGGCAAAGATAGGACTTTCCGCTTAAAATTGCTAATTTTGCGGGCTAACAGAAATAAACGCTTACATGTACAGGACGCACACCTGCGGAGAACTCCGCATAACTGACAAAGGCAAGAAAGTAACCCTGGCGGGATGGGTCCAGAAATCCCGCAAACTCGGAGGAATGACCTTCATCGACCTTCGCGACCGTTACGGCATCACCCAGCTGGTAGTCGAGGCCGATGCTCCGGCAGAGCTGGTGGAGGTCGCCACGTCTTTGGGCCGCGAATTCGTCATTCAGGCCATCGGGGAAGTGGTCGAGCGCCAGAGCAAGAATCCCAAGATGCCCACCGGCGACATCGAGATACGCCTGGAAGGGATCAATATCCTCAACAAGAGCGTCACTCCGCCCTTCACCATCGAGGAAGAAAGCGACGGCGGCGACGACCTCCGCATGAAATACCGCTACCTCGACCTGCGCCGCCCCCCGCTGCGCCGGGCCCTGATGCTTCGTCACCGTATCGCCCACGAGGTACGCAACTACCTCGACGCCAACGGTTTCCTCGAGATTGAAACCCCCTACCTGATTAAATCCACTCCGGAAGGCGCCCGCGACTTCGTGGTCCCGTCCCGAATGAACCCCAATCAGTTCTACGCCCTTCCCCAGAGCCCCCAGACCTTCAAGCAGCTGCTGATGGTCGCCGGCTACGACCGCTACTTCCAGATTGTCCGCTGCTTCCGCGACGAAGACCTCCGCGCCGACCGTCAGCCGGAATTCACCCAGATCGACTGCGAAATGTCCTTCGTCGAGCAGGAAGACGTCCTCGTCACCTTCGAAGGCATGATGCGGACCCTCTTCAAGAACGTCCTGGACGTGGATATCCCCAACCCTCTGCCCCGCATGAGCTGGTACGACGCCATGGACCGCTACGGCTCCGACAAGCCCGACGTTCGTTTCGGCATGGAAATCCACGAAATCACCGAGGTGGCCAAGGGCAAAGGCTTCGGCGTTCTTGACGGCGCAGCCTATATCGGCGCAATCTCCGTCCCCGGCGCAGCCGAATACACCCGCAAGCAGATTGACGAACTCACCGAATGGGTAAAACGCCCTCAGGTTGGTGCCAAGGGCCTAATTTACATCAAAGTAAACGCCGACGGCAGCTACAAGTCCTCCATCGACAAATTCTATGCTCCGGAAGACCTCGAGAAGATAGCCAAGGCCGCAGAGGCGAAGTCCGGCGACCTTATCCTCATCCTCTCCGGCGAGGCCAAGCGCAAGGTCCAGACCATGCTTGGAGTCCTTCGTCTGGAGATGGGCGGCCGCCTGGGCCTGCGCGACCCGAAGGTGTTCGCTCCGCTGTGGATCGTCGACTTCCCGCTTCTGGAATGGGACGACGAGACCCAGCGCTTCTACGCAATGCACCATCCCTTCACGGCCCCGAAACCGGAGCACGAGAAATGGTTCTACAGCGACAAGAAAGAAGACCTTGAAAGGGTCTGCGCCAACGCCTACGACTTCGTTCTCAACGGCACCGAACTCGGCGGCGGATCCATCCGTATCCACAACGCCGACTTGCAGAAGCGCATGTTCGAGGTGCTCGGCATAGGTCCGGAAGAGGCTGAATACAAGTTCGGTTTCATCATCAACGCCTTCAAGTTCGGCGCTCCGCCCCACGGCGGCCTCGCCTTCGGTTTCGACCGCGTCTGCGCCCTCTTCGGCGGCCAGGATTCCATCCGCGACTACATCGCCTTCCCGAAGAACAACCAGGGCCGCGACGTGATGATCGACGCCCCTTCGGAAATCGACCAGGTCCAGCTCGACGAGCTTTTCCTGGATCTGCGCAAGCCCGAATAGTGATGGCGGAAACTGCTCAAAAGCAAGCGTTTACCTGCTCCCGGTGCAAGGCCGTGGAGCAGGTTGACGTTTATCCCGGGGTGAATGTCGCCGCGGACCCTCAACTCCGCGAAAAAGTCCGCGACGGGTCCCTTTTCGTGTGGGAATGCCCCCATTGCGGCACGCGCAACCTCGCACGCTATCCCTTCCTCTACCACGACCCCGACGCGAAGCTGATGGTCTGGCTCCTCCCCGACGGTCAGATGCTTCCGGAGGCCATGCAGGAGCAGCTCGAGACAGTGTCGGACCGCCTCGACGGCTACACCCTCCGCAGGGTGGGCGACGTCGGTTCGCTGATTGAGAAAATAGCCATCCGCGAGGCCGACCTGGAAGACACGGTCATCGAAATGGTGAAATACGTGACTCGCATGGAACTCATCGAAAAAAACAGGGCGAAGGAGGCGGCGCTCATCGACGTTCCGATGAAGTTTTACCGCATGGAAGGCCCTGACAACGAGATGGTTCTGTCCTTCCCGCTGGATGGCGCCATGCACGGTGTCCACGTCGGATTCAACGTCTATGAAGACTGCCGCGGCATTCTGATGCGCAACCCCTCCGTGAAGCCGGATGCCGGATTCGCCCGCATCGACTCCACGTGGATCTCGAAGTTTTTCAGATAGTTATTCCGGCCGGGTGACGGAGTGTTTGTAACGCTCCCGGTAGTCTTTGGGCGTGTAGCCGGTTCGCTCGCGGAACACCTTGTTGAAATGGGACAGGGCGTTGAATCCGCAGGAATATGCTATCTCGGAAATGTTCATTTCCGAATGGGTCAGCATCCTCTCGACGCATTCCAGGCGGTAGCCCACCAGAAAGTCCCAGTAGTTGTGGCCGGTACGCTTTTTAAAGAAGCGGCAGGCCGATGCGGGTGACATCCCGAGCACCAGCCCGACGTCTTCGAGGGTGATTTTCCGCTGATAGTTTTCCTCCGTGAATTTTATGATTTTCTTTATGCGGCGGCTGCGGCTGAACTTGATCTCGTCGCTCTCGCTGCCTATGATCTGGACGTCCTCGGCCGGGACATTTGCCAGATAGTCAAGTATTTCCAGGAAGCGGATGCCGGCTGCGAAGTCGCTCGCTCCGGCCAGGGACTCGATGCGCTCCTTGAGGGAACGGGCCACCCGCTGGGAAAATTTCAGCCCCGACACCGGCCGCGACAGCATGTCACGGACCTTTTCCATCTGGACGGTGGACATGATGCGCCACGAAGGAAGGTCTTTGCTGAACTGGACCACCGTCACTTCGCTATGCTGGCAGGTTTCGCCTTCAGCACGCTTGTAGCAGTGGATCACGTCGGGGAACATCAGGGCCAGGTCGCAGTCGGAAATCTCTTCGACAAACGGCCCCACGATGCGCTGGCCGCGGACTCCGGCGGTCAGGTTCAACTCGTAGTCCTCATGGTAGTGGACGGGGAAATCGAGCTGGTTCTGCCAGTAATACCACGACATGTAGAGCCGGTCGCTCTGGAGGGGCGTTATTTCCTGTAGGACTTGCATGTCGGGACAAAGTTAGCAAGATTCCGCCCGAATGCAAACTATTGCCAGAGATTGCGAATGGTTTCCTCGAGGTTGCGGCCTTTCGGGCAGTCGGCGCTTTTGGTGTTGCAGCGGTAGGTCTGCGGTCCGCCGATTTCGCCCTTGGCGCCTGCGGCAAAACGCATTCCCGGCATCTCCAGATGGCCCATGGAATCGTTGTTCCTAAGCCACGAGACGGCCTGGGTCACGAAGGTCTTGGCGTAGTCTTCGCTGACGTTGGTGATCCAGGAGATTTCGTCGTATCCCCAGCAGAAGATGTCGTCAAGGGGGGAACCCGGGTGGTTGCTCGTACCGAAATTGTCGAACTCCAACAGATATGGAAGCCGGTTGGTATGCCAGCCTGAAGGGGTTGTGCCGGCATTTGTGCGTCCGATGATGGAATCGAGATAATAGGCTTCAAGCTTGGCCGCCATGTCGGGCGAGCCGGCCACTTCGTGGAGGCGCATCGGGTAGGAGGCGAAGTCCAGGAGGTGTTTCCCGCCTACTACGTGGCCGACGCAGTGGGCGTCGATCAGCACCATGCCGCGGCGGCTGTTGATCCGGGCGTATTCGCGGACCAGGTCGTAGACCTTGCGTGTGCCGGCATACTCTGCAGCGGCATCGCCCATCCCGGCCGTGAGGTTGATCTGGCCGAAGTGGAGCGCCTCTATGCCGATTTCTATAAACCTTACCGCCTTGTAGTAATACAGCATCTGCGTCTCTTCGTTAGTCATGTCGGGGACGCAGGTGTTGGTGCCCCATTGTCCCACGCGTCTGCCGTTTTTGTTGCGGATGGCGTCGTAGGAGAAATTGCGCTTTTCCGGCTTCTTGCCGAAGGCGTCGAACACCCACCAGGGGATGGGAATGTTTTCTACGCGCGGGGTGGCGATTTCGAAGATACCGGCCTGGAAAATGATGTCAGGGTCGGTCCGGTGGACGTCTTCGATCTTGCGCATCGACTCGTCGAACCATCCGAGGTTGGAGTCGATGAAGAGGTTTTCCTTGCCCCATTCGTACATGGAGCGGCCGACGAATTTAGCCCCGATGTTAAGGAGCATGCGCTTGTCGTCGTCGGTGCCGTAGAACCCGTCGGTGTTGTATTTTGCCGAATTGAGATATTCCGCCTCGGTAATGGCGCGGGAGAGGTAACGGTGGAGGACTTCCGCGCTGATAACGCCGTCGCCGAAGGCATAGTCGGACGAACCCTTGAACGGCTCGAAACGGGCGACGTGGGCGACGCGGCCGATCTGCATGGCGAGGGTTGCCGCCTTCGGATGGTTGCCGGACAGGGTGACGCGACGGGATGTCAGGATGCCGTTTTCCAGCAGGTCCAGGACGGGGTTAAATCCCCATGTGGATGGCTTGTCGGGCCGGTCTTCGCCCAGCATGGGGTTGTCCTTAATGGTCAGGTTGCCGTCGAAACGGCTCAGCATCAGGAGGAAACTGATGTCGTCCAGATAGGGGTTGCCGCGGATTACGATGTCGCCGCCGCACTCCGTTATCATGAGCTGCCCGACGGTGACGAGCATAGGATTATCCGCTATGGTCAGCTTCCCGGAAACACTTGTTATCCAGTTGTTTGAAATCTCCATCAGGCCGGTGCCTTCGATGGTCAGGTCGCCGACGCCGCTGACGGCTATGCCGGAGATGTCGTCGATGTCTTCGCCGCGGATTACAAGGGTCCTGACGGAAATGTCTTCGGTCGCGGCCCGGGTCTTGGCTGCATATTCGTCCACCTCGGCCTGGCTCGAGAGCACGACGTCCTCTCCGCTCTTCCAAGGCTTGTCGCCGTCCGGCTCCACGGTTTTAGGGCCGCAGGCGGCAAACAGTCCGGCCGCAATCACTAAATAACACAGGCGCTTCATATTCCTATCTGCCAAAAAGTTCGGTGACTTTCCCTTCAATATCCATTCCATGGGGGATGCTGTCGGAGGGAGCGACGGCGCGGCCCATGAACACGGGACCTTCCCCTGTAGTTATGACCCTGGCTCCCGGCATTTCCAGATGCCCGGCCGGGTCGTGGGTCCGAATCCAGTTCCAGGCATATTCCAGCCAGGATAGCTTGTCTTCATGGGACAGCAGGTAGAACCACGTAATCTCGTCGTAGCCCCAGATGTGGTAGCCGTCGGTGCTTGGCCGGCCGGGGGCGTCGCTTACGCCGAAATTGTCGAATTCCACCAGATACGGGAGGGCGTCGGTATGCCAGCCGGAAGGCACCTTGCAGGCGATATCGGCCCCGTAGATGCTGTCGGACCATCCTTCCTCCAGCACGCCCTTCAGGGGCTCGCCTTCCACTTCCTTGATGCGGAGCGGATAGGCGTTGAAGTCGGTAAGGCTGCGACCGTCGCGGATGACGCCCTTGCGGCCTCCATGGCAGTCGAAGAGCACCCAGTGACGCCTTGCTCGGGGATGGACGTAGCGGCGCACTTTGGTCAGGAAACTGTCCCAGGTCTCCCACTGCGGGTCGTTCCGGCCCATCAGGTAGACCTGTCCGAGATGGATGGCCTCGCAGCCTATATCCACGTAGGAGCCGATAAGATACATCAGCCACAGCTGCGTCTCCACGGCGCGGATGTCGGGCACGCTGCCCCGGCCCCACTGGCCGACGAAAGTGCCGTCGGGAAAGAGCATGTCGCCGTAGCGGAAATTCCGATCTTCGACCGGCAACCCAAGCGCCTCGAAGGCCCATTCCGGCACCGGTACGGCGTTTACTTCCGGATATACGGCCTCGAACACGGCGCCCTGGAAGATGACGTCGGGATCGGCCTCATGGACCTTTGCGGCCAGCTCGGCGGCCCCGCTCCAGAATGCCGGGTCGGTCAGCTGGTCTTCATGGCCCCAGCGGTAGATGGCCCGGCCGACGAACTTGGTGCCGGTGCCAAGTATGTAACGGACGTCGGCATCCTTGTCAGGATAGGTCCCGTCCACGATGAACGGCTCCGGAGTCAGGAATTCCGACATGGTGATGGCACGGCTCAGGTAGCGGGTAAGCACCTTCTCGGGCACAGGGCCGTCGAAGGTGTATCCGCTACCCGAACACGCTGCCGTCAAAAGGAGCGCCAGCGCAACAGGGAAGAGTCGCAGCGCCCTCATTGCTAGAAGCTTACGCGCTGGTCGGCGCCATTGTAGCACTCGGCTTTGTCCTTGGTCAGGATGCCGTTGTTGATCCAGGCCTGTACCTGTGTGAAGTCGTTGAAGTCGGGGTTGCCCTTGATGTAGACTCCGCCGATGGCCGTAATGTTGCTGAATCCGGCGAGGTTGACAATCTTGGAGTTGAGGATGGACAGTTTGCCTCCGATCTGCTTTATGGTCCACTGGTCCACGTTCCAGATACGGTTGCCGTTGAAGTCGGCCTGGGGGCCGTCGATGGTCACGTCGCCGCCTACCTTCTGCAGGGTGGTGAAGCAGGTGTTGTTGCCCATCATCGCGGTCTTGATGGTGAGGTTGCCGTCGATTTCGGTGACGAGGTTGAAGCCTGCGCCGGCCCAGCCGTGGATGTTGACGTTTTCAATGGTGAGGTTGCCATAGACGTGCTTGGGGAAGTCGTCGGAGTTGAAGAATTGACCCGCGCCGGTGCAGATGTTGCGCAGTGTGATGTCGCCCTTGCACTGGACGTCCTTGAAGAAGAGGGTGCCCATGGTGAAAGCGGCGTCTTCGGCGAGCATCGGTCCGTCGACTACGGCGATCTTGGTCTTGATGTTGGCCCAAACCTGATCGGTGACGCCGCTGCCGCGGACAATCAGGCCGGGAACGGTCAGGCCTTCGCCATGGAGGGCGTCGATGTCAGCCTGGGAGGTGATGACGGTCGGATCCGGCTCGGCCGCATACACGAAGACATCCCTAAACTGGAAGGGGTGGTAGGAGCCGTCGGGGGTCTGGGCATTGATGACAATGCGGAAGAAGTTGGCCTTGCTCGGATCGAATTTGCCCGGGCCTGCGGCTGCATCGCTCAACTTGAGATCGACTTCGTTCCAACCGTTCTTCAGGCCGGTGGCGAACTGGGAGACCTTCCAGTTGATTTCATCGACGTCGTTGGCGCCGCCGCTCGTAAGCTCGAACAGAGGATCATCGTTCGGCTTCAGATAGCTTACGTCGGGAACATAGAACAACAGGTGCAGGTGACCGTTCGCCATCGTGATGTTGGCGTTCGGGGTCACGGGCATGCCCACGCGGAAGTTCCAGTTGCCGTTGAATACACCGGCGAGGCTGTTGTTGAAGGGATTCCAGCTGGCAGTGCCGCTGAAGTTCGTCATCTTGTTATACTCCTCGAAAGAGCCCTTGAAGATGTCGATACGCTCTTTGGGATCGATGCTGACAGCGGGGACAACATCGTCAGGGCATTCGCCGGCACGGATGAAGATGTTCGTCTTGATGGTTTTGTCAAGCTTCGAGGAAATCCTGATGCTATAGGGACCGGATCCAGACGCCGTCAGGACGCCCTTGGAGTCGATAGCGAGCGGGACGGCTGCGAGCTCGTCTCCCTCAAGATCTATTTCCTGGTCATTAACTGTCTTGAAGAACGTGTAGTCGACCATGGTCTTCAGTGCGCCTTCAGGGGCGACGGTGAACCACTCCTTGAGGTCGATGGTCTTGCC